>DVDT01000084.1 GCA_015296085.1 Trichormus sp. M33_DOE_039 | reverse complement strand
CCTGATATATCCCTGGTTAACAATTTTTCCTATTCCTCAATTATTTCAGGGTTTTTCTAAACTCCAGTCTATTGTTTATAGCCTCACATCTCCAATTTTTATATTCCTGACTCACACTGAATTCTATTTTTCTTCTGCCTAGAGTGACAAAACAGGGATAAGCGGGAATTTTGCATTCATCTGTGTTAAGTCAATTCGCTGTAACGTTTACCCACTGGACAATCCAGACAGTTTGTTTCATCACATAAACGGCAGATACTGAATGCACTATACTTCGTTTTTGTCAAGGAAAACAAGATTTGGTTAGTGATACGGCACAAATGTAAGCGGTCTTTTGAAGATAGAGAAGCGATCGCTTCCTCAAGTGCCAAGAGCCGCGCTTGGTGAATCTTGCCCACCAGAGCTTCCCCTTCTTGGGTCAATTTCAGTTCCACAGCTCTGCGATCCACAGCGCAACGTTCACGCAGAATTAATCCTTGTTTCTCCAGTCGCTCTACAAGTCGCACTGCACCAGGATGCGACATCCCAAGGGCGCGGCGCAATTGTTCAATCGGTATCCCAGGTGCATGTCTTACCAAGCAAAGAGCCTCGGTAGCTGGCCCTGCGTCATCGATCATTTGATCTGCTGACTGAGCGATCAAATCTGTCAAAGCAAGGGCTAAAGCCCCAATTACATTCGCAAGGTTAGTGTTTTCCATGCCTAAATTATATGCTTCGTGCATATTGACATCAAGCAAATCTGTTGCTTATTATATGCGTCAAGCATACAATTAAATTCTTCATGATCCGACCTACAAAACCCGAAGATGCAGAGGCATTGATTGCTGTAGCCAACACCATCGGTTTCGAGCCTAACGAGCTTGAGTATCTCAGCAAAATCCTGGCTGACTACTTTGACGGCAGCAGCCGCGATTCCTTCTGGATCACCGACGACGATGACAAAGAAGGCCCAGTGGGAGTCGCCTATTGTGAGCCTGAACGGATGACAGAACAGACATGGAACCTACAATTGATCGCCATTCGTCCTGACCACCAAGGACAAGGACGCGGTGGAAAATTGCTATGCTACGTCGAAGAAACTTTAAAGGCGCGCGGTGGACGAATGCTACTGGTGGAAACCTTAGCAAGCTTCGAGCGCACAAGGAAGTTTTACGCGAAGTGCGGTTACGAGGAAGAGGCTTGCATCCGTGATTTTTATACGGCAGGTGCTGATAAGATTGTGTTTCGTAAAGTATTAAATTCTGACTAGGTTTTAAGCCATGTAAATTGGATCAATACCTACATCAACTGATTACATCTCAGGGGTTTTCCTTCTCCTTAACTATTTTTTATAGAGTTGATGCTTGACTCTCCAGCAGACTAGAGAATCTAGGATAAGGTAGAGGGTTAAATTTAAGAGAAGTAATTATGCTAGTTCAAGAAAAGTCAAAACAGATTGGTGTGGTTGCTAAAGAAAGTGGAGTACCGATTAAAACCATTCGCTATTATGAAGAACTTGGTCTACTCAAATCATCAGGTAGAACAGAGGGTGGTTTTAGATTATTTAATACTGATGTTTTAGCTCGCCTGCACTTTATTAAACGCGCCCAAAGCCTGGGTTTAACTTTAGCCGAAATCAAAGAATTTTTGAATGTTCATGATGAGGGACAATTACCGTGTGGACATATAAAAACCAAGCTTGAGGATAAGGTACAAGCTATTGATTATCAGATTCAGCAATTACTTGTTTTGAGACAAGATTTGTCAGGGATGCTTTCTGACTGGGAAATTCAATCTGAAACATATCATTCAACAATTTGTCCTATTCTTACTTGAAGGTTAATATTTAACTTTAAATATCAGATTTTCAGGCACGTTTATTTAGAATAAAAAACGTGCTTTCGCATGAAATTTAATAAGAATTAAACATAATAATTTATTGATTTTGCCTCTTGACTCTCCAGTAAACTAGACAATTTAAACTCAATTTTATGTTGAGTAGATAATTCATAAATTTACTAATGGAGCAGAATCAATGAAGAGATTTATCAATGCGATCGCTATCACTACTACTTTGGTAATAGTTCAAGCTTGCTCATTATTACCTAAAGCTGAAGAAAAAGCAATATCTGTTAGTACACATCAGCATGAGGAGCCTTCAATCAATGAAAGTCATCATGGAGAACATTCAACAAGTAGCACAGTTCATGGTGAAAAAAAAGCATTGACTCAAGCAAAACTTAAAGTTCCCAATGACATCACCCCTAATAAAAATATTTCGCTATTGATTGATGTTCAAGATATAGAAGGGAAGGCGATCGCCAAGTTTGACACCTTCCAAGAAAAGCTCATGCACTTGATTATTGTCAGTGACGATCTTCAATTTTTCAGCCATCTTCATCCCATATATAAAAATAATGGTCAGTTCAAAGTAGAAGCTAGTTTTCCCCAAGCAGGCGGTTACACATTTTTTAGTGACTACAAACCTACTGGTCAAACAGAACAAATCTCAGTCTTAAAAACACAAGTTCCTGGAATCAGTATTGCTGCTCCAGAAATTGACATTAAGCGTAGTAAAACCTTCAATGATACTCAAGTCAATCTTGCTCTCTCTGAACAAACTGTAAAAGCAGGTAAGGAAGTCACCTTAATGTTTAAATTACAAGATGCTGCTAACAATCAACCGCTTACAGACTTGCAGCCTTACTTGGGAGAAAAAGGACATTTAGTTATCCTACGACAGTCAACCTCATTAACAGCAGCAGATTACATCCATGCTCACGCACTCAACAATGCCCCAACTGGACAGGTTCATTTTATGACTAGCTTTTCGCAAGCAGGAAAGTATAAACTTTGGGGACAATTCAATCGCAACGGTAAAATCATTACTGCTGATTTTTGGATTAATGTGGTTTAATTTAGCTGATGTTTTCTTAATAAAACAAGAAAGGCAAAACTTCCTGCCTTCTAACTTTGAATGTACATAGTATCTATGTGAATTCACAACCTATTTAGGTTGTGAATTCTTGTTTATGATTATAAACTTTTAATTTTGATGAAAATAGTATTTGTGTGTAAAAATGTACGGTTAAAACGTGATATTGACTCGAAAAATAGAATGGTCAGCGTCGAAATCAAAGCATGATAAATACTAGTTAGCGATTAAAGTTAAAACGTCCGGTTGCTTTTTCATCTTTAATATCTGCCGTAATTTTCACTTGATACTGACCAGATGCTTTTTCATTCAGTAGACCAGTATAGTGTTTATCCTTGGCATCATAAGTAAAAGGAATTGTCTTTTGTTGTCCACCAGGTAGCTGAACTTGAGCCGTTACTTTTGCATTAGGAACTGTTTCGTGGTTATCACCCGTTTGCAAATATAAATCCATGTGAGTTCCATTTGCTTCTTTCTCAGGAACAAATTCTAAATGATAGCTTCCTGTCTCTACAACTTGGCCTCCATGAGATGCACCATGTTCGCTATCTGTTTTTGTTGCTGGTGAGGCAGAAACAGATGGTGCTTGAGTAGTCGCCTTGGAAGCATCTGGACTATTTTCTGTATTAGCTGCTTGATTAGCATTACTGCAAGATCCTAAAAATAGTAGTCCTACACTTCCAACAATAATCAAGCCAGATTTAAGTAATTTCATTGGTTTATTCCTCTATATATGTGCAGAAGTTTTGAGTAGCTACATGTGCATAAAAAATTTCTCGTCTTTTGCTTTACTCTCCTCCGTTTTCTTGGGAAATAAATGTTTACCAAACTTGGCATACAAAGCAGGTAAAACAACCAAAGTTATCGCTGTTGATGTAAACAAACCACCAAAAACAACAATAGAAAGCGGTTGCAAAAGTTCTTGTCCTGGGCCACCTTGTAGTACCATTGGTGCTAGACCTAATGCAGAAGTCAAAGCTGTCATTAGAATCGCATTAAGTCGTTCCATTGAACCTTTAACAATAATTTCTTTTAAAGGCATTCCTTCGGCAAATTTACTATTGTAGTTATCCACTAATAACAAACCATTGCGAGTTGCTACCCCAAACAGAGAAACAAACCCAACTAAAGACGCAACAGAAATCACGCCTCCAGTTAACGATACTGCGATTACACCTCCTACCAAACCAATTGGTAAATTAATCATAATCATGATGGTAGAAGGTATAGATTTCACTGAAATATACATGAGAACTGTAATCGCCACAAATGCGATCGCACTGAACACCAGAATATTTTGGGTAGCGCGTTCTTCTGCTTCAAATTGACCTGCGTATTGGATAAAATAACCCGCAGGCACTTGGACATTGCTTTTGACCTTGGCTTCAATCTCATTGACAATCGAGCGTAAATCCCTACCTTTAGCGTTAGCTGAAACTACAATCAAACGAGAAACATTTTCACGATTAATTGTATTCGGGCCAGTACCGTTGTCAATTATTGCAACATTTCCTAAAGGAATTTTCTGTCCATTAGGAGTATCAATTAATAAATCCCGAATGGTGGACAAATCTTGTCGTGCTTCCGGCTTTAACCACACTAAAAGGTCAAAGGATTGTTGGTTTTCTAAAACTTGAGAAACAACTTGTCCGTTGAGTGCGGTTTCAATAATACTAGAAATTTCTCCGACTGATAAACCGTAGCGACTAGCAGCATCTCGATCAAATTTGATTTGAATTTGCGGTATGGGGATTTGCGGTTCTAGCAATAAATCTACAACCCCATCAATCGTTTTCATCTGGGCTTCTACTTGTTCCCCAATCTGACGGAGTTGTGCTAAGTCTGAACCAAAAATTTTGACTGCGATCGCACTTCTTACCCCAGACAAAACTTCATCCATGCGGTGGGAGATAAATCCGCCTACATTCGGTGCTGCTCCCGGTATCTTATCAAACTCTTGCCGCAGCTTTTCTAAAGTCTTCGTGCGGTCTTTCATCCCCTCGTCACTAAGTTCAATATCAACGTGTGCAATATTCACACCTGCCGCATCTGCATCTCCCTCAGCCCGTCCGGCTCGTGTTTGAATAAATTTGAAGCGGTTGTCATTTTTAAGCGCATCTTCTACTACATAACCGGCTTTTGTTGTTGCTTCCAAAGACACACCAGGATATAAAGTTAAGGTATTTACCATCGTTTGCTCTTGGAACTCTGGTAAAAAAGCTCTACCGAATGAAGGAATAACTGCGATCGCTGTTACTGTTAAAGCCAATGCAACACCAATGATTGGTAAAGAATTCCGAAAAGAAAAGTTGAGACAGTAACTATAAATTGTCTTACATAACCTCCCCAACCAAGGCTCTCTTTTTGTCACTTTAACATTAGGTAATAAAATCGCACACAAAGCAGGGGAGACTAACAGCGATTCTAAACTAGAAATAACAACTATGACTAAATAAGAGATTCCCATTGGTGTAAAAATTCTTCCTTCTACACCTGGCAGAGTAAAAATTGGTGAAAAAACAATAATGCCAATAACAGTTGCACCAATCAATGATTCTCGTACTTCTGCTGAACCTTCAAAAATAATTTCTAATGGCGGTAATGGATTGTCAGAAATTTTATTTTCTCGCAGTCTTCTATAAGTATTTTCTCCGTAAACAATAGCATCATCAATTGCCGTACCAATCGCTACTGCTAAACCTCCTAAAGTCATTGTATTTAGCCCTATACCTAACCAAGAAAGGGCTAACAATCCAAACAGTAGAGTTAAGAAAAAATCTAGCAAACATACTGCCAGAGTCCGCCAGTTCATTAAAAAGGGAATCAGAATTATTGCCGCAATGATGCTACCTTGAATTAATGATGAACTAACATTTTGCACTGAGGAATCAATATAACTATCTTGGCGAAATGTCGTTGTGACTTTAATCTCTGGGGGTAACCCAGCTTGAATTTCTTTCATCGCCGCTTCTACTGCACGGGAAACAGTAGGAGTATCTGCAAGCGGCTGTTTATTAACCATTAAAATAATTGCTGGTTTGCCATTGAAACTACCATCTCCCCGTTTAATTGCACCACCAATTTTTACTTCTGCTACATCTTGCAGTCTAACAGGTACTCCGTTACGTGCAGTAATAGTTGATTTTTGCAAATCTGCAATTGATTCAATGCGTCCGATACCTCGAATTAATGTTTCTTTATCTGGTGTGATTAAATAACCGCCTGGTGCATTACCATTGGCAGATTTTGTGGCATTAGTAACTTGCTCTAAAGAAATATTAAAGGCTGCTAATTTTGCTGGATCTACTAAAACTTGATATTGACGAGCATCACCACCAAAAACTACTACTTGGCTCACACCAGGAATAGCTAAAAGACGATTTGTGACTTGCCAATCAACAATTCGCCTCGCTTCCATGAGGTCAATTTTAGATTGAGAATTATCATTTTCTGATTCGACTGTAAAAGCGTATTGAACCACTAAACCAACAGGTGAAGTAGTGGGAGAAATTTGCGGCGTTTCTACTCCTGGGGGAAGCTTACTTGCAGCTTGTTGCAGTCGTTCAGTCACTAGCTGACGTGCTTGATAAATTTCTGTCCCCCAATTAAAAATTACCCTCACAGCAGAAATTCCTGCTGCCGAGGATGAACGGACTGCGGTTACTCCTGGTGTACCATTAATTGCACTCTCAATTGGTAAAGTTACTAAAGATTCAACTTCTTCCGGCGCGAGTCCCGGTGCTTCGGTTTGAATTTCTACTTGGGGCGGTGCAAAGGGTGGTAGCACATCCAATGGCATTTGGGGAATGACGTAGAATGTCCACAATGCAGCGATCGCTGTAGCTAAAACAACGAGCCAACGTCGGTCAATCACCCACCTGACGATGTTATTGAGCATTTTAAGTTATTAAATATTATTGTCTGGTTGATCTAAGACAGCAGCAGAATTTGATGTGGTTGGCTGTTTATGGTTATCAACACGAGTTTCAGTTTCATAAGTAAAGCCATCATATTCGGGATGACCAACTGATACAAAACGCTGACGTATACGACGACTTGACCAAAGGCTACCTGCTGCAAAAGCAGCAACACCAAAAAGTGTCACTCCTCCTGTTACCAATAGCCACAAAGGTATAGGTAAGTTTGTTTTCGCTTGGGTTACTTCTGTGTGGGTATGTGTTTCATTTTTGTCTCCGGTTGTAGATTTGCTACCACCCCGCAATGATTGGGCATAAAGTTGTGGTGCGCGTTGTGTCACAATCATATCTTCCTCAAACAAACCACTTTTGACCTCAACCATATCTCCAGAAGTTTGCCCTAAAGTTACTTCAACGGCTTGGAAAGCATTACCATTTTGTATATAAACAAGTTTTTTACTATTCGCTTCAACCACTGCTGAGGTAGGGATAGCTAAAATAGCTGCTGATGTTTGGTTTGTTAAAACTTCGAGTTCTGCAAACATTCCAGGTTTGAGTTGACCGCTTGAGTTATTCACCTGTGCTTGTACTGGTACAACTCGTGTTTCTCCTTCTACCGATGTCCCAATCCGGGAAATTCGTCCTGAAAATGTACTTTCAGGTAGACTGGCAACTCGTAAACTAATTCTTTGACCAGTTTTTATCTTGCTTAAATCTTTTTCATAAATATTAGCTGTAGCAAATACTTGACTGTCGTTGACAATCGTCATCAATTTGCCACCAGCATCTTCAAAGGTTTGACCAAGGGTAACTTCCCTATCAGCCACTTTGCCGGAGATAGGAGCAGTGATTGTGACTAATCCCTTAGCATTAGCAAGAGTCCCCAATTGAGCAAGTCGGGTTTGATAAATATTATTACTGCGACTAATATTTGACTTAGCTAACTCAACTGCTGCTTGAGCGCGTTTGAGTTGATTTTCTGCCTCAATCACCTCTCTTTGGCTATTGGCTTTAGTCAGTTCGGCTTTTGCTTGTGCTAACTGAGTTTGGGACTCTAAAGCGTTGCGACGAGGTAAAGCACCATCATCAGCTAACTGCTTGTCTTTGTTGTACTTTTCTTGAGCAAAGTCAACTTGACTTTGTGCTTGGGCAATTTCCGAGGTGGCTATTTGTTGGTATTTTTGGTAATTCTGTTGAGCCAATCTTAAGTCTGCTTGGGCCTGTTGTAAATCAGCTTGACCTTGTGCTAATTTTTCCTGAGATTCCACGCGCAATGTCACTAGGTCTGGACCAATACGGTTCAGTTAAGGCTAGAAAGCTGATTAGTGATATGAAATTTCGGAGCTTCTACTCGTTGTCCAGTCCCTCTGTGTTGCGGTTTTTTAGAACGAAATTTTGATACAGGTTTTTTCACGACTCTGGGATTAAT
>DVDT01000039.1 GCA_015296085.1 Trichormus sp. M33_DOE_039 | reverse complement strand
GAGCATTCCAGACATCGAAGCCCCGTTAATTTTTGTGTTAACGTTTTGTGCGGATTGATCGCTTATTGTCATCTACCTCAGAAGCCTAGCCTCCATCTGGACTGGCTTTTACCTTCTTATCTTTAACCCGAACTCAGGTTACTTATTGGCTTTATGAATCTTGCTAAATCTGCTATTGAAATGCCAAATGATTTTGGTATAAAAGTAAACTAGTGGAAATAAATCAAACTATGTTAACTGGTATGAAATCATTGAAGTTCAGTGTTTATTAAGGACTTTAATCCTCAAATAAAGACTAAAGCCCTTACTGCAAGCCTTTAATTATTTACATGGTTCTCATTAGTTAGTTTTTCTAATTTCCTGTGCCATTTTCATATAATATTCCATTTTGGCATTAGGACGGCGACGATTAGAATTAGAAATTTCAGTCTTATTATCTAACTGATTTGTACTTAATTGTTGATTTGAAATTTTCTTTGTACTGTTTGCGTCTTCAGATTCCAGAAAATAATTTGGGTTATTCAATCCTAACAAGTTAGCTATAGCTTTAAAGATGCTACTAATGAAAGCAACAATATTTTGAAGAATCACTGACGAAAAAGCTATTACACGAATCAATGTGTTTTGGATGATTTGAATTAGACGAGTCATAGCAGCATTGACTTATGATTATCGATTGATCTGATCCTACTGAAACGATGCCACATCAAAGCTATCTATAAATCTATCGATAGATGTGTTTTTAATAAATCTTTTAATATAAATTAAAGTAAAGAAATCTTGATTTTTATCAAGAATATATATATTTGATCATTAAATCAAGTTAACTATCTTGTATTCTTAAAAAATTTGTTATTTCTGCAATAGGCAAAGGACGAGAAAATAAGTAGCCCTGTCCGAATTCACAGCCGAACTTCTGCAAATCTTCTAACTGTATTTGAGTCTCAATTCCTTCAGCTACAACAGCAATCCCTAAAGAATTAGCAAAATTAATTAGGGTTTGTACGATCGCAGCAGATTCCACACTAGCGTTAACATTCTTGGTAAACGAGCGATCAATCTTGAGTGTATCCACTGGAAATGTATGTAATTGACTAAAACAAGAATATCCAGTACCAAAGTCATCTATACAGAGTTTGATGCCAAGATCGTGAATTTTTTCTAAAACTTGAGTAACAATACTAGACCCATTAATGAAGGCATTTTCTGTAACCTCTAACCTAATAGCTGAGGGAGATATATGATTGTCGTAGAGGATTTTTTGAATTTGTTCTACCAAATCTAAATGTTGCAGTTGTGCGGCAGCTATATTGATATGAATGACTAATGATTCGGCACATTGCAATTCTTGTTGCCACTGATATAGTTGCTGACAAGCTAACTTTAATGCTAATAAATCTAGAGATGGAATTATCCCCATATCTTCAGCGATTGTAATGAATTGATCTGGAGAGATTAGTCCTTTTTGTGGATGTTGCCATTGAATAAGTGCTTCCAAGCCAACTATCTTTTGAGACTCTAAACAAAATATAGGTTGATAATAAAGGCAAAACTCATTTTTTTCTATACTTTGACGTAGTTCACCTTCTAGCTGAAGACGCTTCAATGTTTGTAGCTGCATTTCATTGGTAAATACTATGTAGCAGCCTTTTCCAGAACGTTTAGCTTGATACATTGCTGCATCTGCATCTCTAAGGATATCAGTTGGCTGTTGATAATTGAGAGTAGAAGGCAAAATGCCAATACTAACACCGATAGAAATTTGATATTTGTCAATCTCAAAGGGTATATGTAATTGTTGCAGGACAGAGTTAGCAACTGTTTCGACTGATGCAATCCCATCTTGATTGACCAGAAAAATTAAAAACTCGTCACCACTCAAGCGAACAATTTTATGTGAAGGTTCAATACAATTTTGTAACCTCTTGGCAACTTGTTGTAGTAATTTATCCCCAACTATATGTCCCAGATGATCATTAACACTTTTGAAGCGATCTAGATCCAAAAATAGAATTGCGTGTCCTAGTTGTGGTTGCTCTTGTTCAAATATTTCTGATAAATACTGCATTAACCAAGCACGATTAAATAAGCCTGTTAATGAGTCATGAAAAGCTGCATAGGTTAGTTTCTCTTCTCTTAGCTGTAGCTCATTCAGTACCAATGTAAGTGCTTGAGTACGTTCGATTACCTTCTGTTCTAAATCTTGATTAAGTGTGTACAACTCTGCTTCTACTATTTGACGAGCAATAATTTCTTGATTTAGTAGATTAGTACTTTCATGAAGAGAGCGAGTTAGACTCAGGAGTTGCAAGTTCAAACGAATACGGATTAAAACTTCTATTGGCAGAAATGGTTTTGCTAGATAGTCAACAGATTCTAAATTTAATTCTACTAGTCTACTTTGATTTTCATTTCTAGCAATTATCAATATAACTGGGGTTTTTTGAAATCTTGGATTAATTTTAATCCGACGACAAAGTTCAAACCCATCGACTTCGGACATCATTCCTTCCACCAGAATTAAGTCAGGAGTTATTTGTCCTAGTTTGTGGCAAGCATCTTGTCCACTTTTAGCCGTCAAAACTCTAAATCCTGAGTCTGTTAATAAAGTGGATAAAACTCTTAAATTATCTAGATCGTCATCCACAATTAAAATCAGTGCTGCTGGCTCTGTTCGCATATTTTTATATGTAAAACCCCTAATTTGTTTTCAAAGATTCTAGGACTTGCGTATTAACAGAGTGATAAATAATGGCTTCACTGTTATTTTGCACTGATCAGGAAAAACTTAGAATATGTAAGAAGTACTAAACAAAGCTGAGATATTCATTGATTTTCATAAAAATATGATTACTTGATTGATCCGGTTACTTGCAATACAGACAATGAAATACTACAAAGAGAGAATTATTATTTCCAGATAGAGAAGAGCATTATTGTAAAATTTTATATGCCGACAATCAACGATTTGCTTCATCTAAAATTTAAACAAGACCTATCCTACTATCAGTATTAAATTGATTTTTTGAAAGAAAATACATTTTAAAGTTTTACATAACAATAGTTATAACCTCTAATCACCAATGATCCTCAAATTGCGTTTTTATATAACCTTAAAAACCTAAGTTGGGAAACATGATAAATGGATAAAGTTATAAATACTACATCATTTTACTGTAACCTATTTAACAGAAAGCGATATTGTTTACTCAAATTTTACCAAAAATAGTTGTTTTTCAGTATTACTTACGAACTAGTAATGGCGTAAGAATTGGCACCTTAGTTTGTTTACCAAGCTGGGTTATCAACTTTCATAAGTTTATCTAGGAGGATGCCTGAAAAATTATTAATAATGTAGCGAGTACTTTTAGTTCCTCCCATATCCCGCTTAATAAAAGTTGGTAGTGCGTTAAGTTCAACTAGCCGCCTTAGACTGAATGAAGTTGTCACACCTTTCTAAAGGGGAGTGAGAGGTGGTCAAGAAGTGCCTAAAGCAGTCACAGTTAGTCACTTTAAAACAACCTCTAAGCAAATAGGATGGCTTAATTTTCAATCTGTACAACTTTAATGTTTATAGCTAGTTCATTTACACGCAAAGTTTTGTTTGTATAGGGAATTTTTCTGTTACTCTGCTTTAAAATTTTACCGATAGACATAAATTTATTACGGGACAGTAGCTTGAACACAGTATAAATAATACCTAAAAAGGCTATTCAGCTAGGGGAATATGTATTTACTTCAAAAATTAGAGAATCTACCTAAACTATTCTCGATTCTAATAAGTATATTTTTAATGGTAGCTATCAGTGTAATTGACTACTTGATATCCACAGAGATTTCTGTGTCAATTCTATATTTACTGCCTATTGGAATTTCTACATGGTGTACTGATAAATACATAAGTTTTTTGATTATATTAGCCAGTGATCTGATTAATTTAATCCTGAACCAAATTAATGATAAACATCATTTACATCCTTTTATACATTATTGGAACGCCCTGGGAATTCTAGTTTTCTTTCTGTTTACTAATTATTTACTCCTAGAGTTAAAGTCTAATTTAAAAAATTTAGAAAATTTAGCTCAAACGGATAATCTAACAGGTTTAAACAACCGCAGATTTTTTGTCGAGATAGTTAACAATGAAATCGTTAAATCTTCTAGGTATCAAGAGCCATTAACCTTGGCTTATTTTGATATAGATGACTTTAAAAAAATTAACGACCAATATGGGCATACTGCGGGCGATCGCTTACTGCAATTGGTTGCGAAACAAGCTAAAATCACTCTACGCAAAAGTGATGTGATTGCGAGAATTGGCGGCGATGAATTTGCGATTCTATTACCACGTACTGGTTATGAAGCATCAGAAGTAGTGTTGCATAGATTGCAAAAAATGCTTTTAATATCTACACAGCAAGAAGGTTTATCTGTAACTGTCAGTATTGGTGCGATAACTTTTTGCCGTCCACCACAAGCAGTTAGTGAAATTCTAGAGCAGGCAGATAATTTAATGTATATAGCGAAAAAGAAAGGTAAAAATTTATTACAGCATGAATTATCAGAAAGTGTAGCTAGCTAAGTTAATAAAAAACCCCGGTATGAAACCGAGGTGATTAGGAGAAGTCCAAATGTCAATGGAAGATACCGATACCGAATTCAGCATTTATGAACTAACTGCACAAGAAACATTTCTGTTTGTGGTTACTACTGAGTCGATAACCCTTTCTACTCAGTTTAGCCAGTTTCACTGCTTGATATGATGATGAACAGTTCAGTGAGTGTTTACTTTGTTAGATCAGCTTATTGCCTTATATAAATAAATGTAACAAATTTGTAACGAATTGGTCAACAATAGTTGACACAGAAAAGTAAATATATGTCATAAGTTTATCTTATAGATATTATTTCTATTTGGTATTTTTCAAAAATTTAGTGCTTTGGGTGGTGATTATATTCGCTGAAGTTCTGCACGGCACAGCAAGGAAGTTTTGCTTGAACCTTTGATTGGTGACTTTACAGCCAGACAAATTACTGTGTTTATGGGGTCACTTATGAGACCTTGAGTTTGAAGTTGTACTGAGCTATCTTTTCAGTGTGGGGAAAAACTACAACAACATTTTTCCCCATAGCCTTCATTTATCGATTGAGATTAATCCAGGGGGAATATCTCTAACCATACGAAAAGGAAAAACTTTGGTAGACGCTAATTGAGCATAATCTGGGGTGAGAAAAATAGCATATTTATCGGCTTCGGGTGTGAGTTGTGCAGCCATTGCTAGAGCGATCGCCTGGACAAATTTTCGTACATCAGCAGCTTGTTCACCGACAATTTCACCACCACTTAGGGGTGTATTGGGTTGATCTGCTTGGTCTAAAGTAGTGCTGGGGTCTTTGACACTTAAATGAGTTCCACCAATTACACCTGCTAACCACTTGGGAGAAGAAATTTTACTAAATCCCATGATTTGTTCCGTTAAAGCTGGAGTAGTTTTATCTGCAGAACTAGCCAAAATTAATGTAGGTACTTGTACTTTAGTTAAACCAGTTTCGCCAAACATTAATGAAGTGGTTGGACTAAGAGCAATAACTTGTTTAACTCGATTATCTCGCAGTTGATAGTTATTTTCTGGTAATTCCTGAGCAATACATTGGACAGCCGTCCCCAGGCTCAAAGTAGCTAATTGATTGCGACAGCTTTGTTTGAGTCCTGCTAGCTGTAATTCACCGCCAGCTAATGCTAAAGCCGTCCCACCGCCAAAAGAATAACCCACCACCATGACATTATCAGTGGCTAGTTTTCCTGCTAGGGGATTACTTGCTGTTTGATTGACCTTAGCTAATTCATCCAACACAAAACTAATATCTTGGGGACGTTCCAAAAACTCTTGGGGTTTAACGATTCTGGCTTTACCTTGAACCGCTAAATCAACATTGGTTTGATTACTACCAGGATGTTCCAAAGCTGCAACTATATAACCGTGGGATGCCAGATATTCTGCTAAGTAGCGTAACTCAGTGCGAACTGACCCTAAACCATGAGTAAATACGATTATTGGTTTGTTAGCGTTGGCAGATGTTGACCAGTAAATATCAACAGGAATGTTGCGATCGCGTTTTTGATCATTGAAACTTTGGCTCAACACTTGTACAGTAGCGTTACCTGGTTGACTGGGGTCGAAAGGTAAATTAATTCGGGAAGGTTGTGGCGCAAGTTGCGGAGACAGGGAAAGCATGAACTGTTGGGTACGCCAAAAAGCATTATTCAAACTTCCCATTACACTCAAAGCTTGGGGTAAATTAATTTCCAAGCGTTGACTCGGATAAGCAGCAATAAAACTGAGTACAGATAAACCTTGGGGAGAATTAGAGCCTAGTACCAGCCCGGCTCTTAAGGCTTTTGCACCTGCTTGATCCTTGCGAACCACCGCTGTAGAAAGGTCGTTGAGAATAGTTGTACCAATTTGGGTATTGAGTAATCTACTCAAAGTCACCACATTTAGAGGTACTCTCATTCTCAGCATTCCCAAAAGAGCGCGACGTTGCTCTTCAGATAACCGCTGAGTAAACAAGTCTAGACTGCTAGGAAACTCTCCAGTTTTAGCGGCGGTTTGCAAATCAGCTAGAGGAATAGATTCTGCAAACAAACCATAACGTACCACCACCGTATCAGCTGCTTTTGCAGAGGTATTGCACCCAAAAAATTGTGTCAGAGTCAGTGCGGTGAAGAAACCTGCAATCAGCTTCAGACTTTTTCCACTTCTTCCCATAAAAATCATCACCAATAGCTCCCTAGGGGAATATAGCGGATCTTTGTGTACTTAGCTACTGGTTGGGGAATAGGAAATGGGGAGAAAAGCTAATGACTAAGCCCTGATTTTGGGAGCATTGAGATAAGCTTGGGGATTTTGGGGGTCAAATTCTAAGCCGTTGAAGAATTTTTCTATACCGCGTGATGTACTGGCGGGGATAGCTTTTTCCTGTCCGATGAGTTTGGCGGCTTCTCGCCATAAGTCTTCCCGGTTAACTGCATCGATGATTGGCTGAGGATTAAAATCTTTAGGGCGATTACCCCAGCGCATATCTTCAATAAAGAACCACAAGTCATGACTCTTATAGGGATAGGAAGCATTTTCCCGCCAAAATTTAATCATGTGGGGACTATTTTCGACTACGCGGCCATTGCCATAATCGAACTTACCCAAAAGGCGATCGCGCAAAAATTCACTAGGAATTCCAATCCATTGGCGTTGTGATAATATCTCAAACAATTCTGCTTTATTTTCGGGGCGATCGCACCACATTTGTGCTTCCAATACCGCCGCTAATAAAGCCTTTGCTGCTTTTGGATGTTTATCTACCCATTCAGCACGCACTCCCAAAGCCTTTTCTGGGTGATTATTCCATAATTCCCCACTAGTAACTGTAGAATAACCAATTCCTTGTTTAATCAAGCGATGATGCCAAGGATCTACCACACAAAAAGCGTCCATTGAACCACCCCGCATATTCGCTACCATCTGCGGTGGTGGAACTACAATCAGGGATACGTCTTTATCTGGATCAATCCCACCATACGCTAACCACCAACGCATAAAAAAGTCACCAGTTACCCGGCGGTAGGGTACAGCGCAACGCACATTTTCCCCACCTAAACTTTTTTTGGCAAACACTGACTTGAGGGGAGAACTATCCAGCCCCAGTTTTAAATCTTGATAAGCATTAGTTACAGAAACACCCTGTCCGTTGACATTCATCCGCGCCAAAATATACATCGGAATTTTGCGTCCGTAGCTAATCTCACCAGTGGCCATCAAATGTACCATCGGAAATAGCAAATGTGCGCCATCCAAACCTTCATTACCTGAACCTAACATCAGTTTGTCGCGGATGATTGCCCAAGAAGGCTGTCTTAACACCTGTACATTAGGCATTCCATGCTTGGCAAAAAAGCCCTTAGCTTTAGCTACAATCAATGGACAACAACTAGTTACAGGTACAAAGCCGAGTTTTGCTCCTGTAACTTCTGGTGCATCACCATTAGCAGCATATAAACTTGCATTCGATGGGATAGCTGAAGAACGATGATTTAGAGTTGTAGATAAAAATGCTGCTCCACCAGCAGCTATAAAATGTCTTCTAGTAAACTTTGACATATATCAATTAGTGTGAATATAAAAATAACAACTGTGTTTTCTACAGGCAATCAATTTTGATCAATAAAAGTAGAAGACATTTCCAGTGCAACTAGTTTCACCAAAATTATGGAAACTTAGGACTTGGAATTTTCACCTTGAGATTGTTCAATCCCAAATCCCCAAATAAAATTATTCCGTCTTTTTTACGCCGCAGATTTCAAAATCGGCATTTTTTCAACTTCTTTATATTGCGCTTGCTGTTGATGGTGCAAAAAATTCAGCAATTCGTGGCGCAGATCATGATAAAGGGGATGATCTACAATCTCTGATGGAATGCGAGAACGACCAAAAGGAACATCTAAAATTTGGCCAATAGTAGCAGCCGGGCCATTATTCAACATCACCACGCGATCAGAAAGTAACAGTGCTTCATCAACATCATGAGTCACCATAATGGTTGTGATATGAGCCTGATTGCAAATATCCATTAATTCGGCTTGTAGAGTTTTGCGGGTGAGTGCATCCAAAGCCCCAAAGGGTTCATCCAACAGTAACAGTTTGGGTTTAATTGCTAAAGCACGAGCCAGGGCAACTCTTTGTTTCATCCCCCCAGAAAGTTGTCCTGGTTTTTTGCGGGCTGCATCTTTCAAACCTACCATTTCTAAGTGAGCGGCAACAATGCGATCGCGTTCAACTTTTGGTTTATGAGATAGCACTTTATCGACAGCTAAAGCCACATTATCCCAAGCACTTAACCAAGGTAACAACGAATAGTTTTGAAATACCATCATTCGTTCTGCACCTGGACGTTTTACTCTTGTACCATCTACTTCTACATAACCGCTAGAAGGCTTTTCCATACCTGCAATCATATTCAGTAAAGTAGATTTACCGCAACCAGAATGACCAATCAGAGAAACAAAATCTCCTTGCTTAATTTCTAGATAAATATCTTTGAGAATAACGTTTCTCTCACCATTGGGTGCAGGGTACTCTTTATTAATGCCGTGAATCGTGACAAAGTTCTGCATTGGAGGTTCTTTTAATATTAAGGGACAGAGGATGGGGGACAGTAAATATTGACTATTACTATTCTTGCGGCGTAACTTTGAAAGCTATGTAAGACATAATTTTGTCTAGAATCAAACCTACTATACCTAAATATATAATCGCCAATATTATCTCGCTGATGTTGGAATTGTTATAAGCATTCACAATAAAAAAGCCTAATCCGTCATCAGACAGTAACATTTCTGCTGCAACTACGGCCAACCAAGAAAGACCAATAGCAATTCTTAACCCAGTAAAAATGTACGGTAGTGTTGCAGGGATTAAGACCTTATAAAAGTTCTCAAAAAATGAAAGCTCTAAGATTTTTGAGACATTGGTATAATCTTTGGGAACCATTTTTACACCCAAAGCTGTATTGAGAATAATCGGCCAAATAGCAGTAATAGTAATGACGAAAATAGCTGATGGATTGGGTTTCAAAAATATAGCTTGTGCTAAAGGTAGCCAAGCTAGGGGTGCAACAGGACGTAAAAGCTGAATCACCGGATCTATAGCTTCTCTTAAAAAACGATTAAGGCTAATTAAAAACCCAATGGGAATACCAATTAATACAGCTATTAAATATCCAAACATAACTCGTTTGAGACTAGCCAAAATCAACCAAAAAAAGCCTTTGTTTAATCCACCTTTATTAAAAAATGGGTCAACAATTAATCCCCAAGTATTGCTGATAACTTCAAAAGGAGAAGGTAAAGAAGTATCGGGAGTAAGACTCATCAAATGCCATAAGATCAAAATACTGGCAATACCGCATAATGGAGCAAAGATTTGCTGGAGAATTCCCCAAACAAATTGTTTGGGCTTTTTGTTGGGAGCAAGTGGTCTTTTAGAGCGTAGTACCATATAATTGAATTACCTAGACTTTACTAGTTATTAAAATTAACAACAATCTTGGCATTTTTAACAGCCAACGGCAATGCTAACTAGACATCCTATCGGTTTACCTTAGTTCCTATAAACAAGGAATGTAAGTGATATTTATGATGATATCTACTTGCGTGTTTATAGACTGAATTTTTGCATTTAGAGACTTATCAGAGATTGCTAGGTGATTTATGCAGTTACTTTACATCTACTTGTTCAGCTAGAAATTGACATCAGTTAGTTTTACTAGGGATTTCTACACTGGTGTAGGCTAAGTTTCCTAACACAAACAAAATAATCTCAGCGTTTACCGAAAGATAGAAATTCTCGTGGGCGTAAGGTACACGGATAGGGGTGATAGTCTTGTGGCCTCACACATCACAATATAAAACCCAGCCCTTTCAGAATCATGTGGGCTGGGTATATGGCTTTATATAAATGCAAACTTCCAACTTTCGCGCAACATCTTGTAGAGAAGAGGAGAAAACTATAGTTCACAAGGGTTGCTGATTTTGCTTCTGTTGCTAAATTTTAGAGAATTGGGATTACATAGGTAAGGGTGCGGGGATGGTAATACCTTTAGCAACTGCGGGGCGTTCTGCAATGCGATCGTGCCATGCGGATAGACTAGGAAATGGGTCTAAGCTAAAGCCCATACGTTTAGCTGTGTAGATCCAACCCCAATGGGCAATATCTACAATCGAGTATTCATCGCAGATATATTTGCGTTCCTTCAAACGGCCTTCCAGCACACCATAAAGGCGTTCAGTTTCCTTAGTGTAGCGTTCGATAGCATAAGGAATTTTTTCGGGAGCAAAAAACGCAAAGTGGGCGCGTTGTCCTAGCATTGGGCCAATGGAAGCAGCTTGGAAGAATAACCACTCAATTGCTTCCCACCTAGCTTGGCCTGATGGGATTAAACATCCAGTTTTATCTGCTAGATACAGCAGAATTGCACAAGATTCAAAGATTGTTTGTCCTGTTTCATGGTCGAAAATCACCGGAATTTTAGCGTTGGGATTCAATGCTAAAAACTCATCTTTAAATTGTTCACCCTGACGCACATCAACTACTTTGACAGAATAAGGAAGTTTAAGTTCTTCCAAACAAATCGATATCTTATGACCGTTGGGTGTGTTGTGAGTATAAAGTTCAATCATGAAAATTCCCTTGTTGAAAAACTTGACAAAACATTGTCTTTTGAAGCTTAAACACAAGGTTTGTAGTTAAGGATTTAGCCATTTTTGAATACGTACTTCAAGGGCTAAAGCCCTGACTACAAACCTTGTATACTTTGTGCAACAGACCACTAAATTTGTGAAGCGTTTATCTTGGCAGTTTTGAGTTGTAGTTGACTTATGTGACCGAATCTAGATTGCTTTTTCTTCAGCAATAAAGCCACGCCTAACACGCCAAAGGCTAATAAACCAACAGTAGAAGAAGATTCTGGTACGCTAGTAGTTATCAGCACAGCTTGATTTTGCAGTAAACCTAGATATGAACCTTCGCTGGGATCTTTCAAAGTTAAATTGAGGGGTTGATTACCCAAGTTTGTGGGTATAGAGACATTTTGCAAGAACTCACCAACACCAAACTCTACTGGGATTTCAATGCCATTACCCAAACTCAGAATGACTCTAGCGGCTGCATCAACTACACCAGTACGAAGAATAGAGACTTCGTTACCAGTAAACTCAGGTGTGGTGAACACAAAGGTACTAGGAAAGGTGAGGCCATATTTTGGCCCAGCAATGAGGAGTTCAGCAGGATTAAATGGTGGTGGAGTATAAGGATCAGTAACTTCTTGGCCTACTTCCCTAAAGAACTCTTCAATATTTCCCGCAAATGTGGAATCACTTCCTGGCGGTAGTGCATAAAACAGCAGCATCCGCACTGGGTCTTTTGTTTTATTTAAAAAGGCATGACGTTCTAACTGAGGGCTAAAAAGTAATGTGCCGGGATCTGCTACGAAGGTATGATCTTGGTGTTGGAAACTGGGATTTCCTTCTACCACATAGAACCACTCATCTTCACGGTTGTGAAAGTGCAGAGGTGGGCCGACGTTGGGAGGAACGTAAAGATCAAATACGGAGTATTTCCCACCATTGTCTGCAACTGTTTCTAAAAAAGTGTTACGTCCACCAGCTACCCATAGAGTTTCCTTACCAAGAGTTAGAGGATCTGGTAAAGTACCTGCTTCTGCTTGCTCAATGTACTCCATCAACTCTGCGGGGAGTGGTCGCACTTCTGACATATCTTTCATGCTGGCAGCTTTGGCAGTAGAACCAACTGTTAAAGTTAAAACCAAAGAACCAATTAAACCAAATAAAGCTGATTTCATGTATAGGTATAGGGGATTTACCCCTTCCTCCTTGGGAATATTACGGAACAAAACTGGTGAATATTTTAAGAACAAAAATGATTATTTCTACCCAATATTCACAAATTTTTTATTAATACGTATACACGTAGTCTTGAGTAAGTCTATCCTCTTTCACATCTTGTAATGTAGTGGTTAAACCACATCATATCTATATGATGCCGACATAGTTCCTAGCGAAGTTTTTAGCAAAGGTAGTAGGTTGAGTTAGTTGCAACAGTTTAGCTTCACTTAACTTCTGATGAAATCTCACCTCGTCGGGATCATTACTTTCAGATTTGTGTAACATATTTAGGAGACTACAAGAGAATTCTTGAGCGCGCCAAATGTAGGGCAACCGGATTTCAGAGTAGCGTTCTAGATATGAAAGTTCGTGTTTTTCTAGATAGTAACTAACTAAAGTTTCTGCTAAAACACCTGCATCTTGAACAGCTAGATTTAAACCTTTACCACCCATTGGAGTAATAATATGGGCTGCATCACCAGCTATTAATAATCGCTGATATCTTAACGGTTCTATGACATAGTTACGTAATGCCATAATCCGTTTTTCAAAGATTGTTCCTATCGGTAACTTACAACCTGATTTAGCAAGGCGTTTCTGCAAATTTTCCCAAATTCTATCATCTGACCAATCTTGTAATTGGTCATGTAAGGGAATTTGTAAATAATAGCGAGAAACATGGTTGTTACGGAGTAGAAAAGCGGCAAAACCATCAGGATGTAGAGCGTAAATGGCATGGTTAGCGGCAGGTGGTGCGTAGGCTAAAAGGGCTAACCAACGATAGTTGTATTGTTTGTTATAGATGGTAACAGCTTGATCTGGAATTGATTGCCGTGCTAAACCATGATATCCGTCGCAACCTGCGACAAAATCAGCGTGAATAATTACTTTTTCCCCAATGTCTTGAGCATAACATTCAACAGTTACACCATCTTCAGTTTGAGTGATTTTTTGTCCTTCATGGTGTAAGAGTATTTTGCCACCTGCATCGATATATTTTTGAATTAAATCATCATTAAGGTTGCTTTGGGGATAGACGTAATGAACATCGCCATCACTTAAATCACTGTATGTAAATACAAGACTGCCTTGTGGATAACGAAATTCACAGCTATTTTGTGTCCGTCCTTTTTGGAGGATAGTATCGGCTAAACCATACTTATTCAGTAATTGAAAAGTTGTACTTTCGATTGCCCCTGCTCTTCCTCTGGCATAAATTTCTTCGCGATTATATTTATCAATGACAATACAATCAATACCATTTTTAAGGAGAATATGACCAAGAACAATCCCTGCCGGGCCTGCACCTAAAATGCAAATTGATGTTGTTAACGCTGTTGTAGTATTCATACTCTACACCTAGAAGAATAATTAAACAGCAGCCATTTCTCTGACTTGAGAGCGGAATTTAATAACTTTTTGAAATTGTTCCTTAATTCGGTGTAGATTGCGAGGTTGGGAAGTAGGTCTAAATAAGCCATCATTTTCCCATTTTTCAGGATCTAAACTAATTGCCCAGGCATTTAACCACACATTTTCAGGAAAATCATTTAATTTTTCTGGCATGGTATCTGCTAATGCCAACAAGAAAATGACTTGGGCTAATTCCTCAAACATTTGTATACTAGCGATATGGTCATCGATCAGTTCTTGTTCAGTTTTATTAGATTGTAAATTGCGCGATCGCAACTCACTGACAAAGGGCATCTCCAAATAATCGATAAATTCAAATGTGCCTATATGTGTAGACTTAGCTGCCCAATCTTTAAACAGTTGTTGCATCCGGTGAGTTAGCAAAAAGAACTGTCCAGAACCTTTACGGATTTTGGCTCTCTTCTCCGAATCCAGGAATATGGAATTGAACATTAAAGGCGCGCTAAATGACCAAGCAGCTAAAGTATCCCAGATGACTTTGACAGCCCCAGTTACTTCACTATGTAAACAGGAATACATAGCGTGAATATTGCTGGCGACTCCATCTCGATAGGTAATTAAAAAGCGGTTGGCATCATTCACCATTTCTGGGGTGAGTTTACCTTCTAAGTCAGCTTGAATCATTTGGGTGACTAGAGAATTACCAAAGCCGATTAAATCTGTGCCAGGGGAATAGAAGGGATCAGGGAACATCCCAGCCTCACCCACACAAGCCCAGCGATCGCTAGAAAAGACTTGACGAGAAGAGTAACTATACTTGGGCATCTTCATAAATTTTTCGGGCTGATATCCCTTGAGATGCGATGCTAAGACAGGTTCATGCTTTTCTAACCATTGGAAAGCCTGTTCGTAAGTATGATGTTCACCAAAGGGTTGTGATTCTTCATCAGTCACAATCCCAATACTAGTGTTGTTAGATGATAAAGGAATCAACCAGACCCAGTAACCTTTACCGCACAAGTGATTAGTTGAATAATAACGTTGGTCATTGGGGACGCGATCGTGCCACTCTGTAACACTTCTATCGACAAAATTGCTAATATCTAGACGACCATCAAACCAAAACCACACTGCACTATATCTAGAATTATTTGGCTTGCCTAAACCTAATTTCTTTTGGATAAATCGGCGGCGACCCATCGCATCAATTACCCAACGAGCCTGTATTGTGTGAGTTTGTTTATCTGCGCCTTGGGTATAAATAATATTGTGCAATTGTATAGATTGTTCAGCAATCTCAATTTCTTGAACCAGACAATTTTCTACTAGGTTTATGCCTGCTTCTATATTGAACTGCCGCAAGTCATTTTCTAATCTACCGCGATCAATTTGATATGAAGAGGGTGAATGAAACCTTGATAAACCCAATTCTGGTCTGTTTTCTATTGGGCCTGTTGTATCACCAAAGAAATATCTCAGACCTAGTTTTGGTAAATGATTTTTTTCAAAGTAATCAGTTAATTGAAGCACTTCACCTAAATAGTGTGCGCCTACTTCTACTGTCGATTCTCCTACTTTAAAAGTCGCTTCGGGTAAAGGGCGGGACAAACGATCAAGGACAATAATGGAGAGATTCGGCATTGTTTGTCTTAACTGTCTGGCTAGAGTTAATCCAGCTAAACCACCGCCACAAATGGCAACATCATACATATTTGCGTTCATGAGAAAATATCCTCGTTAAGCTTTTAAATCTTGGTAAGTTGAACTTTTCGCTACCGATTTGAATGACTTATCATCTTGTTATCAGTATTTTATGCAGCTAGTTCATAAATTTTTTATGGTGCTAAACAAGCCTTTAATTTTGCGGCTAAAGTTTGTACATGAGGCTGTGCAAAAATTGAATAGTGATCCCCTGGAACATCATGAATTTCCAACCCTGCGCTAGTAAATTCACCCCAAGCGTGGAGAGGGTCGCGATGAAGCCAATCTTCTGAGGTAGGTAAATACCGTTTTGTAAAGACAGCAGGCTCAGTGGCACGAAATAAGACGAGGCGATCGCTATATATTTGGGGTGTATAAGCTCTTTTAGCTTGCATATTCGCTTCTGCTACAAACACCCGATGCAAATTTGCAGGTAAAGACATTCCTAACCGCAAGTACAACTGGCAGATTAAAGTTTGGATCTGACGTTGTAGCAATTCGCCTAATTCTGCTAATAACTCTGAAGACAAACCCATCTGCCACAAATAAGCCCCATAATGCTGTTGTCGGAATGATAGCCTGGGAAAAGCCCCCTTGTTGAAGGTATCAAACATTACTAATAGTGCAACTTTCTCACCTTGTTGTTGGAGTTGTTGCGCCATCTCAAAGGCGATCGTTCCCCCCATCGAATTCCCCCCCAAGTAATAAGGCCCTGTGGGCTGAATGGTGCGAATTTCTCGAATGTAGTGGGCGGCCATGTCTTCTATACGGAAGTAAGGAGCTTGTTTTCCATCTAAACCTTTCGCTTGCAAACCATAGAAAGGCTGATCATCACCCAAATAACGAGCTAATTCTCGAAAATTGAGGACATTTCCCTGCTGTCCATGCACACACAAGAAGGGGGGTTTTGTTCCTTGAGTTTGAATTGGTACTAACGAAGACCAAGAATTTGTACCTGTTGCTGCGTTAAGAATTTGAGCCAGTTGTTCAATTGTTGGTGCTTGAAGGAGAGTACCTAAAGGTAGAGTTTGACCAAAAGCCTGTTCAATTTGAGTGAACAAACTCATTGCTAGTAATGATTGTCCCCCCAAATCAAAAAAATTATCTTGTACACCTATAGAATCAATGCCTAAAAGCTGACTCCAAATCTGCGTTAATTTTAGTTCTACAGTGTTGCGGGGAGCAACATAAATTCTGGGTGTGGCTGGGATGGAGTTATCAACCTGTTTAACTCGTTTAGCTTGCAGTTGTTGCTGTTCCTCCATGCTGAGGGGTAACAATGATAAGACAGTCTGCCCTGGATCGTTAACGATCTGATCTAAAATGATTTTGTAATGTCCTAGCATTTGGGCAATAGTTGTCTCATCAAATAAATCTGTGTTGTATTTAAATACAGCCGCCAGAGTATCACCTTCTTCAATCAGATACAGATACAAATCAAAGTCTGCTGTCCCACAATCTAAATCTAGATTTTGTACAGTTAGACCTGGTAGTTGCAGAGTATGTATGGCTGTATTCTGCAATGCAAACATCACACGCGATAAAGGTGTTTGCAGCAGGTTGAGAGAATTGATTAATTGCTGTACTGGTAAATCTTGGTGAGCGAAACCGCCAGAAGCCACTTTACGAACTTCACTTAATAATGTTTGAAAGGAAGAATGGGGATCAAACTGGGTTCGTAAGATGAGTAAGTTAATAAAATAACCAATTAGTGGCTTAATATCCTTGCGGTTGCGGTTAGCAATAGGACTACAGACAAACAAGTCTTCTTGTTCTGTGTAGCGGTAGAGTAGTACATTGAAAGCAGCTAATAAAGTAGCAAATAGGGTTGCACCCTCTTGACGACTTAAAGCTTTAAGTCCCTTAGTAAGTTCTGAGGGTAGTATCAGTTTTTTATAAGCACTACCAGATTTAGGTACAGTCGGGCGAGGACGGTCTGTGGGGATATTTAACTCACGGAGATTGCTGCCTAATTGTTGTTTCCAGTAGTTCAACAACAATTCTTGAAACTCATCTGCAAGTGATTGACGTTGCCAAACAGCAAAATCTGCATATTGAATTTTTAGTTCCGTTAAAGGTAACGGCTGATCCTTAACAAAGGCAGTATAAAGTGTTGCTAATTCTTGAAAAAGTACGCCTTTTGACCAAGCATCGATAATAATATGGTGAACTGTAAATAGGAGAATATATTGTTCTTGATCTAGTTGGAATAAATTTGCCCGAATCAAAGGTAATTTTGACAGATCAAAAGGTTTTCTAGTTTCTGCTTGAATTAATTTGAGTGCTTCAGTCTCTCGCTGTTGTTGAGGTAAATTTTGTAAATCGACGATGGAGAAAGTGAAATTAGTTGGTGGGTGAATGATTTGAATGGGTTTACCTGCTGAAGATGAAAAAGTAGTACGTAAAGTTTCGTGACGCACTAAGATTTCATTCAGGCTTTTTTGCAGAGCCGATATATTAAGATTGCCAGTGATTTTTAATCCTAAAGGAATATTATAAGCTGAGGCGCGGCTGGGTTCGAGTTGATGTAAAAACCATAGTCTTTCTTGTGGAAAAGATAAGGGTAAGGAATTTTCTCTGGAAACTGGTACTAAAGGCGGTGCTTGATTTTGTAAACTGATAACGTTTTTAATGGCCTGCCAAAGGTCTTGCTGTGCTGCTGCTGACTGGCTTTGCTGTGTTGTGAGTGTTTGAAGCGACATAATAGTTAAGCAGAAATATCAAAAATTTTTATGTTCGTAGTAGGGATTTTAGCCCTCATTTAAAAAGGAATAAAGTCCTCACTACGAACTTTATATAACCCGTTTATAATCCCTTTTTGCTTTCAATCATGTCTACAATCGTAGCGATATTCTGGAAATTTTCAAAACTAATCTCGCTGGCATCTAATTGAATATCAAAAGCATCTTGCAAGTTAGAAACTAAGGTCATAGCATTGATTGAATCTAGACCTAAGTTAAAAATATCAACATTGTCTTGTAATTCTTCTGGGCTGACATCTGGCAAAACTTCACTAACTAATTGTTGAATTTGTTGTTTAACGCTTTCAGTAGTAAACATTTTGGTTGCTCCTGCTAAGTGAATAATTAAAGATTTAGACTAGTTCTTTTCTAAGAATTTTACCCAGAGGACTCTTAGGAATTTCCGAGCGAAATTCAATGATTTTAGGGATTTTAAATTCTGCGAGTCGTTCTTTGCAGTAACCTAAAATTTCTCGGTCTTCACATTTATCTCGTCCTTGCTGTACAATAACTGCTTTAACGATTTCCCCGGCATGATGCCCTTTAACACCAACTACTACGACTTCTTTGACTTTAGGGTGAGTGAGTAAAATGTCCTCAATTTCTATAGGGTCAATTTTGCGCCCACCTGTATCAATTAAGAGCTTTTTACGACCTGTAATATAAAGGCGACCAAAGTTATCTTTTTTGCCTAAATCACCTGTAAAAAAGCAGCTATCTTTAAATGCTTGTTGATTGAGTTCAGGCATATTTGAGTAACCACAGGTCAATGTTTGACTTTTAATGACTACTTCTCCAATCACCCCAGTTGGAACTTCTTTACCTTCATCATCAACAATTTTGATTTCGACATTTTGCATGGGGAAACCAACAGAATTATATGTTTCTTCCAGTTCTGCACCTAAATTAATTGCAATAGAACCCGCTTCCGTACACCCATAAAGTTGGCGGACAGGAAGATGAAAACGTTGCAAGAATTTATCAAATACTTCTTGGGATAGGAAATTACCTGCTGAAAAGCAAAGTCTCAAACTCGATAAATCTACTTGTATGTCAGTTGGTGTTTCTGCCAGGGTGTTAAAAATGTAGGGAACAGCAGGCAAAATCGAAATACTCTCACTTTGGATGAGTTCTAAAACTCTGGGGCGACGAAAGACAAAGGGGACTTCGATAGGAGTACCATTTTTCTGTATAACCTGCTCTAAAATGACCAAAGTTGCACCATTGCAAGTAGCCGCCAATAAGCAATTTCCTAACCCGTGGGAGTGATATAGAGGAACGGTACACAAGAAATTATCGGCTGATGTGATTTGGGTGGTAACAGTGAAGTTTTTTACTTCATGATAGAGGTTTAATTGAGTCCGACAAACTCGTTTTGGTCTTCCTGTAGAACCAGATGAATACTGATAAAGTAAGTCACCAGTAAAGTAGGAAGTTGCATTGTAATCAATTGCTGATGCTACTGGGAGGATAAGGTCATGAAAGTAATAAGTTTCAGGATGGAAACCATCAACGACGATGATTTTGATATTGCGATTGAGTTTAGCGATCGCACTTCGACAAATCTCAACTCGTTTAATATCTGTAATAATTACCTTCGCCTGGCTATCGTCAAGACAATAGCTAATTTCTTCTTCCTTAAACAGATGATTGAGAGGTAAAGCTATAGTATTTAATTGCGCGATCGCATAAAAACTAGTGACAAATTCAGGACAGTTGGGTAGCACTAAAGCAACACAGTCACCTTGAGCAATCCCAAGGGATTTTAACCCCTGACTTAAGCCTTGAATCTGTGTATAAAGTTCTTGATAGCTAATTCTCAATTTGTCATAAACAATAGCTGTCTTTTTCGGAAAGCTATTTACAGAATTTTTGAGTAACTTGATTAACATAAATCACCTCATTGATCAGCAAATTTGAGTATTTTAAAAAATTCTTTGGAAATAACTTTCAGGGAATTTTTCTGTAATCATCATCGTGT
The DNA here is from genome assembly GCA_015296085.1 of Trichormus sp. M33_DOE_039. Taxonomy (GTDB): domain Bacteria; phylum Cyanobacteriota; class Cyanobacteriia; order Cyanobacteriales; family Nostocaceae; genus Trichormus. Next base: position 175,095 of record DVDT01000039.1, on the reverse strand, counting down.
ACTGCTTATTAGAAATTACACAATAAGTCCGAAAAATGAGATTTTCTTTTGGCTGAATCTGAAAATAATCAGCTAAATGACTCGCTACTTCTCTACCAGAATCGATATTTTCTTTAAATATCGCCACCTTCTGCTCAACCCAAACCTTACCAATGGGCTTTTTAGTATTTAATAATTCCTCTCTGACATTATTTTCTAATCTATCGAGAACGAGTATTGAGTCAGCATAAACATAATTTCTCTGACTGATACTCCCACGCAAGAGAATTTTTCTCTCAACCACTTCATCCCCTTTTTTTAATTGCATCTCTGGGATATCACGCTCTAAATTAATAATTTCTTCAGACAGCTTTACCAGCTTGATTTGTTCTCCTGAATAGGCTTCAATCATATCGGTAATTGTGCCGTTAGTGGTGAGTAGAATTCTTTGAAATGTACTCAGTAATGATGGCTCAATATAACTGCGTTGTGGAGATACTTGTAGATTTTTTCTTAAGGCAGAAGCCAAGAAAGCTGTTTTACCATTCATCATATTTCATCCTTACTTAGTAACTAAAAAGTGAGCAAGGTTGATGGTCAATAGGTTCTTGTAAATAGAACCTATTGCATCAAAAATCAATTGAGATTCAATCAATACTGATAAAAATTAAACTTTAGCTTTTAAGATTTGGTGTGCAGCATTATCGTGTATGGAGTGATAGGCAAATTTTTCAGTCCAACGACCAAAGAATTTAGCTAAAGTAGCTAGTTCCCGCATTACTTCTGTATATCTTTCTAATGTGAGAGACTGCGGCCCATCGGAAAGAGCCTTAGCCGGGTTAGGGTGAACTTCAATCATCAAGGAGTCCGTACCGGCTGCAATTGCGGCCATCGCCATTGTTGGGACGAATTCTGATATACCAGTAGCATGACTAGGGTCAATCATAATTGGTAAATGAGTCAGCGATCGCAATACAGGAATTGCAGAGATATCTAAAGTATTGCGGGTATATTGTCTGTCAAAAGTACGAATTCCGCGCTCACATAAAATCACATTAGGATTCCCGGCTGCTAAAATATATTCAGCTGACATTAACCAGTCTTCAATTGTGGCAGACAAACCACGTTTTAGTAGCACTGGTTTATTGGTAGCACCAACTTTTTTCAACAGGGAAAAATTCTGCATATTGCGTGCGCCAATTTGGATAACATCTGCAATTTCTGCCACCTTATCTAAATCAGCCGCATCCATAACTTCTGTAATAATCCCTAAACCAGTTGCTTCACGCGCTTTTGCTAATAGATTTAAAGCACTTTCACCATGTCCTTGGAAAGCATATGGAGAAGTTCGAGGTTTGTATGCTCCACCTCGCAGAAATTGTGCGCCAGATGCTTTTACTGTGTGGGCGGTGGCGATAATCATTTCCTCATTCTCAACAGAACAAGGCCCAGCAACTATAACTAAAGGATGATTTTGACCAAAAGTTACGAGTCCATTAGGTGTAGATACAACTACTTCACTCTGCTCTCCATAGCGGAACTCTAAAGAAGCCCGTTTGAATGGTTTTTTGATACGAATAACCTGTTCAATAAAAGGACTCAGATTGTGAATTTGCTGCTGGTCAATTTCTGATGTATCACCGATTAACCCAATCACGACTTTGTGTTGTCCTGTACATATTTCTGTAACAAGATTGCGTTGTTGAATTTCTACTCTAATTGCTTCAATTTCTGCCATTGGAGTAGCAGGTTTCATGACAATAATCATGGTTGAAATTTACCTAAAAATATGGCAATTACTTTAATACTTGAGGTTGATTAGGTAGACAGCTACGCTTAAGTTACGCTTATTAACCTCATAGATATTAATCAGCCTATTGCTGATGTTTTACGCAAATTCAAAAGTAAATGCCTCTGTTGTGAAACGAAATATCTCTAGCACTTAGCCAACAAGGACTATTAGCTATGTAAAGTTTAATATTCTGAAACCCCTGCACCTATACTCATCACTTCTCGCTTGAAAGTATGTAAGTAAAAGTATGATTTCATACTAGTACTAGTGATGACACAGATAAAACCAGCTGAGGTGGATTCATAGCATCTGCTTGTGGCGATCGCCGAAAGCATAACGTAGCTCATCGCTATCTTTGCAACACTTATATACAGACCCAAGGTAAAACTTGAGCTACCATAGTCTCCTAATTACCTGAGTGTAATTTAATTTTAAATTTTGCGAAAAGTTCTGTAGGTGGGTTTCCCGCCGTAGGAAACTTTTCAAGACGAATTTTGAATTGTTAAGTGTGGGGAGTAGTAAAAATAAATATGACAACAGTTATCAGGACACAAAGCGTAGAAAATTTGGTGGCGATCGCTGAACAATTCATACTTCAGGGTCAAATTGTGGATGTGGGAGCTTTTGGTAGTGGCAATATCAATGATACTTTCTTAGTCAGTATTGATTCCTCTGGGGAAAAGCATTTTATTCTGCAACGCATCAATACGCAGGTGTTTCGTCAACCCCAACTAATTATGCAAAATATGCGTACCTTCACTGAGCATATTTACCAACGTTTACAGCATAAGCCTTTGAATCGCCGATGGGAAATGCCGCGTGTGCTATCAACTCAAGCAGGTCAAGACTATTGTATTGATGCAGCAGGTAATTTTTGGCGAGCAATTAGCTTTATCGAAGATTCGCGATCTTTCGACACCATGCAGAATCTAGAACAAGCTCAAGAAATTGGCTATGCTTTAGGGATGTTTCACAACCTCATCAGCGATTTACCACCAGAAAAACTAGCTGATACCCTCGAAGGTTTTCATATTACACCGCTTTACCTACACAATTACCAAGAAGTGCTGGCGAAAACCACGCCAAAATTATCCCCAGAAGTCAATTATTGCTTGCAATTTGTGAGCGATCGCACTATCTTTGCCCACACCCTAGAAAATGCCAAAGCCGAAGGTAAGTTACCTCTACGCTTGATGCACGGCGATCCCAAAATTAACAATGTTATGTTTGATACTACCACTCATAAAGCTGTGAGTGTCATAGATTTAGACACTGTCAAGCCAGGATTAGTACATTACGATATTGGAGACTGTTTGCGTTCTGGTTGTAATCCGGCTGGAGAAGAGACAGAAGATTGGGACAGCATTTATTTTGATACAGATTTATGTCAGGGAATCTTACGGGGTTATCTCTCAGTTGCTAAAGCATTTTTAACTGAGAACGATTACGCATATATGTATGATGCGATTCGCCTCATCGCCTTTGAATTAGGACTGCGGTTTTTTGCCGATTATTTAGCCGGGAATGTCTACTTTAAAATCAAGCATCCAGAACATAATTTAGCTAGAGCGATCGTACAGTTTAAGTTAACTGAAAGTATAGAATCTCAAGAAGCCCAGATTCGCCAGATCATTCAAGATATGAAATGAACCAACAAACCTTTTCTCTACAAACGTTCCCCACAGAGGAATATTTACCTGATATTACAATCACGGGTAATATTAGCCGTGATCATAATCGACTCACCATTAACTACCAACTCGCAGGCGACTTAAAACAAGTTGTTATTTCTTCACCAGCCGACACACCAAACCGCAAAGATGAACTGTGGCAAGAAACCTGCTTTGAGTTCTTCTTGGGTATCAAGAATTCTCAACATTATTGGGAATTCAATCTTTCCCCGACTGGAGACTGGAATATTTATCACTTTGATGATTATCGTCAAGGGATGCAAGCAGAAACAGCTTTTACCAAACTTCCTTTTAGGGTTCAGAATCAGTTCGATAGTTTCCTACTTTCAGTGGATATTGATTTAACTCAAATCATCCCACCTGAACAAGTTTTAGAAGTAGGAATTACTACTGTTGTTAAACAAACAGATAATCACATAACTTACTGGGCGTTAACTCATAAAGGTACAGCAGCAGATTTTCATCTACGAAACAGTTTTGTAATTATGTTATGAATTGAACGAACAACTTAGAGATGATTTATAAAGTAAAGCTTAAATTGTAGTAGCGTGGCAAGCCTTGAATGTTGCATTAAAACTCTCTTGTAGGATGGGCTTTTAGCCCGTCCGGTGCGGGCAAGATGCCCACACCACGACTATATTTTCGCACTATTTTAGCCTTGCCACGCCACTACTTAATATTGACTTTATAAATAGGCTCTTATTGTTAAATTCACATCGTGTAAGGTAGTAAATTCTTGCCACGTTGGTAAATTTCATAGGCATAATCTGTCCAAGTGCCTTGTCCCCAATAACGAAAACAGCTTGTTTGTAGTAAAAGATTATGTAAAAGTGCTTGACGATATTCAGGCTGTTTTGTCACAGAGGCTCCTGAATTATTCAGCAATAATTGATCAAACTTTTGATGAAATAAACTGCTTAATTCATACATAGGTGATAAAACATTTTCGTATCCTTTTACCCAACTGATATGATTTGTCCAAGATGCCCCATCCATATGAAAATGTGGATTAGTTTGTTTCAATTCCTGAATAGCATTTTCTACAGCTTCAGGCTGACAATTTTCTGAGTTAACTCTTTGCCATATTTGATATTGTCCGACTGGCTGACACATAGGAAAGTCTTCTGACTGACAACCAGCAGCCTCAATTAATTCTAAATATTCAGTACCACATACACCAACAACGCCAGATTTACCGCCACCATGATGAACCATATCCCACCAAGCTTGGTTAAAAGCACTAGGAAATTCATTCATCATCACACCACCATTTTCACCATCACCAATTTGACTAACTATTGGTGGGATCAATACATTACCTAATTTGTATTTGGATAAGGTTTTGGCTTCATAATACGGTTGCATTTGAGCGACTAATTTTGTATCCGAACCTTGGGTTTTAATTAAGGCTGTAATACTAATAGTTTCACCTTGAGAATTACGAGCCATTAAACGATGGGGTAAATGTTTATGATGCAGAGATTGACCATCAATTGTTTCTACGGAATGTTCTTGCACCAGTAGCCAACGATAGCCACATTCTTTGAGTGCTTTGACAAAGGCAAATAAAGTATCAGGGTGATTTGGTAAGTGCATTTCTGGCGGCGAAAATCCCTTAACCCGCGCCAATGCTTCCCAGCCAAAAATGGCGGCAAAATGTTGTTGCCAAGCTAAAATGTGTAATTTAATATCTGAGATGGGGGTAGAAGGTACAACAGCATGACCCCACATTGTCCCCAACCATTCTACATAGGGTTGATAGGTGCGATCGCTAGTAATTCGCTTGAGGTTATCGATAACATCGTTGCGTCCCATTTGTCTGAGTCCCCACAGCAAATTCCCAGAATAATCCAGCATGATCCGGGGATTGCAACCTTGATTTACCAGTTCGGGAATAAAATCTCCCATACGACTGTAGCAATAAGCAAAGGGTGCGGCGTTGTGGTTGTCGCCTTCTTGGGGATGTTCAAACATATATTGCAGATTGTTGATCAGTTTGCCATCATGACCAGCCGGAATAGTCGGTTGGTGCATATGTAAGGCGATCGCAAATACTGCGTTGACATTTTCTAGCTGTACATTTGTTGACGGTAAGAATACAGGCGCGTCATGGTTAACAACACTTGTGACCTCTGCTTCCCAACCGCAAATATTCGGTAAGTCATCAATGATTTCCGGTGGTAAGGTCGTAGGAAAATTCAGCATCGCTGATGACTCCGAAACAAAGAATACCTAATTATCCAACTGCAAGCTGATGTTTGGATATATTTTTTCACGAGCTCAATGCAAAGAGGATGAGAGGATACCTCTACTCCCCCCTCACTCTTTTCTAGGATTTGCGTGCAGATACGAAAGTCAGCATATTTCTGGACAGGAATAAATCAGTAAAACGCTGGATTTTGGTGAGTAAACTGGGTTTTACTGGTGTTTGTTCCTTTGGGGGTGCGGCTATTTTTAAAATCATCTCCAGCAACCACGGTGCTAGACGTTGACACCACACAGCTAGATGACTTTGCCATCCTACTATAATTTCTGGAGAATCTTTTTCTAATCCTGTAACAAGTGCTTTGGCTACTTGCTGCGGAGTCATGGGGATCACCCAGCGAAATAGTTGTAAGTCTCGCACCATGTCTGTGTCGGTGAGGGTGGGTAACAATGCTTTTACCTGAATGTTGTATTCTGCTAGTTCTTGGCGCAAAGCTTGGGTAAAGCCTAAAATGGCGAATTTTGTAGCAGAATAGGTGGCCATTGTGGGTGCAGCGACTTTCCCCATTAAGCTGGAAACATTGATAATTGTCCCTTGTCGTTGGCTAGCCATGCGTTTGGCTATCAGACTGGTGAGGGTATACATTCCCAATAAATTCACAGAGAGTTCTTCTTGTACCTGGGGGAGTTTGGAACGCAAAAAGGAATTTTGGTATGCTACCCCAGCACAGTTAACCAATAGGTGAATTGGGCCGTAACTACGCCACAGTTGAGCTATGGCGATATTGACTTCTGTTGCTTGTGTTAAATCAATTGCCAAAACTGTAGCTTGTATGCCCATCGCCTCGATTTCTTCGGCTAATTCTCTTAACTTTTGGCGATCGCGTGCGATTAAAATCAATCTTTGTATTCCGTGTGCTGCTAATTCTAAAGCGATCGCTCGCCCAATACCACGGGAAGCTCCTGTAACTAGAGCAACTTTACCTTGAATATTCATCGGTTTTCACCTCCAAATTCTGAGTCTTACCCCAGTTCTTCATTAATCAATCAGCACTAATCTCAATACCAGGGAAGACAAATAATCAGTTGATTTTCTAGTCAGAACAGCAATTAACCTGTAGCAACGACATATTTATGAATGAATCTGCATTGTTCCTAGCTTGCAGATTACAGATTGCAAATCAATAGTTCCCACAATTGGTTGAATGAATATAGCTCATTGCTTTTACTTCTCCTCAATTCAGAGCGTTAATCAGCACCGTTGCTGATACACACGTTAGCAATTAAATCAATGACTTGCAATCTTTTTTAATAAGTATTTCTTAATACTTGTTTACAACTCTATATATAAACTACTTAAAATTCAATAAGTTTTTATAAATACTATCTCAGAAATATCGTGATCTCCTGACAATGAATTTCTAGATTAGAAAAAACACAAAATTGTCATACACAAGACAAATAAAAGACATATTTGTGAGGAACTCTATTCTTCAAATTGTCGTCAGCAATTTTACTGAATTTAGTCAATCATCAAATAGTCAATCTTATCTCCGATTCCCTATTTCTGATTGATTGCTTGATTCAATTGTTCTTTACTTAAATTCTGTAAAAGACTGACATTTAGAGGAGATTGACTAATATATTGGGCGTATGCAGGCTGCAAATAGGAACGATATTCAGAGCGGTTGAGTAAATTAGCTTCTAAAAAAGCCACACTTAAAGCATTGAGATAAGAATAAGCTACATTACGATCAGGGCCTAACAAGCCGTTGGGTACAGGTAAAACATTACTTTCTTGAGGCGATTCCCCGATAAAGGTGAAATGGGTAGCATTTTCAATTAAAAATAAATATTTATTAGAATTTGGTAACTCAGTAAATGGACGAATCTGTTCCGGTACTGGGGGAGCAAAAATATCTTGACTACCTGCTATAAACATCGCAGGTAATTGCACTTGATTGATCCCTCTATCACCAAAAACGGCACTATTAATAGGATTAATGGCGATAATTGCCTTGATGCGATTATCCTGAAGATTGTAGCTTTCTACAGGTAATTCGTTGGCTTGACACTGCAAAATCAGTGATAAATTTAAATTTGAATTATCAGGTAAACAGCTTTGATTCAGATTCTCAAAGTTAATCTGCGCTCCTGCCAAAGCTAAGATAGTGTAACCACCAAAAGATTGACCAATTGCTCCTATTTGCTCAAAATTCAGTTTTCCTTTCAGCTTGGGATCAGCCTGTTCCATACGCTGGAGTTCATCCAGCAAAAACTTGATATCTAGAGGTCTATCAATAAATTCTTTAGGTGCTGGGGGTGCTGCTAAACCTGCAAAGTATTGCTGAAAGCGTTGAGCGTTACTACCAGGATGTTCTATGACCGCGACAGCAAAACCGTAGGATGCTAAATGTTTAGCTAAATAAGCGAAGGTGTAGCGGTCTGAGGCGACACCGTGAGAAATCACAATTAGGGGAAAAGGTGGTTGAGTTTTATTCTCTGTGGTGACTTTAGGTAAGTATAAATCCAGAGGGAGACGGCGATCGCGTGTGGCATCGATTAAATTAAATTGCCTGATTTCCCAACTCCATTTTCCAGGCTTTCTTAAATCTGGCAAGTTTGAAAAATCAATCTGTGAATTGAAAGACTGCGTTAGGGATTCCTTTTGCAAAGCAGCTACTACCCTATCCCTAGTTTTGAGTAGTTGTGACAAATCATCAACTATTTTCACCGCTTCTGTAAAATTCAGTCGGACATCATTGCTGGGAAACTTCCGTAGAAAATTGGTAAGTGATAAACCCTCCGGCGATGCAGCTGACAAAATTAAAGCTGCTCGCAAAGCATAAAAGCCATTTTTACCAGAATCAGTTAATAGTAATTCTCCCATTCGCTGCAACACCTGCTCTCCCACCGGTGAGTAAGTAACTTGAGAGACGAGAGTCGGCGTGACATTAAAACGAATCTGAAGTAGTTCCCTTAATTGCGCCAATTGTTCAGGTGTGGCACGTTGGGCATAAAATTGTAAATTCTTGTCTATCTTCCCTTCCTTAGCAAAAGTTTCTAAAGAATTAACAGGTAAAGAAAATTCTCCAAAGGGAGGATAAAAAAAACTAATGCGTTCAGCTGCAACGCCTGGAATTGCAGTTAAAAATGTGGATAGTAATCCTAAACTCAGGTACTTCAGAATCTTTTTCATAAGAAAAACCCGCTATTTAACCCGTCTTCATCAGTTTGAGACTTGGGGAAAGCGGGGCGAGAACTAGACCGCTTTCCTATTTACTTAAGCTTAGATATTAAAAATAGGCTATAAGCATAATAAAGCAAGTGCCTACATTCAGAATCTGCTATTTGTAGCATAATTCAAACATGCTGATCAGAAAATTTACCCACGTCTTTGAATGTAATGAACTAGAAGCATTGAAACTCAATTAGCAGTGCAATAATAGATATAGATAGCAAATTACAAAATATGTCTTTTCATACTTGCGCCAGTTGTGCTGTTGTCCTCAACCAACAACATGAACAAAATATTGCTCATCAACACCAGTGTCAAGATGAGCCAGTTCAGCAAACGCAGAATATCACTCAAGCTAAAACTGTAGTAGAAAATGGCAAAGTTGTCGTCAAACCAGCACAACAACCAAGCGATGATACTTCTAAATAATGCTTAGTGTGATTGTTCAAAATGCAAATCATCAGCCGGAAAAAGCTACGAGAATTTTGTCAAACACACGCTGATTCCGGTGAATCTCTTGATGATTAGTATCTAACCGCCAGTAAAGCTAGCTGGGGAAATTTATTAGAAATTCAAGCTGTTTATCCTCAAGCTGAAGCAGTAGGTAATTTTACAGTTTTTAATATTAAAGGGAATAAATACAACTTAATTACCAGTATCAACTATGAGTGACAAATAATATATATAAAATATGTCTTAACTCATGCCGAATACGACGTTCTGAAAATGCTAAGACTTCATCGCTGGATAATGTTGCAACGCCTGCTGCAAATATTGCCCAGTATAAGACCTAGAATTTTTAGCAACTTCTTCCGGTGTTCCCACTGCAATTATTTCTCCACCTTTATCGCCACCTTCTGGCCCTAAATCTATTACCCAATCAGCACAACGGATGACATCTAAGTTGTGTTCAATTAATAAAACGGAATTACCTTTATCTACTAATCTTTGCAATACATCTAATAACTTATGCACATCATAAAAAGATAGACCTGTAGTTGGTTCATCAATTAAATAAAGTGTCTTACCTGTGGCCCGACGAGATAATTCCGTAGCTAATTTCACTCTTTGCGCTTCACCACCAGATAAAGTAGTGGCAGGTTGTCCTAACTGCACATAACCTAATCCAACATCGACTAACGTTTGTAAACGGTTGACAGCTTTAGGGATGTTCTGAAAAAACTCTAAACTCTCCTCAACTGTCATATTCAGAACGTCAGAAATAGATTTATTCTTATATTTTACCTGCAAAGTTTCGCGGTTATATCTTGCACCTTTACACACTTCACACTGCACATAAACATCAGGGAGAAAATTCATTTCAATGATATTTACACCCTGTCCACCACAGGCTTCACAGCGTCCACCTTTAACATTGAAAGAAAATTGTCCGGGTTTATAACCTCTGGCTTTAGCTTCTACTGTTTGTGAAAAAACTTCTCGAATGACATCAAAAACCCCTGTATAAGTTGCTGGGTTAGAACGGGGTGTGCGTCCAATGGGTGACTGATCAATGACGATCGCTTTATCAATACTATTTAACCCTTGAATTTTCTCTACTGCTTTAGGTAAAGGCACTTTCTTAGTTAAATGATGCTGCAATGCGGGATAAAGTAATTCATTAATTAAAGTCGATTTACCAGAACCAGAAACACCAGTGACAACTACAAGTTTACCTAAAGGAATCTCGACATCGATATTTTTTAAGTTGTTGCGATGGGCATTTGAAATAATTAAACTGCGCCCATTACCTTCACGGCGTTCTGCCGGAGTATGAATGACTCTCCTTCCTGATAAATATGCACCTGTTAATGATTGTTCAGATGTAAGTAATGTATGTAGATCACCTTGGGAAATAATATTACCACCATGAACCCCTGCACCGGGGCCGATATCAACTATGTAGTCGGCGGCGCGGATAGTTTCCTCATCATGTTCTACAACAATTAAAGTATTACCTAAATCACGTAATTTAGTTAAAGTTTGTAGCAATCTGCTGTTATCTCTTTGATGCAAACCAATACTTGGTTCGTCCAAAACATAAAGCACGCCTGTTAAACCAGAGCCAATTTGTGTAGCTAGGCGAATACGTTGCGATTCCCCGCCGGAAAGGGTCATAGCAGCTCGATCTAAGCTGAGATAATCTAAGCCGACATCTAATAAAAATTGTAATCTAGCTCTGATTTCTCGTAATACTAAATCAGCAATTTTCATTTGGCGATCGCTCAATTTTAAATGTTCAATTCTCTCCCGACAATCTCGAATTGAAACACCGGTTAAATCTAAAATATTGAATTGTCCAAACCTGACTGCTAAAGCTTCCGGTTTTAATCTTTTACCGCCACAAACTTCACAAGGTTGATCAACTAAATACTGCTCTAATTTTTGCTTAATTAACTCAGAGCCACCTTCATATTGTCGCTGTAAAATAGGAATCGCACCTTTGTATTGGTGTGTTTTCTGGTCTTTATTAACTTCTGGTTCACCATACAGAATGATTTGCTGCTGTTCAGGTGTGAGTTTTTGCCAATTAGTTTGTAATTCAAACCCATGATTACTGCCGACACTATACAGTAATTCTAGATAGTAAGAATTTTCTTTATCCGACCAAGGCGCGATCGCAGCGTATACTGGTGCTTCAGGATCAGGAACTACCAACTCTGGCGAAAATCTTCTGAGTGTCCCAATTCCGTGACAGTGGGGACAAGCACCATAGGGAGAATTAAACGAAAATAAGCGCGGTGATAATTCATCCATTACCGCACCATGTTCTGGACAAGCAAAATTTTCTGAGAAGACTAATTCTTGTTCTTCGCCTGAAGAATCTTCAGTAGGGAGACTCACTAATATTTTAGCGATACCACTAGATTGTTTCAGACACGTAGATAAAGAATCAACTAAACGTTCCTGAATATCAGGCTTTTTGACTAAACGGTCAATAACCAATTCAATATTATGAGTATAATTTTTATCTAATTCAATTGAGTCAGATAATTCCCGGATTTCGCCATTGATGCGGACACGGACAAACCCTTGAGCAGCCAAACTCGACAATAACTTACGATGAGTACCTTTTTTACCCCGCACCACAGGTGCAAGAATTTGGAACTTAGTACGGTCTGGTAGTTCCATAATCCGATCGCACATTTCGTCTATAGTTTGGGGAGCAATTGAGCGATCGCATATGGGACAATGGGGTTCACCAGCCCGACCAAATAACAGCCGCAAATAGTCGTAAATTTCCGTGACTGTTCCCACCGTAGAACGGGGATTATGAGAGGTGGATTTTTGGTCAATGGAAATCGCTGGACTTAATCCTTCAATCGCTTCCACATCTGGCTTATCTAATTGTCCCAAAAACTGCCGGGCATAGGCACTAAGAGATTCTACGTAACGCCGTTGACCTTCAGCGAAGATCGTATCAAAGGCCAAAGATGACTTACCCGAACCTGAGACACCAGTAAACACGATCAGGCGATCGCGTGGCAATTCTAAGTCAATATTCTTCAGATTATGCTGTCTCGCGCCGCGAATCCGAATTGTATTCTGGGGATTGTGGTTGTTGTAGGGGAGGTGTCCATTCAGGGATGCGGCTAGCTTGTAATCTGACATATTGACAGGCCAATAATGAGAGGCAGCGTGAAACAGTTCTTAATAATACTATCTTTATCCAGCTTTGTGATGACTACGCCTATAGTAGTACAATCATACTCTGTAATGCAGTAATTGCCCCCTATTCCAACCGCAGACCTGCCTCTATATCTGCTAATTTGGAAGCATTATGGTCAAACATCCTACTGAGAGGGAAGCTATGGTATTGGAAATCCCACCACCAACCCAAACAGAGGTCATCTATCCCGATAGTGACGGACAACCAGTGGCGAATAACACCATCCAGTTTCGCTGGATTGTGGAAATTAAACAGAATTTAGATTGGCTATTCGCCGATGATCCTAACGTGTTTGTAGCTGGGGATTTATTTTGGTATCCAGTGGAGGGACGAAATAACATCGTCAATGCCCCAGATGTCATGGTAGTTTTTGGTAGACCGAAGGGAGATAGACTATCTTACCAGCAATGGAAAGAAGCCGGAATTCCGCCACAGGTAGTATTTGAAATTCTCTCACCCAGTAATACACCTGTAGAAATGGATAAAAAACTGCTTTTCTATGACCGCTATGGAGTAGAAGAGTATTACATCTACGATCCAGACAGTAAAAGCTTGCAAGGTTGGTTACGTGGCGAATACGGTTTAGATGTGATTTTGCAAATGGACGATTGGGTAAGTCCGCGCTTAAAAATTCGCTTTGTTTTATCCCCAGAGGGGTTACAGCTATATCGCCCAGATGGCAAACGTTTCTTATCTTATATAGAAATCTCTCAACAGGTAGAGCAAGAACGTCAACGTGCTGAACAAGCTGAACAAGCCAGATTAAAAGCCATACCACAACTTCTACAAATGGGTTTAAATGTAGAGCAAATTGCCCAAGCATTAAGTTTATCAGTAGAAGACGTGAGATTAAATCATTGACATACTCCCCACCCGCTTATGTGGGGGAATTCTGGGTTCAAACAGCAATTGCTGTACTGTTTATCCCTCTAAATTTAATACATAAAGAAAATTAAATACCTTCGTGATTTTCTTAATAACACATAAAATCAATGTTAAAAATTACTCACTGAAATGTAAACTCTGTTAACCTTTCCTAGATGGTCATTGCCGTCATTTTTTGATTTGTATTGTAGATTGCTGCCAGTGTATTCAAAGGCTAATAACACTTAAATTTCCAGGGACAACTGGGAAAATTTGTCATAGGTAAGATGACCTTCAGAGCGCAAATAACTACACTGGCATAGAACAGAAATTCGGCAAAATTTATTGTGTAATGGAGTTTAAGATGACTCTAGCAAGTCCTCCACAGACAAAGCCTTTAACCGATGCAGAATTGCATAAAATGAATGCCTACTGGCGGGCAGCGAATTATTTGTCAGTAGGGCAAATATATTTACTTGACAATCCTCTGCTCAAAGAAACACTCACATTAGAACACGTCAAACCTAGACTATTGGGACATTGGGGAACAACTCCAGGATTGAACTTTATTTATGTTCATCTCAATAGAATCATTAAAAAGTATGACCTCAACATGATCTACATTGCCGGGCCTGGTCATGGTGGGCCGGGGCTGGTAGCCAATACTTATCTAGAAGGAACTTACAGCAAGTTTTATCCCAATATCTCCCAAGATGATGAGGGGATGAAAAAACTGTTCAAACAATTCTCTTTCCCTGGTGGTATTCCTAGCCACGTCGCACCAGAAACCCCTGGTTCTATTCATGAAGGTGGGGAACTAGGTTATGCCCTGGTTCATGCCTACGGAGCTGCTTTTGATAATCCAGATTTAATTGTGGCTGCCGTTGTCGGTGATGGGGAAGCTGAAACAGGGGCTTTGGCTACTAGTTGGCATTCCAACAAGTTTCTTAACCCCGCCACAGATGGAGCAGTGTTACCGATTCTACATCTGAATGGATATAAAATCGCTAACCCCACAGTCTTGGCGCGGTTGAGTTACGAGGAATTGGAAAGCCTATTTATAGGTTATGGGTATAAACCTTATTTCGTAGAAGGTTCTGAGCCGGCGGATGTGCATCAGCAGATGGCCGCGACTCTAGATATCGTTACCAACGAAATTCACAACATTCAAAGAGAAGCCCGTGTACATGGGTTTACCAAACGCCCCCAGTGGCCCATGATTATCCTCAGAACCCCCAAAGGTTGGACAGGGCCAAAAGAAGTAGATGGGAAAAAGACAGAAGATTATTGGCGATCGCATCAAGTCCCCTTTGGAGATTTAGCTGGGAAACCCCACCATATCCAACTTCTAGAAGAGTGGATGAAAAGTTACAAACCCGAAGAACTCTTTGATGCTAACGGTACATTGATTCCTGAATTGGCAGAACTTGCCCCTACAGGACATCGTCGCATGGGAGACAATCCCCATGCTAACGGCGGCATCTTGTTACGTGACCTGAAGATGCCCAACTTCCAAGATTATGCGGTGAACGTTCCCCAACCAGGTAGAGTCATTGCGGAAGCTACCCAAGTCATGGGGAAATTCCTGCGGGATGTGATGCAACTCAACCTAGATAGCCGTAACTTCCGCGTTTTTGGGCCTGATGAAACAGCCTCGAATCGCATCAATGCTGTACTGGATGTCACAGACCGGACTTGGGTAGCCCAAACCCTTCCTGAAGATGATCATCTCTCCCCCAGTGGTCGAGTCATGGAAATCCTAAGTGAGACTTGCTGTCAAGGATGGTTAGAAGGTTATCTGCTGACAGGTCGTCATGGTTTCTTCTCTTGCTACGAAGCATTCATTCACATTATCGATTCGATGTTCAACCAACACGCCAAATGGTTGAAAACGACTCGTCATATACCTTGGCGCAGACCGATCGCATCTCTTAACTATCTACTTACCTCTCACGTTTGGCGACAAGACCACAACGGCTTTTCTCACCAAGACCCTGGTTTTATCGACCATGTAGTCAACAAAAAATCCGAAATCATTCGTGTTTATCTCCCACCTGATGCCAATACCCTCTTATCAGTGACAGACCACTGTTTAAGAAGCCGTCAATATGTCAACGTCATCGTGGCAGGCAAACAACCAGCATTACAATATCTCGATATGGATGCAGCGATTAAACACTGCACCAAAGGAATCAGCATTTGGGAATGGGCAAGTAATGACCAAGGTGGTGAACCAGATGTAGTCATGGGTTGTGCAGGCGATGTCCCCACCTTAGAAACCCTAGCGGCTGTGGATATTTTGCGGCGACACTTCCCTGACTTAAAAGTGCGGGTAGTCAACGTTGTGAACTTGATGACCCTACAACCCAACACAGAACATCCCCACGGTTTAACCCCCAAAGAATTTGACACCCTATTCACCACAGATAAACCCATAATCTTCGCCTTTCATGGCTATCCTTGGTTAATCCATCGTCTCACCTATCGTCACACCAACCATAAAAACCTCCATGTGCGGGGTTACAAAGAAGAGGGAACTACCACTACCCCCTTTGATATGGTTGTCTTGAATGATTTAGATCGCTTCCATT
Source organism: Trichormus sp. M33_DOE_039 (assembly GCA_015296085.1). GTDB lineage: Bacteria > Cyanobacteriota > Cyanobacteriia > Cyanobacteriales > Nostocaceae > Trichormus. Next base: position 159,065 of record DVDT01000039.1, on the reverse strand, counting down.
TAGTGATGGACGTAATTGATCGCGTCCCCAAACTAGGGTACAAAGCTGCCTATGTGAAGCAACATCTCCAAGACAAGCTGATCGAACACAAACACTACATCGCCGAACATGGCGAAGATATGCCAGAAATTCGTGACTGGCAGTGGCCGTATTAGGGACTGGAGGCTGGGGACTGGGGATTAGGGACTAGGAAAAATAATTTTGGATTTTGGATTGAGTTTCAATTTCAAAAAATTGCCTAATCCCTAGTCCCTGCTCACCGATACCCAGTACCCATTCCCAAAACCTTAAAATATGCCAAGCAAATGGGCTTTTAGTGGCCAGGACTGTCACGATCAGCTCAGTCATACTAAAATTCACCCGGCTAAATCCAATTTTGAAGCTAGGGTTATAGGTTTGTGCGCCTATATTTTGAGGACACTACCTACAGTGGGTGACAGCCCATTGCAATTTACAGAGGAGGTTCGTTTTGACAAAGTTAAAAGTAGGCATCAATGGATTTGGCCGTATTGGGCGGCTGGTGTTTCGTGCTGGCATTAACAACCCTAATATTGAATTTGTAGGCATTAATGACCTCGTACCACCAGATAACTTGGCTTACCTATTGAAGTACGATTCTACTCATGGTAGGTATCACGGTCAGGTAGAAGCTAGAGAAGACGGCATCGTGGTTGATGGACGCTTCATTCCCTGTATGTCAGTCAGAAATCCCGCCGAATTACCTTGGGGTAAATTGGGCGCAGATTATGTTGTAGAATCAACCGGACTGTTTACAGACTATGAAGGTGCGTCCAAACACCTGGAAGCAGGCGCAAAGCGTGTAGTGATTTCTGCGCCTACCAAAGACCCAGAAAGAGTAAAGACACTTTTAGTAGGCGTTAATCATGAAACTTTTGATCCCAGTAAGGATCTAATTGTTTCTAATGCTAGCTGTACTACAAACTGTCTAGCTCCTGTTGCCAAAGTGATTAATGATAACTTTGGTTTAGCAGAAGGTCTGATGACCACAGTTCATGCTATGACTGCAACCCAACCGACGGTAGACGGCCCCAGTAAAAAAGACTGGCGGGGTGGTCGTGGTGCAGCCCAAAATATTATTCCTTCTTCCACAGGTGCAGCGAAAGCCGTTGCATTGGTGTTACCGGAACTGAAAGGTAAGTTAACTGGGATGGCATTCCGAGTTCCTACCCCTGATGTGTCTGTAGTGGATTTAACCTTCAAGACTAATAAATCCACCAGTTACAAAGAAATTTGTGCTGCCATGAAAGCTGCGGCTGAAGGAACACTTGCCGGAGTTTTGGGTTACACCGATGAAGAAGTAGTATCCACCGATTTTCAAGGCGATCGCCACTCCAGTATTTTTGACGCGGGTGCTGGTATTGAATTAAACTCCAACTTCTTCAAAGTAGTTGCTTGGTATGACAACGAGTGGGGCTACTCCCACCGTGTAGTTGACCTGATGCTGTCAATGGCAAAGAAAGAACAATTAGCAGCAGTTTAAGCAGGGTTTAGGGGTGTAAGGGTGTAGGGGTATAGGGGAGATTTTATTCCAATACCCCTGCCCCCTTGCCCCCTGCCCCATTCCCTGTTCCCCATTCCCTCACACATATGCGTCGAACAAAAATTATCTGTACCGTAGGGCCTGCTACCTCTGCACCAGACAGACTGCAAGCATTGGTAGAAGCCGGGATGAATGTGGCGCGGTTGAATTTTTCTCACGGGGCTTATGAATTTCATGCCCAAACTGCTCAAAATATTAGGCAAATTAGTGCTGATGAGCAGAAGCCTGTAGCTTTATTGCAAGATTTATGTGGGCCAAAAATTCGTTTGGGAACTCTGCCGCCGGAAGGTTTGACGGTGGAAGTTGGTGATCAAGTTACCTTTGTTTTAAAAGAGAAGGGTGAGAATATCCATGAATTACCCTTACCTCTGCCGACTTTGTTTGCAATGGTACGACCGGGAGAGCCGATTTTAATTAATGATGGTCGGGTGAAGATGATCGTGTGCGATCGCGATGCCGATCGCATTCATGCTCAAGTTAAAACTGGCGGGGTAATTTCCACCCGTAAGGGTGTAAATCTACCTGTCACTCGTTTACCTGTAAGTTCTATTACCGAAAAAGACTTACAAGATTTGCGCTTTGGCATGGAATTGGGTGTTGATTGGGTGGCGGTTTCCTTTGTGCAGTCACCCCACGATCTAGAACCAGCCAAACGGATGATTGAATCGGCGGGTTTGTCTATTCGGGTAATTGCCAAAATCGAGCGTCCAGAAGCGGTTGAACAAATTGACTCAATCATTGCTGCCGCCGATGGGATTATGATTGCTCGTGGTGATTTGGGGGTAGAAATGCCCATTCACGAAGTCCCCTTAATCCAAAAAGATATCATTCGCCGTTGCAATCAGGCAGGTAAGCCGGTGATTACTGCCACCCAAATGCTAGAGTCCATGATTGGCGCACCTGATCCCACCCGTGCCGAAGCTACCGACGTGGCTAACTCTATCCTGGATGGTACAGATGCCGTCATGCTCTCTGGAGAAACTGCTGTGGGACAGTATCCCATTGCGGCTGTGCAGGTAATGAACGATATTGCGATCGCCACAGAAAAATCCTTGCAAGAGGGTAGTAGACATTGCTTGACTAATGAAGCAGGTAGCCTTAGCGTCACTGAATCCGTAGCGGAAGCGGTCTGTCGCATAGCCTATGAAACTGGCGCACGGGCTATTTTGTGTAACACTTCATCGGGAAGTACAGCCAAACTCGTCTCTAAATATCGCCCTCAAACACCGATTTTTGCCTTAACTCCCGATGAAACCGCCTATCATCAGTTAGCCTTATCCTGGGGTGTCGAACCCTTACTAATTCCTCCTGTTTACAATGCTGAAGAAATGTTTACGAATTTAGTCAGCACTATTCTCAGAACAGGTCTAGTACATGAAGGAGATAAGGTAGTTATTACTTCTGGAGTTCCAATTGGTAAATCAGGAACAACTAGCTTAATTAAAGTGCATTCTATCGGACAACCCATCACCGCTTAACACCCTAAAATTAGGCTGAGGCTTCAGTCAATCGGCAATATTAAGAAAAATTGCCAAAATCAGAATTGTAAGGAAGAAGAATGGGTGTGAAGAAGAGGGGAAGTGTAAATCCTTATTGAAAAAGGTAGGGGGTAGGGAGCAATGCCGTCTTGGGTTTTGTCCCGAAGTTCAGATTGGAGGTTTCCTCCGATCTGACTTCTCCCCAAGTGGAGCAATTGCGGAGGAGCAGGGGGAGAAATTTAACTCAATGTCCAATGCTCACTTGCCCCAAAGCACAGATAAACAACAATCATGGAGTATTTTATGTCTAAAAATTTACTAGAACAATTGCGGACAATGACCGTTGTGGTGGCAGATACAGGCGATATTCAAGCCATTGAAAAGTTTAAACCCCAAGATGCTACTACTAATCCCTCACTGATTACGGCAGCAGCTAAAATGCCAGAATATCAGGACATTGTAGATCAGACCTTACTGCAAGCTAAAAAAGATGCAGGTGCGGGTGCTAGCCAGAGTCAAATCGTGACTTTAGCTTTTGACCGTTTGGCAGTTTCCTTTGGTCTGAAGATTCTGCAAATTATCCCTGGTCGTGTATCTACAGAAGTAGATGCTCGTTTGTCCTACGATACTGAAGCTACTGTTACTAAAGCACGAGAACTAATTGCTCAATATAAAGCTGCTGGCATCACTCCAGAGCGTGTTTTAATCAAAATCGCTTCTACTTGGGAAGGGATCAAAGCAGCAGAAATTTTGGAAAAAGAAGGTATTCACTGTAACTTAACTCTACTATTTGGTTTGCATCAGGCGATCGCTTGTGCTGAAGCTGGTGTTACCCTGATTTCTCCCTTCGTCGGACGTATTCTCGACTGGTACAAGAAAGAAACCGGCAAAGATAGCTACCCCTCTGCGGAAGACCCCGGTGTATTGTCAGTGACTACAATCTACAACTACTACAAAAAATTTGGTTATAAAACTGAAGTTATGGGTGCAAGCTTCCGTAACATCGGCGAAATCACTGAACTTGCAGGTTGCGACTTATTGACCATTTCCCCATCTTTGTTGGGTGAATTGCAAGCTACCATCGGCGACCTACCACGCAAACTCGAAACCACCAAAGCTACTGCTTCTGGTGTGGAAAAGATTGCTATGGATAAAGCCACCTTCGAGAAGATGCACGCTACTGACCGCATGGCTTACGACAAACTCGACGAAGGTATCAAAGGCTTTACCAAAGCATTGGAAGATTTAGAAAAACTTTTGGCAGAACGACTCACTTCTTTAGAAGGAGTCGTAGCCAGCCATTAAGACTTTAATGGCGAGCGTCGTTTTTTAGTAGTTAGCGGTTAGATAACTAACTACTAACTGCTAAAAAGCGTTAATTTTTCATTCCTGGTGTACAAGTGTTGATACAACTTCTTCTCCTCTGACTCGCTACTACCTCAACGGTAATCTTGGAGTTCAGAGAGGGCAGTTTTTAGTAACGCCGCCAGTTTCGACCATTGTATACCCGGCGAATGTACTGCCGTCTAGCTCTTTGCTGCCGGCGAATGTACTGCCTGCGGACACTGGGTCGCCGGATATACCGCCGCCGATAACTATCCCGTTGAGCTAGGAGTAACTCACCCTCGTTAGCAACAACATTGTTCTCTGCATCCAAACTTGATGTTTGCAAAGAATTCTCTAGAGATGTACTCTTTGCTTCCGCAATTGAGGATGGATACACAAAAGCGCATAGCAATACTGCGATCGCAGATAGTTTCTTGAAATTTTTCACTTTATTTTTCCTTGGTAAAAAAACAATTAAGTAGCACACTCAATAAGAAAGACACTAATAAAGTGTGTATAGATAATCTTCTGTCCCAAGGCTGATATTTATGCAAAATTAGAGATAAATTTTTCTGAATTTTAGCCGTAATCTGTTAATTTTTGAAACGTAATCAGCCAGTTAGCACAATCAAACCCAACTATCATCATCTGCGTTGATTGTTGAAATAATTTGCGTCGGATGGGACTGGAGAATAAGCTTTTTTGATTGGCACTGAATCTTGGCAAAAATCAAATATAATTCCTGGATGTGAATAAACATCAAATAAACTAAAACACCTGAAACCTATATCTACTGCTCCTCACATTTGGGATTTAGCATAGCGTAGTGGATGCAGCATAGCGAAACTTCTAATTTCTCAATTGTTCAATCTAAGATATAAAATCTACAATTTTCTGTCTCCCAACTTATCCTCACAGTGAATATTGATCAGCATCTACTCAAAATAGGAAAAAGCAGGTAGTAGCTAGCAACTACTACCCTACAGCAGAACAAGCTATGTGTTAATTTCTCCGAACAAGTATTTCAGATTAACTGCTTTTTGAACTATGAATTTTGCTTGATCTCTGTATTTTTTAATACCGTGACCAATTGTAAATGGATCTACCATGACGATCTCGAACCCGATACCAGTATCCATGACGGTAATAATGTCCATGACGATAGCGGCGGCGATAGTAATGCCGTCTATACCGTCCTCGGCGATAATAATGGTGGTGTCTACGTCGATAATAATGCCGTCTATAGCGTCGTCGGTGAGCTAACAAAAGTTCATCAGTTTTACCTTCACCAGCTAAATTTGTTTCTAGCTCCACACTCGGCTCAGTCAGTTGAGTATTCAGCCCTTTTTCCACCCAGTCGCCCGTCCCTATATCCTTAGCTTCAGCCATAGCAGGCGGATAAATGAAGGCTAATAACAAGAGCGCAATTGAGGATAACTTCTGGAAACGTTTCACGTTTTTGCTCTCCCCTGACTATTGGTAATAAGTTTATTAAATACTTCAAATTGAGAAGCCATATAGTTCGCATTTCACAAACCTCAAATCCACAAAAGTAATGAAAGTACTAGTTTTGAACGCTGGTTCTAGCAGCCAAAAAAGTTGTCTGTATGAAATCCCTAACGATGCAATCCCCCAGACAGCACCCCAACCGCTTTGGGAAGGGAAAGTTAACTGGACTCAAGACCGGGGTGTGGCAGAAATTGAAGTGCAAACCGCCACAGGGGAAAAATTGCATGAATCCATCTATGGGGATTCTCGACAGGCACACGTCGCTTATATGCTCTATACTCTCACTCGTGGTAATACCAAGGTCATTGGTGAATTATCAGAAATTGATGTAGTAGGACATCGGGTAGTACATGGCGGACAAAATTACCGTCATAGTGTCAAGATTACAGAAGAAGTAAAACAGGCGATCGCCCGGCTTTCTAACCTAGCTCCAGCACACAATCCAGCCGCATTAGAAGGGATTGAAGCTATCGAAAAAAACTTAAGCGATGTTCCGCAGGTAGCAGTGTTTGATACCAGTTTTCATGCTACTCTACCGGATGCAGCCGCTATTTACCCCGGCCCCTATGAATGGGTAGAACAAGGTATCCGTCGCTACGGGTTTCATGGCATCAGCCATCAATACTGTTCTCACCGTGCAGCGCAAATCCTCGGTAAAGATTTAACATCTCTGCGAATCATTAGCTGTCATCTTGGTAATGGTGCTTCCCTAGCAGCCATAGAAAATGGTCGCAGTATTGACACAACAATGGGTTTCACACCTTTAGATGGGTTGATGATGGGCAGCCGTTGTGGTTCACTAGACCCAGGTATTCTAGTTTATCTAATGCGGCAACATGATTACTCTGCGGAAAGGTTAGATTATGTCTTAAATAAAGCTTCAGGATTGAGGGGAATTTCTGGTGTATCTAGCGATTTACCGCAAGTGATAGCAGCGATTAATCAAGGTAACTATCGCGCTCAACTAGCCTGGGATATTTATGTTCATCGCCTCAAAGCAGAGATTGGTTCTATGCTGGCCAGCTTAGGAGGTTTAGACGTTTTAGTTTTCACCGCCGGGATTGGTGAAAAATCAGCCGGAATTCGCCAAGCAGCTTGTGAAGCTTTTAGATTTTTAGGTTTAAAAATCGACCCACAGAAAAATCAAAATAAACCTGTAGATGAAGATATTGCTACTCCTGATTCTACAGTCCGAGTGTTAGTCATTCATACTCAAGAAGATTGGGCGATCGCTCAACAGTGTTGGGAATTAATTCATGGACATTAGTTGGTAGTTTTTTACTTCTTAGTCTCTACTTATTACTCACAAAAAACGCCGCAAAATTAACTTGATTACTTGCGGCCAAATAAAACTTAAAATTGGCTGGAGTAGTAGAGGTATACAAACTGAAATAACTAGGAAAATTGTATCATTAATTGCCTGAAAATCTTGAGTGTAAATCATGGCGATCGCAGGGGGTATGCAACTAATGAACCATGCGATCAGATTCAAATATTGATATTTAATCGCAACGCTTCTTTTTAGCAGACGGAACAAGAAATCACGAACAACAAAAATTAATGTCGCTATTCCTAACCAAGCTATGACCAATAAAAATATCTGTTGTACTAAATTAATATTATTAATAAAATCTATTTTACTAACAACTAACCCAGCAGGAAATAGTGAAGATAACTCCCAAACTAGTAAGCTTACCTGATTTCTTAAAGAACCTAGTAATTGTTCTATTAACCAATAATGAGCCGAAATAACTAGTGCAGACTGAGGATTATTTAAAATGAAATCCTCTCGAATTTTCTGCATGACATCACCATGAAATAAGACAACACTTTGCAATATACAGTCTTCTTCTTGGTAATTATCACTAGCTAATTTGTCCAAATGATAATAAGAATTAAAGGTAGTGCCAATCTGTAAGCTTGTTGGATTTTGTAAATGTTTACTCCTAAATATTCTCAAAACATTAATGAGAAAGCCAAAGAAGGATTTAGTAATTTTATTACTGCGTTGTTTAAACCTTTGATTGGGAATAAAATGATTTTGGCAGCAAAGACAGTACCAAAGATAAATAAGTAACTTAGAAGGTACTTCTAATGCTACACCTTTTTTTTGAGCTAGCTGAATTTGTTCTACAACTTGCTGGTTTAAGTAGAAATTACACTGAGACTGTTCAAATTTAATTTCGACACTATGACCTTGAGGGATTTGCAATGAAAAACCAAGGTTAACATCAGCCAAATGTTTTTTTTGAGCCTTATCTTTGACCATTGGGAGATATATTTGCCAAACTTTTCACCAAATTAATCATGAAATCTAATATTCCCCGCCACTGTTTTTCCCCAGCAACTACTCCATCATTATGAATTTGTAGAATTAAGTTTTTGGCATCTTCTGGTAAATCAAATAAGTCCTTGTGATATCTAGTAATAATATCGCCATCTAATTGCATGACTGTTTGAGCATAAATTGTATCTATTTTAGTACTGGTGACATCACCGCCATCTAAAGCAGCTTTCAATTCAATAATTTTACGCAGAGTCCGCACAAATTTATCGTTATTCAAAAGCTCTTGAATTTCGTCACAATTTTTTTCCCATTCTTCTTGCCAATTTGTTTGATTTTCCTGATTGATATCATCTATTACAGGTGCAGGTGCAGGTAATATAGGTCTAGCTAATTCCACATATCTAGGATCAGATTCAATGATTTTGCCTCGTTTAATTTCTTTTAAAAAATGTAAGCGTTGATGATATTGCTTCACTTTTGCATTTTGCGAAACATTTGATTTAGAATTGGCATCTTCTATGAGAAGATAAAAATACTCTCTTTCTAGTTGTGAGAACAAACTTGTATAGCGATCGCGTAATTCTGGCGATTCAGGAATTCCCATTACCTCAAAGTAATCTTTGTCATGTATGGAATAAATACTTTGATATGCTTCCCAAGCACTAAATTTTGTACCGCTTATTCTACTTACAACCATCGTATTAACTTCTAGAGCAGTAATATCTTCAATTAATACCTGCACAGAAGATACAAATTTATCTAATAAATTTCTAGCGTGAGATTGAATTCCATCTTTACTTTGAGTTTCATTAGATAAAGTTAAATTATTTTTATCTTGATTAACCAGACTATCTCTAGCTTGGATTTGTGTCCTATTCACCATAGTGACTACCCTTAGAATGTTACTTGTATGAGTTTTGTGCTTTCACATTCACACGCAAACTACCTACAAGTACAGCTAAGTTACTGTAGGTATGATGCTAAATCATGAACTAATGAAACAACTCAATAATTTGATTTAGTTAGTTACAAAGTTCTACGAGAATTGACCATTTCCATTAAAATTTTATAGACCTTATGTACACTTTCTATATTCTTTTGCATAATTTCTCGGCTCTCCTTTACTTGGTCTAAATGAAAACTGAGGAGTTCTGCATAAGGGCCACTACTGAGAAATTGGCTACCAACCTCATTTTCAATATCACCGTCAACTAAATTAATCTTGGTATAAATTCTATTGCCAGGTTTAGCAGATGTTGAACTCGGTTGCAATTCTCCATCCAGCTGAGTAGAAGGTTCTACAACCCAAGTAGTAATTTCTAACTGCACAACTTCGGCTATTGCAGCTTTCATCGCGTCAATAATGTTATTACTATCCAGGTTATTAGAATTAATCTGCTGGATGATTGCTTGAAAATTGCCGCTTTCAGCCTTAATCAGTTGACCGTTTCTCGCGGATTCTTCTTTCACAGTAATTTCCATGAGTTAATTAAAAATACAAGGTTTCAATCTAAACAAGATCCAATTTTAATGGCTGTGGTAAATTTGACTAGGGTTACTTAATAAAAGTAATTAAACTGACTACCAATAGTAGTGTATATTCTAGATTTATTCCCATTTTAAGTATAATAAAAACTTATTGAAAAGGATAATTACTGGCTTGCAAACATCATAACTGACTATCTATCTGTAAAAAACCCTACACTCATGACTTGCTGTAAAGTTTAACTTCAGATGACTAGGTTCGCAAAGAGGAATTGATTTCTAACTACGAATAAAATACCCTTTTGCATCCTTTAGAGCGAATGTTCTTGTCATGTAAATCTCGTTTCATGATACTAATGAGCATTTTGACGGGAATAATACTAGATAAAATGAGCAAATATGCGTTAAAAGATCAAAAAAATATGTTAATGTCGCGTCAAACTATCGTTACACCTTTAGTAGTATTTTTATGCCTTTCAGGGATTAGCTTTATGCAATTCCCAAGACTGAATAGAATACTCAATAATCGACAATATATTCCTCTAGAAACTTTAGAAAAAGAACTACAGCAAGAAAAAACCAGACTAAATATACTCAAGCAAACACCCAGTTTTGGCTATGATAATTTAATGTCAAATTGGGCATATCTAAATTTCTTACAATACTTTGGAGATGATGAAATCCGCGAGAGAACAGGATATAGTTTAAGTCCCGACTATTTTGACATAATTTTAAAACACGATCCCAGATTTTTAGGAGCTTATATCAGTCTTTCTACAAGCACATCGCTGTATGCTGGTATGCCTGAACGTTCAATAGAATTAATGGAAAAAAGTTTAAAATTATTATCTCCCCAAGTTCCCGAAAGGTCTTATTACATTTGGCGTTATAAAGGCATTGATGAGTTATTATTTTTAGGCAATGCTCAAGCTGCCCAAGCATCTTTTACAACAGCTGCTAATTGGGCTAGCCAATATGATGATGAAGAGAGTAAATTTGTAGCTTTCACTTCGCAAAAAACTGCCGAATTTCTCAGCCGTAATCCTAGTAGCAAATATGCACAAATTGCCACTTGGGGCATGATATTAACTAATCCTGTTGATCAAAAAACTCGTCAAAGAGCAATTGATGCTATTGAGAAGTTAGGTGGGCAAGTAATTACCAATCCAGATGGAACTAGTAGTATTAAACTACCGCCTAAAGATTAATTATTGGTCATTAGAGGATGTTTGAAAGTGTACAGACAAGTACTATCTGCAAGGATTTCAAGCTTTCTGGAGCCTTTAAATTGTCATTAAGAGTTCAGCGATAGCGGAGCGAAGTAATCGCATAATCCCGTGATTTTTGCTACCGAAAAAATCACTTCCAGATAACTGGGGCTAAAACAGCTATCAGCACTAGAAAAGCAATTTCTAAAACGTAGCTGACAAATACAGTGCTGTTAAGTAAACCATCCCACAGATAACCCTTACGTTTAGTCTTGGATGTGCGTTTTAAAGTATGATTCCAACTGTTGTAGATACCGGGAGACTTCAAACCATAGTCTTGAATTAAGATAGATTCTATTTCCGCCACACGGGGATAAAAACCGCGCTGAAAGTGCTTCCATTGACTTTCCAGAATCCAGAAAAATAAAGGAATAGTGCAACCAATGAGCGCGATCGCACTAGCATTTGGTCTTTGCTGTAACATCAATGCTAGAACACCCCCAGTCCCAGTAATACCCAGTGCTTTAATTACCCAAATCTGCTTGTTATAGTCTTCGATGGTGTTTTGCAGAAAAAAGTATTCCTCTTTGAGCAAGTCTAATTCAAAATCACTGAGGGGTTGAGGCTGAGTTTCAGTTGGTAATGGCTTAGACATTGTTGTTAGCAGAGTTCACTGAGATGAAATTAGCATAAACAGGGCTAAGTGCAAAAGATGAATGTACAATGCCTATCTTAGATGTGTTTCTCCTAGTACAGCAATTCAATCATCCTAGAAAACCCCTCCCCCAACCCCTCCCCTGCAAGGAGAGGGGAGTTTTGCTCCCCCTTCCCTACAAGGGAAGGGGGTTGGGGGGTTAGGTTTGTGTTTACTGAGTCGATATTCTAGTGGCTTAAGGCGTTCAAAGACTCGTTCATCTATCAAAAATACTCGGCGACGGAGTTCTGATACTCATGAACGACAATCTAAAACCCAATCAAACAGTTACAATTTAACTCAGTAAATTTAACCGAGTCCATGACATACTGTGACTAGAGGTGAACTCAAAAACCTTTCACCTTGCCCTGTAACCCTTACCCTTTGCCCAAAATCAGCATCCCACAAATCCACACAGCATGATTAACTGGAATGATTACCTACACTCACTCTGTAATGATTATGCCCAATGGTGGAATACTTACACGCTGACGGATGTAGTGGGACAGCAGCGAATTGAGCAGAAGCACTCACCGCTACTATTAGATTTTATGGTGCAGACGGTGCAATCTGCCCAGGAAGAAAGGAGCGCAAGCCAGGAGAAAGTTGAGCGTTTAGACGTTCTGGCTGGGTTGCGGAAATATGCTCAAGAACACGTTTTGCTAGTAGGGCGACCTGGTTCGGGGAAATCCACAGCGTTGGCGCGGTTGTTGCTGGAAGAAGCGAAGAAACCCCTCCCCCAACCCCTCTCCGAAGCGGAGAGGGGAGCTAGTTCTCCCCCTTCCCTCCCCGAAGTGGACAGAGGAGTTAATTCTCCCCCTTCCCTTGCAGGGAAGGGGGTCGGGGGGTTAGGTCAAATCCCCATTTTAGTAGAGTTGCGCTATTACCAAACCTCAGTCCTAGACTTGATTCGGGATTTCTTGAAACGCCATCGCCTACTACTAGAAACTGCAACCATAGAACAACTGCTGTGTCAGGGACAATTTTTGCTGCTGGTAGATGGTATCAACGAATTACCCTCAGAGAAAGCGCGACAAGATTTATATAAGTTCCGGCAAGACTACCAAAAAACCACGCCGATGATATTCACCACGCGGGATTTAGGCGTGGGGGGTGATTTGGGCATTACTAAGAAGCTGGAAATGCAACCCCTGACAGCAGAACAAATGCAGCAGTTTGTCCGCGCCTATTTACCGCAACAGGGTGAGCAGATGTTGCAGAACTTAGGCGACAGGTTGCGGGAGTTTGGGGAAACACCGTTGCTGCTGTTAATGCTGTGTTCATTGTTTCAAGCCACAGGAGACATCCCGCCGAACTTAGGTTTGGTGTTTCGTCAGTTTACCCAAAGCTATGAGCGTCAATTCCGTCAAGATATCCCAGTTACAGATGAGTCTCGGCGGTGGTGGTTCTCGTTATTAAAACATTTGGCGTTCTACATGACCACAGGCGATAAGCTGACAGAATTGAATGTTGCCATACCCAAGTCAAAAGCCGAGGATGTTTTAACCCAGTTTTTGCAAGCCGAGAAATTTGATCGACCCCGTGACAGAGCATTAGAATGGCTGCAAGATTTACTCAACCATCATTTAATTCAACTGGGGGCAAATGACCAAATTGAATTTCGCCACCAACTAATTCAGGAATATTACACCGCCGAATGTTTACTCAAGCAGTTACCAAACCTCAGTGATGACTGTCTCCAGCGTGAGTATTTGAATTATTTAAAGTGGACTGAACCCCTGAAATTGATGCTGGAATTGGTAGATGATGGGGCGCAGGCGGTGCGAGTGGTGAACTTAGCCTTAAAGGTAGATTGGCAGTTAGGGGCAAAGTTAGCAGGCGCAGTAAAGCAAGAGTTGCAACAGCCGACGGTTGATTTAGTTGCTGGGTTAGAAATTCCTCTGCTATTTAAAATCCGCCTTTTAGGTTTAACTAAATCTGACAAAGCAATTCCTTATCTCATTCAATTACTAGAAGATGGCAACTCTGATGTGCTTTATAGTGCGGCATCTGCCCTGGGAGAAATCAAATCAGATGCGGCGATTCCTGGGCTAATTAAATTACTAGAACATGAAAAATCTTCTGTACGTTCTCGTGCGGCTAAAGCCCTGGAAGAAATCAAATCAGGAGTAGTGATTTCAAAACTAAATAAATTATCAACACATCAAAATAAATTATCAACACATCAAAACTTTGATGAGCTTTATCATGCGGTGTCTGAACTGGAAAAAATCAAATCAGAAGCAGTGATTTCTGAGCTAATTAAATTACTAGAACATGAAAAATCTTCTGTACGTTCTAGTGTGGCATCTGCCTTGGGAGGAATCAAATCAGAAACAGCAATTCCTAAATTAATTAAGTTATTAAAGGATAAAAATTCTTATGTGCGTTCTAGTGCAGCAGATGCTTTGGGGAAAATCAACTCAGAAACTGCGGTTCCTGAACTCATTAAATTACTAGGGCATGAAGACTCGGATACGCGTTCTAGTGCGGCAGATGCTTTAGGAAAAATCAAATCAAAAACGGTGATTCCCGTACTCATTAAATTACTAGAAGATAAAAACTATTATGTACGTTATAGTGCGGCTAAATCCCTGGGAAAAATCAAATCAGAAGCAGCGATTCCCGTACTCATTAAATTACTAGAAGATGAATACTCTTTTGTGCGTTCTCGTGCCGCATCTGCCCTGGGAGAAATCAAATCAGAAGCGGCAATTCTCGGACTCATTAAATTACTAGAAGAAAAAAACTTCTATGTTCGTTATAGTGCGGCTGAAGCTCTGGGGCAAATCAAATCAGAACAATCAATTCCTGCACTCATTAAATTGCTAGAACATGAAGAATCTTATGTGTGCTATAGTGCGGCATTTGCCCTGAAACAAATCAACGTAGAAATGGCGATTCCTAAACTAATTAAATTGCTAGAAGATAAAAAATCTACTGTACGTTCTAGTGCAGCAAAAGTCTTAGGAGAAATAAAATCAGAGGCGGCGATTCCTGGGCTAATTAAATTACTAGAAGATAAAGACTCCTCTGTGCGTTCTAGTGCGGCATCTGCCCTGGGAGAAATAAAATCAGAGGTGGCGATTCCTGGGCTAATTAAATTACTAGAACATGAAGAATTTGTGTCAGCAAATAATGGAGATACGCTGCCTTATGCACTACAAGCACTGGAAGCAATACAAGAAAACTGTCAATACTATAATTGCCTAACTGAATCCAAATCCCAACATAATTGCCTAACTGAATCCAAATCCCAACCGGATACTCCTCCATCTCAGCCTATTAAAACATCTCTAATGTACATTCTCCACCTCTCAGACCTGCACTTTGGCACACCAGACCAAGCCAAACTTTGGTCTAACCAACTAGCAAGCGACTTGCAAAACGAACTCGGTATTCCTCAACTTGATGCCCTCATTCTCTCCGGCGACATCGCCAACAAATCAACCCCCAACGAATACGCAGCAGCCCAACAATTTCTTGACGAACTCCGCCAAGACTTCCGCCTCAAACCTGAGCAAATTATCATCGTCCCAGGTAATCATGACCTCAATTGGCAAATCTCAGAGGAAGAAGGTTACATCCCAACACTTCGCAAAAAATATCAAGGGTCAATGGATGAAAGTTGCGTTATTGATGATGGCGGTAATTACATTGCGGTTTTAGATCCAGAAAACCACAAAAGACGCTTTGAACACTTCAGCAAATTCTACCAAGCCATTAAAAACCAACCCTATCCCCTAGAGTATGAGAAGCAATACACCCTCGACTATTTCCCCAACCAAAACCTACTCATTCTAGGTTTAAACTCCGCTTGGCAATTGGATCATCATTACAAATCCCGTGCCAGCATTAACATGAATGCACTCACCAACGCCCTCAAAGAAATTCGCCGCCAACAAAATTATCAAAACTGCCGCAAAATTGCCGTCTGGCATCATCCTCTAGATAGCGCGTGGGAAGACCGCATCAAAGACCAAAGCTTCATGGAACAGTTAGCGGTCGCAGGTTTCCGCTTCTTCCTCCACGGACACGTCCACAAGGCCGAAACTAGCCTCTACCGTTATGATATGAGTGCGAATGGTCGAAAACTTGACCGCATCTGTGCAGGTACTTTCGGCGCACCCACCCACGAACTTAACCCTGGTTATCCCTGGCAATACAACCTGCTAAAGTTTGTAGACAATCAACTAACCGTCTACACCCGCCGCCGTGAAGAACTCAACGGCGCATGGAAACCCGATGCACGATGGCTAATGGGTGCGGGGCAGAATCCATTACCTTACTACGAAGTTCAGCTATAGACCAATACGGTTCAGTTAAGGTTTTGATCCCCCCTAGCCTTGAAAAAGGGGGGAACAAGAATCAAAGTCCCCCTTTTTAAGGGGGATTTAGGGGGATCTGTAATGTTTAAATTTCACTAACTGAACCGTATTGAGCTATAGACTTGTGTGAAATATCTTCTCAAGTGAATTGGTTCAGGGAATTCTAGATAAAAAAATATCCCAATTTACGGTGCGTCAGTGCGATAGAACCTAACTATACCCAGACATTATTCATACTGACGCACCCTACTAATATGCTCCCAGTCCCCAGTCCCCAGTCCCCAGTCCCCAATATGTTCTGGTACAACGGTAGTTTAATTCAGTCCCAAACTCTGGAATTAGATATTAATGATCCAGGTTTACTCTATGGGGCAACGATTTTTACAACGTTAAGGGTGTATGACAACTCGCTAGATAGTAGTTTAACTAACTGGCAGGCACATTGCGATCGCCTACTTTTCTCTCTCCAAGCTTTCAATTGGCAACAACCAGACTGGAAACGGTTACGTCAAGGTGCAGAAGAGATGTTAACTCAGTTTCCCGTTCTCAGAATTACCATCTTCCCCGATGGTAGGGAATGGATAATTGGCAGATTCTTACCAGAAAATCTCTCAGATAAACAACATCACGGTGTCGCCTGTGCCGTTGCTAGTTGCGCCTTATCTCGTAGTCTTCCCTCTCATAAAACTGGTAACTACCTCAGTGCTTGGTTAGCGAAAACCACAGTCTCCGAAAATGCCCAAGAAGCTATTCTTGTTGATGGTGCAGGGAATTGGCTAGAAACCAGCACAGGTAATCTTTGGGGGTGGGGTGATGGGAGTTGGTGGACTCCCCCCTTAGAAGCGGGTATCTTGCCAGGAATTAGCCGCCAGCAATTAATCAATAGCTTGTCTCATCATCAACAGGTGGTGCATGAAGCAGCTTGGACGCAGGAATTAGTCCAAAGCTTAGAAGCGATCGCCTACACTAATAGTGTGGTGGAAATTATCCCCATCCATACCGTTTATCAACCTACAGGGTCGCTACAATATAATCCCTACCATCCATGCTTTCAGCAACTTAGGAGGTTATTCTTAGCATGACAGAAGTCTCATTTTGTTATACCTTAAGATAAGTTAACATAATTCTAATAATGCCCTACGCACAAAAATACGGGAGGATCAACCTCAGTGAATAAAAGATGGAGAAATGCGGGGCTGTACGCGCTGCTATTTATTGTTGTAATTGCTCTTGGCACAGCTTTCTTTGATAAACAACCCCAAAACCCTGATACATGGCGATATAGCCAGTTTATTCAAGAAGTAGAAAAAGGCAGAGTAGAAAAAGTCAGCTTGAGTGCAGACCGTTCTACAGCCTTGGTTACACCCAAATACGACCCTAATAAAAAACTTGTTACTTTAGTCAACGACCCAGAGTTAATTAATACTCTTACTTCTAAAGGCGTTGATATATCAGTACTGCCTCAGACCGATGAAGGTTTTTGGCTCAAAGCATTAAGTAGCTTATTCCTCCCAGTTTTACTGCTGGTGGGCTTATTCTTCTTACTCCGTCGCGCTCAAAATGGCCCAGGTAGCCAAGCTATGAACTTTGGCAAGTCCAAAGCGAGAGTGCAAATGGAGCCTCAAACTCAAGTCACCTTTGGCGATGTCGCTGGTATTGACCAAGCCAAATTAGAATTAAACGAAGTTGTAGACTTTTTGAAAAATGCCGATCGCTTTACCGCCGTCGGTGCAAAAATTCCTAAAGGTGTGCTACTAGTAGGCCCTCCCGGTACAGGTAAAACCCTCCTCGCGCGCGCAGTAGCAGGGGAAGCAGGTGTACCTTTCTTCTCCATCTCAGGTTCTGAGTTTGTCGAAATGTTTGTCGGTGTGGGTGCTTCCCGCGTCCGCGACTTATTTGAACAAGCTAAAACCAATGCTCCCTGTATCGTCTTCATCGATGAAATTGACGCTGTAGGTCGTCAACGGGGTGCAGGTTTAGGCGGTGGTAACGATGAACGGGAACAAACCCTCAACCAATTACTCACCGAAATGGATGGGTTTGAAGGTAACACAGGCATCATCATTATTGCCGCTACCAACCGTCCCGACGTATTAGACGCGGCCTTATTACGTCCTGGTCGTTTTGACCGTCAAGTCGTCGTAGACCGTCCCGACTATGGTGGACGTAGTGAAATTCTCAAAGTCCATGCCCGTGGCAAGACCTTAGCCAAAGACGTAGACTTAGATAAAATCGCTCGCCGGACTCCTGGCTTTACAGGTGCAGATTTATCCAACCTGCTCAACGAAGCCGCGATTTTAGCAGCTAGACGCAACTTAACCGAAATTTCGATGGATGAAATCAATGATGCCATCGATCGCGTTCTAGCTGGGCCAGAGAAGAAAGACCGCGTAATGAGCGAAAAACGCAAAACCTTGGTTGCTTATCACGAAGCTGGTCACGCCCTAGTTGGTGCTTTAATGCCTGACTATGACCCAGTACAAAAAATTAGCATCATTCCCCGTGGTCGTGCTGGTGGTTTAACTTGGTTTACCCCTAGCGAAGACCGCATGGATACAGGTTTATACAGCCGCGCTTATCTTGAAAATCAGATGGCAGTGGCTTTAGGTGGTCGTTTAGCAGAAGAAATTATCTTCGGTGAAGAAGAAGTTACCACAGGTGCTTCCAACGACTTACAACAAGTTGCGCGTGTAGCGCGTCAAATGATTACCCGCTTTGGGATGAGTGATAAACTCGGCCCCGTCGCCCTCGGTCGTCAGCAAGGTAATATGTTCCTCGGACGCGATATCATGTCAGAGCGTGATTTCTCTGAAGAAACTGCGGCTGCTATTGACGAAGAAGTGCGGAAATTAGTAGACACAGCCTACAGCCGTGCTAAAGAAGTGCTGGTAAGTAACCGCCACATCTTAGACCAAATCGCGCAAATGCTGATTGATAAAGAAACAGTAGATGCGGATGAATTGCAAGAAATTCTGGCAAATAACGATGTAAAAACTGCTGCATTCGCTTAATTTCTAGTAATTTCCAATATAAAATTAGGGTAATTCTGAAACTTTCAGAGTTACCCTAATTTTATGATTACCTCAGTGTTTAAAAAGTTTAGAGCTTAATCAGATGTGGTGTTACGTGATTAAACCACAATTTATTGTTCTTTTTGGATTTGCAAGAAAAATGCTTTTACTTCTTGGATATTGATATCTGCCCACCAACCTGAAATAACTTTTTTGCCATCAACATAAATGCAATTATTTGCAACTACAATTTGGTCGGGAGTGTAAGAATAGACTTTAACTGTCATTCCCAATAGATTCATCATCTGAATCTCATTTTGAGTAATCACGGCTACCGTGCGTGTCAACATTAACAGACCGAGTAGTAAAAGTATTAAACCTGTAATTGTATTGAGTGAAAATCCGGTTAATAATGATACATACAGGATAAAAATACTACAAATTAACATAAGAATGGGAAATATTTTTTTATATTTGACCTGTAAATCTGGTGGCTGATTCATATTAGACGACCTTCCAAATAATTATTATTTATACTAACTGTATCTTTTATTCTCTGGCAGTCTGTCAGTGTTTTTTAATCACTAAAGTACCAGCCAGTAAATCATGTAGAGCTTGCTTTTTTTGATGTAGACCGACAATAATATAACCGATGAAAAACCCTAAACTAGAAACAGTTTTCAACCAATAACGTAAATTTGCCTTAAAAAATGAAATATCATTACCTTTAAGGTCAGTAACACTAATGCCTAAAATCATTTTGCCTATAGTTGCTTGTTGTTTAGAAAAAGTTTCTAAAACTGTGAAGTAAAGCCAGCATAGTATCGCTGCGAAAAAAGTGGGAATGATATCTGGCCCACCTTCTGGTGAAGCAGCAGTTACAATTGCTATTAATAAAAATAAAAATCCCACTCCGCCAAATGTACCGCCAATGCTGGCACAAAGACCACTAACTCCCGCATTGTTAGCGGCAGCAGTAGTACTGTAAGTATAGGTAGGATGGGAAAAATTGGGAAATGTGAATCCAAAAATATAGCCTATTGATGCTCCTAAAATAGCTAAGATTGCTAAATCGATGAGATAAGCTACAAATCGCTGCCAAAATCCGACGTAGCTCAGAGATACTGGTGTTTGGCTATTGTTATTAGAGTTAAAAGTAGGCTGTTTTTGTGAAAATTTTGGTTGAGAAGAACGATAAGTATTTTCTAATTGAATGACAATATTTAAGAGTTCTGCCGTATCTTTGGGTCTATTACCTGGAAAGGGAGCTATCAAATAATCAATTAAATCTGCTAAACCCTGGGAAATTTCTGTCGCACTATCTCGCCAAATTAACTGCCCAGTACGGGGGTCATCATTAAAAAAATCAGGGGTTTTACCTGTTAATAAATAAACAAAAGTCCGCCCCAAAGCAAAAAAATCTGACTGGGGAACAGCTTTCCCATTCATTTGCTCTGGTGGTGTATATCCTGTGGAAATAATGCCTGTAACTTGCTGTCCCGATACTTTGTGGATAAAGGTTTGTGTAACTTCTCTGGCTGTGCCGAAATCAATCAACACTAACTGCCCATCGGGGCGTAGCATGATATTTGGTGGTTTAATATCGCGGTGAAAATATTGTTGCTGATGAACTTGGTGTAAAATTTCTGCTAGTTGTTTCAACCAACGTACAGCAGCCCGTTCGCCGATGGGTTGAAAGTTTCTCCGCATCAGATATTCTTCTAAATTCATCCCCTCAATTTTTTCCATCACCAAGCAATGCAGGGGTTGCTGGCTATTCCTTGGAAAATAAATGAAGTAGCCATCTGACTCAACTTGCGGAATACCCGGATGCTGTAACTGCTTTAAAACGTTGGCTTCCTGCTGAAATAGTTCCACCGCTTTGGGGTGGGTGTTATGTAGTATCTTCAAAATTTTTCGCAGACCGTGATCCTCTACTTCGTAGATAGTACCGAAGCCACTGGGTTTATTTGGGTCACTCAGTAGACGAGTTGCACGGTAACACCCTTCCAAGAGTAGTTCTGAACCACAACTTTGGCAAAATAGGGCATCATGATTGTTCTGCGGCTTGAGACAAGTGGGATTAATGCAGTAGCTCATTGATAGCTACGAAATATTTAGTATTTTTATACCAATATACAATTCCCACAAGCGATCGCTGCCATTTGCCAGATAAATTTTTACAAGGTAGGGGTATAGGGGTTTAAGCATTGTGAAACTCTTAAACCCCTACAGATGAAAACACTATCATTTTGAATTTTGATTACACCCTAGACGTTGGTTTTAAAAATAGCCATGCCACAAAGAAGGTGGCGGCTGTAAATAGTTGTGTCAAATCCAATGCAGATAGATAGCCATCGGCAAAGGATGCAATACTGCGGTCAGTTATACCAAATACCCAAGAGGAAAGGCCAAACAGCCAAATACCATTCTTGAGATTACCTACGAATTCCTTAGAGTCAGACTGTGGCTGGTCTTTCATGCTCCTTTGCTCCTTTGCTGGAAAACTCACTGATGTCTGAATAATGCTTGCTATCTCGAATTGCTTGGAACTCCTGACACTAGATTTATACCTATATTAATAAATATTTCACTAACTTGACAGCACTGCCAAAAGATACATATCTAAATCTTGACATTCTTCCTTTGGTTCTGTTTACTTCACACTATTGAAACCTATGCAAAATCAAGCTTGAGATACTACACATTCGCCAGGACAATTCAGTTAAATAAAAAGGTGGTAAACAAAGACAGATAAATGGCTGCAACCCAGTTAAATAATTTGCCTCAGACAGCAAAGTTAAACAACAACACCAAGCCAGAATTAGGACTGGTTTGCATTACTGTAGATAAAAAAGTCCGCTTTCGGACAATGACACGTACACGCTACTTACAACTCAACTTGAATCAGCGTGAAACTGCATTAACAGAAATTTATCAACATAATTTGCAGCGTTTGCATGATGCCTTATCCTTTTGTGCAGAGAACAAGATCCGACTATATCGAATGTCTTCGGCTTTGTTTCCCCTCAGCGATATGGAAGATGAAATTGGCGCAAATATTTTAGAAGCGATGAGTGCTGAGTTAGGGAAAATTGGTCAACAAGCCCAATCCTTAAACATCAGAATGGTACTGCACCCAGATCAATATGTGGTGCTGAGTTCCGATTCTCTCGAAGTTGTACAAACCAGTATCAAAATCTTAGCTAGACACGCCCGTAACCTCGATTTACTGGGCTTACCTTGTTCACCCTGGTCATTGATGAATATTCATGGCGGTAAATCCCAACGTAGCGAACAACTAATTAAAGTGATCTCCGAATTACCAGCCAACATCAAAAACCGTTTGACACTAGAAAACGACGAATACGCCTACAGTGCCGCAGAAATTTTCGCAGTTTGCCAACAAGCTCAAATCCCAATGGTATTTGATGCCCATCATCATATTTGCCATGAAAAATTAGATAGCTATAATCATCCCAGCGTAGATGCCATGTTTTACGCAGCCAAAGAAACTTGGAAGCATCCAGACTGGCAATTAGTCCACATTTCCAACGGTGAACAAGCATTCAACGACAGGAAACACAGTGATCTAATTATTGCCATGCCTAAAATTTACCAGCAAGCTCCTTGGATAGAAATCGAAGCTAAACAAAAAGAAGTCGCAATTTCACATCTACGCTCATGGTGGCTTATGGCACAATAGTTTCAACCTCAAACACTCTCTGCGCTTCTGCGTGAGATCAATTTAGACTATGGCGATCGCAATCGATTTTGGTACAAGTAACACAGTCATTGCTCGTTGGAATCCCGTCACCCAACAGCCCCAAACCCTTACCCTACCTGGTTTATCCATTCAACAAAACCTCAACCCCCCATTAATTCCCAGCTTAGTTTACATAGAAGATGCCAACCAAGGTAAAGTGATAGTAGGGCAACAAGTACGCGATCGCGGTCTTGATCTCAAAAGCGACACCAGATTTTTCCGTAGCTTCAAACGCGGAATCGGTTCAGATATCCAAGGTTTCCTCCCAGAACTAGACGGACAAACTGTCACCTTTGAACAAGTAGGACAATGGTTTCTCACCCAAGTCATTGAACAACTCGCACCCCTAGAAGGCGGGTTAGATTCCTTAGTCTTAACCGTCCCCGTAGATAGCTTTGAAGCCTATCGGTATTGGCTAGGTAAAGTTTGCCAAGTCCTCCCCGTCGAACAGGTGCGGATGCTAGACGAACCCACAGCCGCCGCTTTAGGCTATGGTTTAGCTGAAGCAGAAAATCTGTTAGTGATTGATTTTGGTGGCGGTACATTAGATTTATCCTTGGTGCAGTTAAATAGAAGTAGCCAAGCCAACACCAAACCTGTAGGCTTTCTACTCAAATGGGGTAATAAATCCCTAGCCGAAGACTCTAAACAAAAAATCAAAACCGCCCGTGTTTTAGCCAAAGCTGGGCAGAATTTAGGCGGTACAGATATTGATAATTGGTTAGTAGATTATTTTGCCAAAACCCAAGATTTAGCTGTTAGTCCTCTAACCATACGACTGGCCGAGAAAGTAAAGATTCAGCTATCTAGCCAAAACCAAGCCAGCGAGGTTTATTTTGATGATGAAAACTTTGAAAGTTACGAATTGGAATTAAATCGTGACACCCTAGAAAATATCCTCAAGGAACACGCCTTTTTTGAGCAATTAGATGAGTCAATGACCAATCTATTACAACAAGCACGCCGCCAAGGAATTGAACTCTCGGATATTAACGCCGTGTTGTTAGTGGGTGGGACTGTACAATTACCAGCAGTGCAGACATGGGTAAGACAATATTTCGCACCGGAAAAGATTCGTTCGGAACGTCCCTTTGAAGCGATCGCCCAAGGTGCGCTGCAACTAACCCAAGGCGTAGAAATCAAAGATTTTCTCTACCATAGTTATGGTGTACGGTATTGGGATCGCCGCAATCAACGTCACAATTGGCATCCGATTATTAAAGCCGGACAAGCTTACCCCATGACTCAGCCAGTAGAATTATACTTGGGTGCTTCCTTAGAGAATCAACCCAGCATCGAGTTAATTATTGGCGAACTCGGTGCGGAAACAGGTGGTACAGAAGTGTATTTTGATGGCGATCGCTTAATTACGCGCCGCTTAGATAGTGGTGTCACCACCGTCAAACCTTTAAATGATCAAGAGGGTGCAAGAACAATCGCCCAACTGACACCCCCTGGCTTTCCGGGGAGCGATCGCATTAAAATTTTGTTTCAAGTTGATCAGCAAAGGTTTTTAAGAATCTCTGTTGAGGATTTATTAACTAGTGAAACTCTGTTAGAAAATCAACTCGTAGCGCAGTTGAGTTAAATACTGCCATGAAGCCTTTATAAATTAGCTCTAGACTTCATTCTGAAAGTTGCTCTATCATCAATTAAAACTAGCTTCACAAATTTCCAGAACTTTATTTATTGGAAACTTTTCCAATAAATAATCTAAATTTTAACCAAATTTAGATTTTTATGATATTGTGCTTTATCCAAATTTCAAATAAACTACTGAAACTATATAAAAACGCTACGTTAGTTATATAAAACTACGCTGTAATAGCTAGAAATTACCCACAAATTGCATCAAAAATATTTCCGTAAGATTTCCCTTTGCTCTGAAAATATCAAAAGCCTAACGTATTGATGTATCTGATCAATCATCAACATGAATTATTCAATGCGTCATCTGTTGGGAGCAATTTTAGTAATTAGTCAAACTTTGATATTATTACCATCTCAAGCTCAGACTGTTAGTGAATCAGATAATAAATCTCACAATTCTACCTCCATAACATCAGAAGCTATTCCTAGCACGAATACAAATTTGCCTACTAAATCTAATACTTCTGATGAAGTTGTTGAAGCCGTTCTCCCTGATACTAATATTAGTGTGTCCTCAGCAGTAGATAAACCTAGCTTAAGAGTTCCCATATCTAGTAGAGTTTTCAACCATCCTGCAATGAAACAGTAGTTGCACCTTGATCAATAAGTAAGCAAATTCTATCTAGAAACTGAAGCTACTCCGCAGGATACCGATAGTTACAGGGTCACTATCTGGTGTGTGTCCAGGTTCTAAGATGTGAATTATTCCAGGTGTGAGACTGATATTATCAGTTAGCTGGAAACGATAAAAAGCTTCAATTTGGGTGGTAGTACCTGGCTGTCCTCCTGCAAGTCCTCTACCGGAATTAATTGAGTCGGGGACATTGCTTCCATCAGCTAAGTCACTACTAATGATTTTAGGAGGCTGTCCTATATAAATACCGCCCAAGTTACCTTTAGCAAATAAATCGGGAAAATTCATAAATACCATATAGTTGGTAGTCTCTACATTTCCCGAACTTCCTGGAATGTAAGAATTTGTGTAACCACCCCAAGCACCAAAAGTTACGCGCGGCGAAATTTGCCAAGTTAAAGTTGTACCAACGGCGTTTGTTTGTAACGGGTTAGAATTTGCTGTTAAACAATCATCACCCACAAAAGTTAACAAACAACCATCAGGAGAGTAGTTATTAACGTAATACAAACTCAAATCTAGGTTATCACTAGGTGTTAGCAATAGCTGCACACCAGTAGTAGTGTTACCATCAATAAATCCAGGTTTTTTAGCTGGATTAGCCCGATAACTAGAGTAAACTGCCTGTAAACTCATACGTTTAGAAATCTGCCAATCAATCGCTACACCAGCCTCACCGAACCCGATATCTAAAAGGGGATTTCTTTGGGCAAACTGAGATAATGCACCAGTAGCGGCACTTTCTACCCGATTGGGGCCGCGAAACGCAGTGATCATATTTATGCCTTCTGTGCCGAACATGACTGCTAAGTTATCTGTCACCAACCAGTGATAACTGAGGTCATTGATGATTACTTCGTCACCTGTAGGATATTCGTAGCTGAGTGATAAATCATTACGAGAAACGCTATTTGTAAATCTAGGTGCAGTGCTACCAACACCATACCAAAGACTTGTTACCAGGTAACTACGCGGAGTAATTTGGCTATTTAAAGATAGCTGTGCCAGAGAAATCACATTAATATTTTTACCAGCATCATCTGTATCTTTCTTGCCGTCTCTAGGGTTAACATCACCACGATTATGACTCCGACCTTGCACCCCAGTAATTAACAAACCGCTAAATTTAGTCGTGGGAGAAAATTGTTGAGATGCTATTACACTACTACGCGCTTCTAGACGATCAACTCGACCCCGCAAAGTCGCTAATTCTGCACCAAACTCTTCCTGCAATTGTTGCAACTTCGCTAAATCTTCTTTGGTGACTAAATCATTGCTGGCTGTAGCAATTAGCTCATTAATGCGACTTAAGCAAGCATTGATACCTGCAGCAAATTCATACCTAGTGAGACTTCTATTACCTTGATATGTACTGTTGGGATAACCAGCTATACAACCGTAGCGTTCTACTAAAGACTGTAACGCTTGAAATGCCCAGTCTGTAGACTCCACATCCTGCAATTGGGAAACTGATGTAACTTGTGCCATTGGTTCTGGCTTTTCTGCTGCAGAACCGTCTACAGGGGAGGAAAAGGAGACATTTCTTTCGGGTGATTCTAGTAGGGGATACTCTTGCGCGATCGCTTTTTGGGTAAATCCGGCCGCTTCTAGAATTAGTAAGCACACGATAGGCCAAAGTTGATATTTATGGTTGTGAATTAAACTATTTTTCAATTTTTTACATTTATACTTACATAGGATTACGTATAAAGTATATTTAAGTAAGCAGAGGATTACCTGAGTAAAATTACGATTTTGAATAAAAAATATTTATGTATTTTCCACATTTCGCTATAGTTATAAAATGTGTTTAACAAAATATCTTGGCAGTATTATTACTGGCATGACTGAGAAGTAATATAGTGGCAAGAGATAAATATAACTTTCACCTTGAATTTCATCTTACAACCCATTTTTTAGGGTCTAGTTGGTAGTATTTTTGCAGTAAATCATAAAGTACTGGATGATTTTGATGTAATTGCTGTGGCTTTTCAAAAAAAGTCTCAGTCACCACTGCAAAAAATTCTGCGGGACTGGTTGCGCCATAACTATCCATGACAGTTGTGATACCTTGCTGCACATCGTTACAAAGCTGTTGATATGCTGTCGTCATCACCCTAGACCAAATCGCATAATCTGAATGATGTGGCAAAATAGGGACACCTTCGGCTTTACCATCTTCTTGATCTAACTGATGAGCAAATTCATGCAGTACAACGTTATGTCCATCTCTCCAGTTTTGCGTATCACTTTGTACCTGTTGCCAAGATAGTATCACTTGGTCTTTAGTCCATGATTCTCCTAATCTGGCATCGCGTCTTTCTTCAACAATATAATTATCAAGATTGACGGTTTGATCAACAAAATAAGTACTCGGATAAATCAAAATTGACCGCAGCTTAGGAAAGTATTTACCGCGCTCATTCAGGAGTAATAAACAGGCAACAGCAGAGATCGTAATTTTCATCTCTTCTGTTACTTCTAATCCCCTACAACCAATAAATTGTTTCTCTGATAGAAATACTTGTATATGCCCTTGAATTCTTCGTCGTTCAGCAGGAGAAAGTTGAAGATAAATAGGTAGATTATTTTCGATAGTCGCATTCCATAATTCAGGGAATTGACGCTTTTGAATACGATTTCTATGATATTTAATTAGTATCGGACTGAGCAAGATTCCAGCAATCACTAGCCCAATGAGGATAAAAACAATAATTGCTTGTACCATTTGTTATCAGGGACGATCGCTATCTATCAATTTGAGATATTTTCTTACTTCTTATCATTCATTTACTTAAAGCTAATGAAGCATGAGACTAATTAGCGATCGCTGCAATTAAAACTATCATTCCCACCACAATCGCCACGCTGCCCATAAACAGATGTACCCATCCGAATATTCGAGCGAACCAAGGGTGCAGAGGTATTTTATATATTCCCGGTATCACCCAATATTCCGCCTCGTTAGTCAGCATTATACATAAACCCAAGGTGGTGGCAAAAAATAGCCCACCAGACAATAAAAGCAGTCCCGCTAAAAAGATTAAGTAACCACTTAAGATGGGAATATAAACAACCAGCAGCAATAAAGCTGTAATGACTAACGCTGATATGAATGAATAATGTCCGATACGGGAAAGAACGTTTAGATTCATCATTGTCTAGAAATGACAACACTCTCAACAGTTTAAATTGATATTTATGTCATTTTATTATCAGTGATGTCTACGACATGTGGGTATGCCAACGCCAATAATCGCCAAAGAATGGGGACGAACTTAACGTAAAATTAATCTTTATCTAGCCCTTGCTTATTCCATCTACCCCATGCTTTGCGACTACCTAGTACAAATTCTGACTGCTCGTGTGTACGATGTTGCTCAAGAATCGCCTTTAGAGTATGCCCCGAATCTTTCTGCCAGACTGAATAATCAAATTTTGTTGAAACGGGAAGATATGCAGTCCGTATTTTCCTTTAAGTTGCGTGGTGCTTACAACAAGATGGCAAACCTACCACCGGATTTACTCGCACAGGGAGTAATTGCTGCCTCTGCAGGCAACCATGCTCAAGGTGTGGCGTTAGGTGCGCGGCAGTTAGGAACAAGAGCTATTATCGTCATGCCTGTGACTACACCCCAGGTAAAGGTAGATGCCGTCAAGGCAAGAGGTGGGGAGGTAGTATTGCATGGAGATACTTATGATGATGCTTACGCCTTTGCTCGACAACTGGAGGCAGAAAAAGGTTTAACTTTCATTCATCCTTTTGATGATCCTCATGTCATTGCTGGACAGGGAACTATTGGCATGGAAATTCTCAGACAACACCAGCAGCCTATTCATGCCATATTCGTGGCGATAGGCGGTGGTGGCTTAATTTCCGGCATTGCTGCCTATGTGAAACGCCTTCGTCCCGAAATCAAAATTATTGGCGTAGAACCCGTAGATGCAGATGCGATGCACCAATCATTAAAAGCAGGTAAACGGGTGCGGCTATCTCAGGTGGGTTTATTTGCCGATGGGGTAGCAGTGCGGGAAGTAGGGGAAGAAACCTTTCGGCTGTGTCAAGAATATGTAGATGACATCATTTTGGTAGATACCGATGATACCTGTGCCGCCATTAAAGATGTGTTTGAAGATACCCGCTCTATTTTAGAACCTGCCGGAGCATTAGCGATCGCCGGTGCAAAGGCCTATGTAGAACGGGAGCAAATCCAAGGACAAACCTTAATAGCAGTCGCCTGCGGTGCAAACATGAACTTTGATCGTTTGCGCTTTGTCGCCGAACGAGCCGAATTTGGAGAACGCCGTGAAGCGATCTTTGCAGTGACAATTCCTGAAACCCCAGGTAGTCTGCATAAGTTTTGTGAATGTATTGGCAGACGTAATCTGACTGAGTTTAACTATCGGATTGCAGACGAGAAAATTGCCCATATTTTCGTCGGGATGCAAATTCAAAACCGTGCCGATAGGCTCAAGATGGTAGAAACCTTTGAAAACTGCGGTTTCCCAACTCTTGATTTAACTGATGATGAACTGACAAAACTGCATTTAAGGCACATGGTTGGGGGACATTCTCCCTTAGCCCACAATGAACTACTCTATCGGTTTGAATTTCCCGAACGTCCCGGTGCATTAATGAAATTTGTCGCTTCCATGAGTCCCAACTGGAATATTAGTATGTTCCACTACCGCAACAACGGTGCAGACTATGGACGGATTGTCGTAGGAATGCAAGTACCGCCCCAAGAGATGGAGGAATGGCAAGCGTTTCTGGATACCCTCGGCTATCAGTATTGGAATGAAAGCCAAAATCCTGCCTATAAGCTGTTTTTGGGATGAGGGAATGCTGAGTCACTATGAACAGAGTTGACATCCTCCCCCGTTTAGAAAACGGGGGATTCCAAGAATCACTTCTTGGGTTTTCTCTTTCCACGACTCGGCTTATTTGGAGGGATTTCTCCACCCAAACAGAGGTCGATATCTCCAGAGACTTGAGATCCTGTGTGTCCCACAGTACGTAGTCCTAATTCAAGTATGTTCCGTGCAGCGTTCCAATCCCGATCTTGGGTATGTCCACAATGAGGGCAAACATGAGTTCTTGTACTAAGAGACTTTTTCACCACTTCCCCACAGTTAGAGCAATTCTGGCTGGTGTAATGGGGTGGGACTGCTACAGTCACCGCGCCAAACACTTTGCCGAAATACTCAACCCACTGCCTAAACTGCGTCCACGCTGCATCACTAATCGACTTGGCAAGGTGTCTATTTCTTACCATATTCCGCACCTGCAAATCCTCATAGGCTACCAAGTCGTTAGACTGGACTACGCACCTTGCCAACTTCACAGCAAAGTCTTTACGCTGCCTACTTACTTTGAGGTGCTTTCTGCTCAAGCGATTTCTTGCCTTGATTCTGTTCTTAGAACCCTTCTTTGTTTTAGACAATCTGCGCTGCAATCTCTTGAGAGACTTTTCGCTTTTACGCAGGTGTCTAGGGTTCTCAACTGGATTTCCTTCACTATCGGTATAGAAGTGATTAAGTCCTACGTCCAAGCCAATAGTTTTACCCGTTGGTTCTCGCCTTTCAACTCGTTCTTGATCGATACAAAACTGCGCGTAGTAACCATCGGCACGGCGCACAACCCGCACCCTCTTGAACTGTTTCAATTGGTAAAAATGCAAGTCACGAGTTCCCCAGAGTTTGAAAGTTCCTGCTTTAAACCCATCGCTAAAAGTGACATGGCTACGGTCATAAGAGAGCTTCCAGCCGCTAGTTTTATACTCAACACTCCCATGCGTCTGTTCTTTCTTAAAGCGTGGATAACCTTTCTTCCCTGGTTTGTTTTGCTTGCAATTGTCAAAAAACCGAGCAATTGCACTCCACGCTCTTTCAGCAGAAGCTTGTCGAGCCATAGAGTTGAGTTTGGCTACCCAAGGAAAGTTTTCATTGGCAGCAAGGACAGCGCAATAAGCACTCAAATCATACCTGCCGATGTTTTGGTTGTCCATCCAGTACCGGAGGCAAGCATTGCGGACAAAACGAGCAGTTCTAATCGCCTCATCCAGCGATTGATACTGCTCGTTTGTTCCTTCAAGTTTTGCCTCAAATACCAGCATCTTTACGTCAAACTCTCTAACGTAATTATACTATGTTACGACCGAATAAATTCGGTCATTCGCTTATATCCCCCGATTAAAAATACGGGGGCTTTACGCTTCACGACTCGTAAGAAATTTTAGAATTACTATATTAGTTAAATGTCTGTTTCAGGAGGGTTTATGTCCCTGACAATTCAAGACTTGGAAAAAGTGCAGCAGCAGTTTCCTGAGTATCGCATGGAATTAGTACAGGGGAATATCGTTGTTATGAGTCCATCAGGATATGAATCAGATGAAGTTGCAGCTTCAATGATTGCTCAGTTATATAACTGGGTGAAACCCCGTCAACTGGGACGTGTAGCAGCTTCTAGTGCTGGTTTTAGATTGCCTAATTCTGATTTAAGAGCACCTGATGCTTCATTTGTTTTAGCAGCACGTTTACGTCGTTCTCCGAAGTCCTTTGCACAGTTAGCTCCTGATTTGACAGTGGAAGTAAAATCTCCCAATGATGATTTAGAACAGTTGCGGGCAAAAATCCGAGAGTTTTTGGCTTTGGGAACGCGAGTAGGAATTCTCCTTAACCCAGATGATCACACGGTTGAAGTTCTTTACTCAGGAAAAGAACCAGTAGTTTTACACGATGGTGATTTGCTAACTGTTCCTGATTTGCTGCCAGGATGGGAAGTACAGATTTCTGATTTATGGTCTCCAGAATTTGACTAGTACAACATGAGGCAAAAACTAGTGTGGTGCGTCAGTCCGAATAATTTCTGGCTAGCTATGCAAGGTTGTTTTGCACTGACGCACTCTAAATTTTGATTTTGGATATTTTTATTTGGAAGTCCCTAATTTCCCGATAAATCTTCTGCTGTAATTAAAGTTAGTTGAGAATCATCTAGTTTGTGAAGATCGTGGACAATGCGATTAGCTTGTTGCTCAATACTGCGTTCAAATAAAGCGCGGGCGAAACGTCCATTACCAAAATTCCTGTCTCGTTTGACATGAGCAAGTTCAAAGGTAGCTTGTAAAATGATATTTGCCGACACATCTAGGATATAGCCGTTATCATGGCAGAATTTCTTGAAAATTAGTAATAACTCATGCGGAGTATAGTGATCAAGATAAAATAAACGGTGCAGTCGGGATTTAAAACCGGGGTTGGATGCTAGCAACCGATCCATTTCCTCGGTATAACCAGCTATAACTACCGCCAAGCGATCGCGATGATCCTCCATGCGTTTAATTAATATCTGCAATGCTTCTTTGCCATAATCATTAGGGCTATCTTCGGGAACAAGAGCGTGAGCTTCATCAATGAACAGTACACCATCTAAGGCTTGCTGGACAGCATTTTCCACCCGGAGTGCAGTTTGGCCGATATATCCACTCACAATCCCGGCGCGATCAGTTTCGACAACGTGTCCCCTTTCGAGAAATCCTAAATGTTTATATAAACGCCCGACTAAGCGCGCGATTGTGGTTTTACCTGTCCCTGGTGGGCCGTACAGCATCAGGTGTAGGGAAGTGTCTACAGTTTTCAGTCCCCGCCTTTGCCGTTCGGTTTGGACTTTGAGGTAATTTGCTAAAGAAAAAAGTTGCTGCTTAGTGCGTTCATGACCAACTAACGCCTTTAAATCTGCAAACACTTGCTCTAGACTATCGTCATTGGGTGGCTCATGCTCTACGAAGTTAGCTTTGGTTTCATATCTAGAATCATAAACCTCTAGATTCCCTTCACTGAAGTCTTTTTCCGTATCAGGCGCACTCACCATCAGACTGTGAACTTTCATTTTAATTTTGTCGTGGATGACAAAACCAAAATTTCGCCCTGGGACATCCATTAACTTATCCGCTGGGAATTTATCTACAAGGGTACTGTTAATATAAAACTCGACAAAATTCCCGACACGGCAAATCTCTAGTAAGTTAACAGCATTACCGCGCTGAATGCGATCGCAGCGTTTCCAGTCTGTGTAATTGACAAAACTACCATTTCTCACCTCAGCAATGCGATAACAAGCATTACCAGAAATCACGAATTCAAAAAAATTGCGATCGTCTAATAGTCCCCAGACGAACCCGTAGCCGTGATCATCTACACCAGCAGCCTTTTCTAAGACCATATGAATATGAAAATCCGTTCTGTCGTAAAAGAACTCCGCCGAGTTCCACGATAGCCAATAAGCATCACCTTCACGTTTGTGGTCAAATACATAGTGACCCACCTCCATGTAAAGGCTGCACTCTGAGCTATCCCGTGTCACCCAGCTACAGCGATTATCTTGAAAGTGTTCCTCAAAAATTAGCATTGCGTTCCTCTGTAGCTCTGTGTGTAGAATCAGCTGCTAACTATATTCATTCTAAACACGCCTCAACAGACTTACTTGTTTACTAAAGTCCGCTAATCCTTCTGCCATAAGCACTTCAGGCTCTAGCGTTCAATTTTAGATTTGGAATTTGAGATTTTGGATTTTAGATGCAACCCCAATCCAAAATCTCAAATTCGCCTGTCTTCCTCTCACGCACAACTAATGGTAAAAAACAATTAGCAATTAGCACATACCACTATGGCAAATTTCCTGCACACTCCGAGGTTACGTATTGGCGAAGATAGTGACGAAGAAAGACGTGCGACTTGGTTGGAGTTGTTTTATGATTTGGTGTTTGTGGTTGCAGTCTCTCAGCTAGCACACAATTTAAAAAGCGATATTTCGCTTTCAGGATTATGGGGATTTGTAGTTTTATTTATACCTGTTTGGTGGTCATGGATTGGCACGACATTTTACGCTAATCGCTTTGATAGTGATGATATTGGACATCGCTTGCTAGTTGGGGTGCAAATGCTTACTGCTGCGGCAATGGCGGTGAACATACATCATGGCTTGAATGAAAGTGCGGCCGGATTTGCCTTAGCTTATGCCTTGGGTAGAGTGATTTTAGTAATTGAGTATGTCTTGGCGGGAATACATATACCCACAGCCAAGTCTTTGACTACTCATTATGCCATCGGTTTTGCGATCGCTGCTTTTTTGTGGTTATTATCAGCCTTTTTACCTGTTCCTTGGCGATTTGCACTTTGGGGTTTAGGAATTATCATTGATTTTGCTACACCCCTGACTGCAAACAAGGTGCAAATGGGGCTACTTCCCCATGCTTCACACCTACCTGAACGGTTTGGGTTATTTACAATCATTGTTTTGGGTGAAGCAATCATTGCTGTAGTGAATGGAGTTTCTGAACACCATTGGAATGTTCTTACCGCTATTTCTGGATTATTGGGGTTAAGTATTGCCTTTGGTTTATGGTGGATCTATTTCGACAATTTAGGCGGAACACCAATTGAAACAGCAAAAGTCACCGGCAAAGTGAGCGTTATGAATATTTGGCTGTATACTCACTTACCCCTAGTAATTGGCATTGCTGCTACTGGTGTAGGAGTGGAAGAAGTCATCCTCAATAAATCAGGAGTTGCACTTGCTGATCCCCAACGCTGGTTAATCTGCGGTGCTGTAGCTTTATGTTTAATAGCCATCAGTATTTTGCATAATTTTGGTGTCATTCGCTATTGCAAAATTCGTTCCAAATATCGAGTAGGAGGAGCAGTTTTATTACTGGCGATCGCCTTGTTTGGTAAAGGTTTATTGCCCGTTGCCGTCATCACCCTCGTAGCTTTAGTAGTTGCTGTTCAAGTTGTCCAAGATTTATATCAAAGCCGTCCCACAAACCGTTTAAGCGATCCTGTGTTTTAAGGCTAAAAGGTAAAAGATTCCTGTCTTTTGCCTTTTTTCTGCCAATCTTAAGTTAATCCGCGATCGCCCAACGCACATAAGGACGAAAAGCTGCGACAGTTTTGTAAACGATCAGCTTGCCTGGTGTATTAACATTGCGCAAATCTACGCGAAAATATGCTTTTTTATGTTTAAATTCTACGTTATAAAAAACATATTCTTCGGAGTATGCTTTACCTACACAACTAACATACTGACTATGTAAATTAGAAACAAATTCTACAAAATGCTGATGATTTGATGGCACTAATTTTGTTGTGTCTGCAAATGCTCTTGTATCTGCTACTACTGTATGTTCTGCTCCACCTTCATAGGGCAGCCCCATCCACCATAATCCCACTGTGTTTGGACAATTACCACTAGCACGTTGTACGTTTAATTTTACATTGGGAGCGAAAATCGGCCCTGGTTCTGGCTGAGGTTGTGCCGATGTTTTAGTAGCAATTATTCCAACTACAACTAATGCGCCTAAAATTCCACTAAGAATTATATTTTGATTGTGATTTTTCATAAACTTAATCTTTTAATTTCAGTTATTTGTATTACATGACTAGATAGTAGGAATAAAAGTGCCATATTGTCACAAATTATCGTGTTTTCAGTTACAGTTATCATCTGTTGAAGTAAGCAACAATATTGATTAATCAATAGCAATGCAGCCCTTAAAGTAAATCATGCTGCTGTTACATGAAACCTCGAATTATTGTTTGCGGCTTAGGACGGACTGGATATAAAATCTTTCGTTTGCTTAGACAGCAGGGAGCATTGGTCGTTGGTATTCACCACAAACCCATTCCCGGTGAAGCAGCAGGCGACGTAATTATTGGTAGTTTATGTGCGGCTGCTACTCTCACAGCAGCAGGAATTAAGGAGGCGCACACCTTAGTCATCACAGGTTCAGATGATGAGCTAAATTTGTCGGTGATGATGCAAGCGCGGGTGTTAAATTCTCACATTCGGATCATCAATCGCTTGTACAATCTCAATTTGGGTGAACGTCTGGATCAGACATTATCAGACCACTTAAGTATGAGTGTGGTGAGTTTAGCTGCACCATTATTCACCTTTGCGGCTTTGGGAAATCAAGCGATCGGACAAATTAAGTTATACGAGCAAACTTGGCCAATTCAAGAAGAATATATTGACGACAACCATCCTTGGTTGGGTCGCCAACTGTGCGATTTGTGGGAAGATCCTACGCGAATACCGATTTATTACTTACCCATAGAAGGGGAGATGAATTTAGTCTCGGCTGTACTATCGGGACAAACGTTAAAAATCGGCGATCGCTTAATTGTTGGTATCCAACCCCGTATCCGTCAAACACGCCGTTCTTTATTTAAAAAATTCCTGAAAATCTTAACAAGTCTACGGCAGTTTCAACAACATGGACAATCAGTTGTTGCAGGTGCGATCGTGCTACTAGCGGTGATTTTAACTGCCACATTCACCTATATGTCTACAGAGTTGAGTTTGTCTGTGGTAGATGCACTCTATTTCTCTGTAGGTATGATTACAGGTGCAGGCGGTAATGACCAAGTTGTAGAAAATGCTCCCAATAGTGTGAAAGTGTTTACTGTAGTGATGATGTTGGTGGGAGCAGTAGTCATCGGTATTTGGTACGCTATGCTCACCGATTTTGTCTTGGGTAATCGCTTCAAGCAATTTTGGGATGTTGCTCGTGTTCCCCAGCGTCATCACTATATAGTCTGTGGTTTAAGTGGCATTGGCAATCGCATTGTGCAGCAACTCCACAGTAATGGTCATGAAGTAGTAGTGATTGAGACTGACTCCAACAACAGATATATTAACTCTATTCGGGGATTAGGGATTCCTGTCATTCAAGGAGATGCCAGTTTCCGCACCATCCTGCAAACCAGCAATGTTCATACTGCGGCGGCTGTCTTAACTGTCACTAACAACGATGCCACAAATCTCGAAATTGCCCTAAAAGCTAAAGGTTTAGCCCCCAAAATTCCTGTCATTGTTCACTATGCTGACCCAGATTTTGCAGGAATGGCCAAACAAGTGTTTGACTTTGAAGCCGTACTCAGTTCCGCAGAATTAGCAGCCCCTGCATTTGCGGCGGCCGCTTTGGGTGGGCGTATTCTAGGCAATGGCATCACTGCCGATAAACTTTGGGTAGCTTTCGCAACTTTAATTACACCCTCACACCCTTTTTGTAGCAACCTAGTGAAAGAGATAGCAATGTCTGCTAACTTTGTACCTTTGTATATAGAAAGCAACGATCAAAGAATTCAAGGTTGGGATTTGCTCACCACTTATCTTAAGGAAGGCGACGTTTTATATTTGACAATGCCAGCTAATCGCTTATATCTATTGTGGCGTAATGAGCGGGTTTGTGGTAAACAAGTTTGATTTGAACCGAATTTTTGTCCAGAAAATCCTGGGTCTGGAGTGTAGGGGTATAGGGAGGGAGCAGGGAAGTCAATTGTGCGCTGTTAGCGTAGCAGGCACTCCGGCATTGGGATTCCCCCATCAGGAACTACCGAAAGGGGAAAGGGTTTCCCAACTTGTAGCTTGCTTTCCGCAGCGTGCCAACTGGTATGTGTGGGAGTTATTTGCTTGTAAATTACACAATTATTTATGAGTTGTGTTGACACTCAACAGCCAACACCAGAAGATTGACAAGTTAGATACACAATAAAGTATAAAATTTTAACTTGATTAATTGACTATTTATTAAACAAATAAAATGTATTTTTACTTACAGAAACATTGTTATACAGTGAATATTATGTCTGTGAAAATATTATCTAACTGACGTTTATTCAGATGTCAGCAATAGTAAATAAAACTCCCTTCTTAGGGGTGATATATATAAAATAAAATGTGTTATGCTGGAAAGCAATTATTTTCAAAAACCATTCATGTACTTAAAAACTTGATTTGGTTGTTAGTTTGTAAATCATCTGTGTGCAACATGATGAGAGCCACTTACTCTAGAAATCCGTTGCAAGAAAGTCGTCATAGCGATCGGGGAAGAGCTTACCTGTTTGCACCGATGGTTAACTTTAATGTGATGGCTGAAGTTGGAGATACTCCACCCTAGCTTGGTTATTGTTGAGGTAACAGTAACCAAGGTAAATTCAACACAACTTATATTTTGCTTTACAGGTAAAACATTTCGGACAATTCATTAAACCTGTGTGAGATATCTTGCTGTTGAGTAAATCTTGTTAGATTAGGCTGTAATAGTTGCTAGGAAACAATCAGATAAAGGTTGTTAGTAAGCAAATTAGGGGTTAAAAATTAGATGATTTAACTCCTGTATTGCTAACCCATACAAATACCTTTACCTTTCATAACTAATGGTATCAACCAATAGTTTGATGCGTCTATTGCACCCAATCTTATAACTAAATAATCTTTACACTCCTTACATACTTTAGCATTTGCTGAGTGTTTAATGACATTAAGTTGTCGCGAAAAAGCGTAGTCATACACATTCAGACTGTACCCACATATATGCGAAATTTTGCATATCAATTGACGATTAACTCTGATGATTTGTGATGCTCTAAATCAGCAATAGATTCACAAAATCATGATGGTTTTGATAACTTCAATGAATTGACAGTTATTTATCACTATCAGAGCAACCATATTACAAATATCAGCAAAATTGTCACTGCCAAATCCCAAAATTAATCTCCAATACAGCTTCAGCATTATTAACACCATTCATCTGATAATTAGGTCATGAATAATCAGCAATTCAACCTGAAATGGCAGCGTTTACAAGAGCTTTTGTTTATTACTGCTTTAGGCGATTTACCGACATTAGCTCTTGGTACAAAATTAAGAAATATCTTGTATAGAACGATTTTTGCTCAGATGGGTAGTTCAGTCTACATCCAACATGGAGTTGAATTTATTAACACTTCCTGCATTGAAATTGGTAATGGTGTACACCTATTTAAAGGTGTACGTTTGGATGCTAAAGGACACCCAAATAATAAAATCCGACTCAGAGAGGGAGTAGCGATCGAACGCAACGTTGATATAGGCTGCTTAGAAGATACTTGTATTGATATTGATACAGAAGTGTTTATTGGCCCTGATGTCTGTATTGCTGGCCCAGGAGATATCAGAATTGGTAAGCGTTGTATGATTGCAGCGCATTCAGGCATATACGCCAACAATCACAATTTTACAGATCCAACACAGCCTATTAAATACCAAGGTGTGACTTGCAAAGGCATTGTCATTGAAGATGACTGCTGGCTAGGACATGGAGTCACTGTATTAGACGGTGTAACTATCGGTAAGGGTAGTGTCATTGGTGCAGGTGCAGTAGTCAATAAAGATATTCCCCCTTTCTCCGTAGCTGTAGGTGTTCCTGCACGGGTCATCAAAAGCCGCATCCCAAAGGCGACAGAAATGACAATGGTCAATAGTCAATAGTCAATAGTTATTAGTGATGAGTGATTAAGGATGATATAGCTCTCTTTCTACCTTGTTTCTTTTTTCTCTAACACCCTAACTTGTTGATATGGGAAACCTTAGCCATTAGCCAACGTCTCACTATCAAAATACAAACAGCGACGATGCTTCGCTCCACAGTAGGCGATCGCATCTAAACGTATCCAAGACATCTACCATTGATCACACTTGGGCATGAGATCACATCCAATTGACTTATACCTCAACTTGCCGTCTAGAAAGGATTCGGTGCTTAACTATCACCGTTATCCTCTCCAAAAGGGGCGATCTGTGGGTAATATAAAGGAGCTATCTTTTTTGCATGGCAGATACTAAGGAAGAGCCTTTTGTCATAAATTTTGGAGAGATCACCGATGGTAACTTTAAAAATCGCTGTTTATATTGTGGTAGCTTTCTTCGTGGCTATTTTTGTATTCGGATTTTTGTCCAATGACCCAGCTCGTAACCCCGGCCGTCGGGATTTAGAGTAGGAACTAAACAAAATATCTGAGACTGCCGGAAGCTAGACAACACTAAATGTAGTACACATTGGCTGCTAGGTTTTTGCCTTCAGTTGTGTGTCCTTTCCGGAAAGCCTGCTGTATTATGAGCAGAAAGCGTAAGTCGGAAGGAAAAAGGTGAATTAGTCCTTCCGGCTATTAATTGGCTATTTGTTAGGTTGATTGTGTTCCCATATGCTTCATCCCGTTCTTCCCCCAACACCACCACCTCTTGTTGAACCCATAAAACCTGCAAATTCCACTGTTTCTGCAAGTAATCACCAATTTTCTTTAGTTAACAACGTTGACAGCAGTAACCCTAAAGAAACCTCTCCCGTAAATCAAGAATTTCCAATCGCTAACACTGTTAACACACCATCACCTAGTGAAAATGCTCAACAGATAGAGGAAGTTAGGGATGCTGCTACCAATGATCAATCAGATAATTTATCAGCTACGCAAAAATCAGTAGTTACCAGTACACCAGAAGCTTTCGCTCCAGAATTTTCTCCTCTGACTACTCATAGTGCAGCTAATCATAGTGCAGCTAATTTAGGACAACCACTAGTAATTGGTTATCCTATTCAGAAACCAGTAGATTCTTCTGTTCAGGTAGCACCCAAAGTTAGCAATCCAACGCCAGTCATCGCTGAGAATTCCACCAAGCAGGAACAAAAAGATCATATTTCCTTACAGAAGTCTGGGGAGAGTATGAATCTCTCGGTCACTGCTACTGATAACGCGCCTACGAACCAACCAGTTCAAAATGTTATTGAGTTTAAATCCCGCAGTACCACAAATCCACCTTCAGTCCCATCCTCTGTAAAATTTCCCCCCAGCAACGCACAAAATCAACCTGCACCTAATACCCCAGCAGTGCGAACCCGAATTGTAGAAGTCACATCAGATCGCCAAGAATACGACGAGCAACGGCGGATTGTGACAGCTGAAGGTAATGTGGTGGTGCGGTTTGATGGCGCGGTAGTAGATGCCGATCGCGTGCAAGTTAATTTAGACAACTTAATCGCGGCAGGAGAAGGTAATGTTGCACTCACCAGGGGCGACCAAGTATTACGGGGAGAACGTTTTACCTATAATTTTTTACAAGACAGTGGGGAACTAGAAAACGGCAGAGGTGAGATTAACGTCCCCACAGCATCCAGCGATTTTGCTTTCTTACCCAGTGATGTTACAGCCGGAGGAGTCCCCACCAGTCCACCGAGCGATCGCATCCGCGCCAATCAACCCACTACAGGCGTTAGCAGTCCCGGCGGTATTGAATTTAGTTTTGGTGGTACAGCAGACGCTAGAAATCTTCCCCCGCCAAAAAGTGGGGGTGAGGTGAAGCGACTGCGATTTGAAGCTAGACAAATTGAGTTTTATCCCCGTGGTTGGCAAGCAAGAAACGTTCGCATTACTAATGACCCCTTTTCCCCCCCAGAACTAGAATTACGGGCGGATAAAGTAACATTAACGCGGGAAGCTCCCCTGATTGACAGGATTAAAACTGAGCGACAACGCCTAGTATTTGACCAAGGTTTTACTTTACCCATCCCCGTCAATCAGCAGACAATCGACCGTCGAGAGCGAAATACGACACCTTTGATTGTTTCCCCTGGCTTCGATGGTGATAAACGGGGAGGGTTATTTTTGGAACGGGGTTTTACCATCGTTGATACAGACCAAGCACGTCTACAGGTCACACCCCAATTTTTCGTGCAGAAAGCCGTACAAGGCGAAGATGATGTCTCTTCACTATTTGGGGTGAAAGCGAGATTAAACGCAATTTTGAGTCCCAAAGCTATCCTTCAGGGTTCTGGGGAGCTAACCAGCTTTGACTTAGATGAGGTAGACCAAAATCTCAAGGCAAGTTTGCGATTGCGTCAGACTTTGGGTGATGTTAACCCGCACATTTTAACCTGGGAATATAGCTACCGCGATCGCCTCTATAACGGTACACTCGGTTTCCAAACCGTCCAAAGTAGCTTGGGGGGTGTAATTATCTCGCCGAACATTCCTTTAGGTAACAGTGGGATTAATCTCAGCTATCAAGCAGGCGCACAGTATATTAACGCCAACACAGACCGCCAAGACTTGTTAGAGCCAATCCGGGAGAATAATCGCATTTCCCTAGGGCGTTTCCAAACTAGTGTTGCTCTCAGTAGAGGATTTTTACTATGGCAGGGAAAACCGCTAGCAGCTACAGCCACAGAGGGATTAAGATATACCCCTAGACCAGTAGTGCCTTACCTGCAAGCTGTCACTGGAGTGACCGGCACTACTAGTTATTACACCAATGGTGATAATCAAAGCACTCTCATTGGTACAGTCGGTTTAATCGGGCAAATCGGACACTTTTCTCGACCGTTTTTAGACTATACCGCCTTTAATATTTTTTACTCCCAGGGAATTAACAGTGGTCTATCACCATTTTTATTCGACCGCTCTGTTGATAATCAAGTGTTGAGTGCAGGGATATCGCAACAAATCTATGGGCCTGTGCGTTTAGGCTTTCAAACATCAATTAACTTAGAAACAGGTGAACAAAGTAGCACTGACTACATTGTGGAATATAGCCGTCGTACCTATGGTATTACCTTACGCTACAATCCTGTACTGGAATTGGGCGGTTTCAGCATTCGGATTAGTGACTTTAACTGGACTGGTGGGACAGATCCATTTTCTGACGGCGAAGTCAGATCAGTAGTGGGTGGAGTCAGACAAGAAAATTAAATATTAGTTATTAGTTTTTCTTTGCTACATCCCCATTCCCCTCTAAAGGTAATGTGATAGTAAATGTAGTTCCCTGACCTTCTCGACTGTTGAAAGTAATTGTGCCTTGATGAGCTTCTACGCATCTTTTAACTATGACTAAACCAAGTCCAGTACCCTGGATTGATTGAGTATTAGAAGCTCGATAAAAAGATTCAAATAGACGTAATTGGTCTGCTTCTGGAATACCGATTCCTTCGTCTGCAATTTTAAAAATCGCTACATTAGTATTACGGTCACAGATTAAGTCAAGCCTAATAATTTCATTATGCGGAGAATACTTGACTGCGTTAGACAATAGATTGACTAACATATAATTTAAAAGTTGTTCATCCACATAAGCATCTGTTATTTCACCACAACAGGTAAAAATTATTTCATGACCACTAGTGATTACAGAAGTAAATTCTTCAACTAGCTCTAGGCAAAATTCCTTTAAATTCAATCTTTCGGGATGACATTCCAGCTTGTTTGCTTCTGTTTTACCCATAAACAGCACATCTTCCATCAAATTCTTCATGGATTGCACTGCTAGTTTAATTCTTCTTAAATAAGTATTTTTTTTAGCTTCTGTTAAATTTTCTCCTTGTAGTTCTATTAATTCAACTGCGGTTTGAATTACGCTTAAGGGATTGCGAAATTCATGAGATACCGTAGATATAAATAAAGATTTAAGATAGTTAACTTCTCGCTCTTTACGTAATGCCTGTTCTAGTAGTTCCGTTTTTCTTCGTTCACTGAGATCCCAAAAAACGATGACAACACCATTAATTTGATTAGTTAATCCCATGATTGGAGAAGCACTATCACCGATGGGAACTTTTTTACCTTCTTTGGTGATTAAAGATGTGAATTCGTCTAAGTAAACTACCTGTTGCTCTCTTAAAACTTTGGTGACAGGATTTTCTATTTTACTGTCTGTAATTTCATCAATCAGATGAAAAATTTGCGATATATCTTTTCCTAAAACATCTTTTTGATACCAACCAGTTAAAGACTCAGCCGCAGGATTCATAAATGTGATCATTCCCTGCTCGTCAGTAGCAATTACAGCATCACTAATGGAATTTAATAAAGTTGCCAATTGATCACGATTTTCTCTAATATCTCGTTCTAAACGATGTTTTAATAGACCAATCTCTATGGCTATACGTAAATCTTTAGAAGTGAAGGGTTTAACAATGTAACCAAAAGGTTGGGTAATTTTAGCCCGCTGTAAGGTATTATCATCCCCGTAAGCCGTGAGAAAAATTACCGGAATATCTAAATGCTCTCGAATGTAACTAGCAGTATCGATACCATCCATTTCACCTTTGAGGATGATATCCATTAAAACTAACTCTGGTTTAGCTTCTAATGCCTTAGCGATCGCTACTTTCCCAGAAGATGCTGTACCTATAACATCATATCCTAGCTGACCAAGCTGACTAGTAATAGTTCTAGCTACAATTACTTCATCTTCAACTACTAAAATTTTTGTCGCTGTCATTGCTAACTTTTCAATTAATCGATAATAAATTATTTGGGAAAACTGATTTTAAATAATGTACCATTCAGACATTGTACAGTAACATTACCTTCTAATTGTTCTAGGGTTAAATCATGCACTAAAGAAAGACCCA
Source organism: Trichormus sp. M33_DOE_039 (assembly GCA_015296085.1). GTDB lineage: Bacteria > Cyanobacteriota > Cyanobacteriia > Cyanobacteriales > Nostocaceae > Trichormus. The sequence goes on along the minus strand of DVDT01000039.1, from coordinate 114,902 downwards.
AAGAATTTGTGTTTCTCCAATCTAAATCTTTTGGTAGCCCTACACCATTATCTTGAATAGTCATCTCGATATTTTCATCTATACAATGCAAAGTAATGGAAATTTTGCCTGTTTCTTGCTTATTAAAAGCGTATTTGAGAGAATTAGACATAAGTTCGTTGATGATTAAACCACAGGCGATCGCTTGATCAATGTTCAAGTCAATGGAACTAATATCATTCTCTAAAATGACTTTTCCTGGTGCTATGTGGTAGGAGATCAGAATACTGGTTACTAAATTCTCAATATATTCAGCAATATTAATTTGCCCTATATTTGCAGAAGTATATAAGTTTTTATGAACCATCGATATTGATTCAATTCGGTTCTGACTATCTCTAAGAGTTTTAATTAATTCTGGTTCTTTGAGTGTTTGTGACTGCAACTGTAATAATCCAGAAACTATCTGCAAATTATTTTTTACTCGGTGATGAACTTCTTTCAACAAAACTTCTTTTTCAGCCAAGGCGTTTCTTAAATTAATTTCCGCTTTTTGTCTCTCTGCTAATTCATTATGCGCTTGCTGAAATATACAAGATTGTTGAATAGCGATCGCAATGGGAACAGAAAGTTGGTCAAGTAAATCTAGTTCATTTTCTTCCCAGTTTCTAGGCGCGGAACATTGGTGTGCTACCAGCAGACCCCAAAGGCGAGAACGAATATTACTTTCTCCCATTTCTAGTAAAATGGGTACGACTAAATTGGCTTTGACTTGAAATTGTTCTAATAAATTAATGTGACAATTAGTTAGCCCCGCTTCATAGATATTAGCGATCGCGCGTTTATGACCCTGGTAATATTCCGCCCCGCCACCTATTTGAAAACAAGTATCTTTAACGTCTGTACCTAAAGAAATTTTCCATCCAGGTTCTACTGACTCAGCAACGATTTTGCCGCTCATATCTGGAGCAAACTGATAAACTACAACTCTGTCCACTTCTAGTAAATCTCGCACCTCTTGCACTGTGGCATTGAGAATCTCCTGAAGATTTAACGATTTATGTATTCTTTGCGCGACTGTTCGCATGAGTTGCTCTCGTTCAGCCTGAGCTTTGAGCGTGCGCTCGGTTTGTTTGCGTGCTGTAATATCCTGTCCAATCCCAATAGTTTGACCATTGGGAAGTCTAACATTTGTCCAGGATGTATCTATTAATCGACCATTTGATAACAAAGTTTTAAAGTCGCCCCAAGATCGATCAGCAGACTGAATACAATTGATGACAGACTGATAATATTCAGGATCAGGGTATAATTCCGCTAAGACATCACGTGTTTGAAAATCCTGCAAACTTACACCTAATAGTCTTTCTAATTCTTGATTTACCCATTCCACTGTACCGTCGGTATTCACAAGGGCAATCATGAGAGGAATATGTGTAAAAATACCTTGCAAAAAAGAATTTTGCTCTTGCAATTTTGCTTCAGCATTTTTCCGCTCAGTAATGTCATAAAGTATAGTTAAAATAGCATATTCATTGTTAAATCTTAAGTATTGTAGAGATGCAATAGCCCAGAAAAAAGTACCATCTGCGCGCTTAAATTGAATATCATAATTGACCAGAGAACCATTTTGAGTCAGAGCAGCTAAAATTTTTTGTTGATCATCTGCATTTTGATATAACTCTGAAATACCTCGACTAACTAAACTATCTGTAGTTAACTTGAACTTATGAAGGAATTCTGAGTTGGTATATAAAATTAAGCCATCTGCTACCCGTGAAATAATTAATGGCACGGGAATAGCTTCAATAATCCCTCTCAGCCTGGCTTCAGTAACTTGTAGCGAGTTCTTAACATTTTTAAGTTCTTGAAGGTGATTTATTTTATCTTTGTGTGATTCAATCTGCCTCATTACTTGGCTAGCTAATCTATATAATATACGTGGGATTTTATGGTTCAATTGGCGCGGCACAAAATCCATAACAGCTAAACTACCTATCGGCGCGCCGTCGGCAGTAATTAAAGGAATTCCGGCATAGAAACGTACATGAGATTTAGACAAAACAAAGAGATTATTCCCCAACCTATCATCTTGCAAAATATCTGGAATAATTAATATTTCTTTTTGTGAAATCGTATAATTTCCCAAACTATTACTGCGGGGTATTTCTGACTCATTTATCCCTAGCTTAGATTTAAACCATTCTCTATCAGTATCGATAAAGCTAATCAAAGCAATTGGTGTTTCACAAATATCAGCTGCAATTTGTACTAAATTATCAAAAATTTCTTCTGGTGGTGTATCTAAAATTTTATATGATCGTAATAATTGGAGACGTTGGTTCTCATGATCTGGTAACGACATTATTGCTCGATTGCTAGTTATATTAAGATTTTATGATTTACTTAAGATTACTTAATTTTAATATCTACAGTTATATGTAGTAGTGAATAACTACATTTTTTCTATACTAACCTATCTATGAATTCACTAATATTATTGGCACATAAAGTTAGGCTTGACTATATTGTGAACATACGGATAGGATACTTGTGAAGTAACACAACACTGTAGTCAGTAATCGTAGTCTAATTGATAAAAAAACGTGCTAATTAATACTAATTATATTTAACTACTTGCTAAAGTAATTGCAAAGTATTGCGATCGCTGTTCGCAGAGTGTTCCGCAGCAAAGGCGAGTCTTTGACCGTCGTATCTTTTCTCCAGCCAATTAAATCTGGCAATCGATTCAGCATTTACAGCAGATTGTGAGTAAATGTAATCAATAAAGCAGACCTTGAACATGACTTTCTGCTGTGTGAGTTTTTCTCTTTATTCAGCTGAGGTGCTGCGATCAAGCCTCACCGAACCTCCGAATTGAAAAAGGGGTGTAGGGGTGGGAAAGACTTTTTCATGTTTTCTGATGTACGCAGTTCACGACGGCTACTTACTACCTCTTGTGTACAGCTTGGCGGTTTATTTTAACGTGGACGACCTAAAGTAGTGATGTACAGAACGGCTTCATCCGCAGGAATGCCTAAAACTTCATTTACCTGATCATCAAAAAAACCACCAATACCACTGACACCTAAATTGAGTTGAATAGCAGCTAAATTCAGGCGTTGTCCTAAATGACCAGCATCCAGGTGTAAGTAACGATAAACGCGATCGCCATATTCGGCAATAGCCGATTTGAGATCAGCTGTATGAAACACTACAGCTGCGGCATCCCGCCCTAGTTCCTGTCCCAAACACAGAAAATGTAACTCTCGGCGGAAGTTCTTAAACCGAATTTGCCGTAATTCTTGAGCTTTAGGAGCGTAATAATAACAACCAGTTTCTAATCCTTTGACACCGCCAACAGCAATGAATGTTTGGATTAAATTTAAGTCAAAGTAATCAGGTGCAGGGTCAAGATTTTGATCTATATAATTTTGCGGTTGATAAGTAAAATCTAGTAAAGCTTTGAGTTCATCGAAGCTCAATTCTTCACCATTGTAAGCGCGAGTAGAACGGCGTTTATGGATGGTAACTTCTAAATTAGCAAGATATTCTCCCCAATTAATAGGTTTGGTAGCGGTGGGAACTTTCAGACAGAAAGGAAAATTATATTTATCTTCTAAGGATTTTGCTTGTTTGACTGTAGGTAAATTGAGTTTGCCCGTGATACCTGCGGGAATTTGGGTGTGACGATGAAAATATGTTAGTAATTCACCATCAGGAATGTAGGGATAATTAGTTTCTGTGGCTGAAGGGAGAGCTGTACATCCTGATGGTAAATTTTGCTGAATATCTAATAAGTCTGCCAGAGGTAAGACAGCGATCGCGCCTTCCTGTAAAGGATCTATATAAAGTAAATCATTAACCGCTTCATCAATAAAACCACCAATCAAATGTGGGCGATAATCGGTAATCGCCCCAGCTAATTCTATATTGCCCAACAAATGACCTGTATCTAGACAAATTCGCCGATAAGCCCGATCTTCATACCGCCAAGCAGAACGATAAAAAACCGCCGTCACAATGATTGCTAACTGGGTACTTTCTAAAGCCGGATGCCAAAAACAGGCTTCTTGCAACGCTTGCCAAGCATCATTTTCCCAATAGTGCATCAATGAATGAGTGCGACATTGATAGTTATACAACCCCGGCGATAATAACGGTGTACCACGAGAAACTAAATACACTTCTGCCGGATACAATCCCCCAGCACTAGGTGCAGAACGTAAATATACTGTATTACCCAAAGAAGGCATTCTCGCAGTTAAGCCATAACTGCGAAATAACAACCGTGAAAGTCGTTGCCACCATTGGGCATTAGGGTCGTTAACAAACGCCTCTGGAATTTCTTGGATGTAAGGTTTCAGGTCTATGTCAGAACCAATTCTATATTCTTTAAAAGGTACTGGCTGTTTAGCCCAGTCTAACCTTTGACTTTTAGCCGCAAGAGTTTCAGGGTCATATTTAGTACGTTCATGATAGTGCTGGGCAATTGATTGGTGTAGTTCTGGCATAGTGCTGGCGATACCCTTATGACATCCTTATCTTGATCTTGGCATTCATCAGTCCCATTATTTCGTTTAAATTAGTACAATTCTCCAGAATCACAACTGAGTCAGGGAATGCGGAATGGGTGACAGTTTTTAACCTCATGACTAATGACTATTGACCATTGATTGATTCTGATGATTGGTTTAAGCGGGGTGGATGATTACGCCGCCAACGATGTAAGCCGTAAACACCAGCCGCCAAAATTAACACATAAGGACTGTAAACTATTAACCAGATACCCAATTTTAATAAACCAACCGTAAAACTAGCTAAAGATTGCGTAGAATTGTTCCAAGTTTCATAAATTTGTGAATTTACTGCTCGTTGAGGGCTAGCACTAGAAACTGCGGCTTCTAGATTCAGAGTAATGGTAGAATATGCAACTTGATTTTGTAAGCTTTTTAGTTGAGCATCGATTTGTTCAATAGTTTGTCTGACATTGCTGAGTTCTTGAGCAACACTTAACACATCTCTCACTGAACCAGCCTTATCCATAATTTTTTGCAGATTTGCTTCTGTCTTACGTAGATTAGTTAATCTGGCTTGAAAATCAACTAATTGATTGCTTACATCTTCTGCCGTAATATTACGATTTTCAACTGTACCTAATTTTGTTAGTTCTTCTATGGTTGCTTCTAAAAGATTTTGTGGTATTCGTAACTGTATGGATGCGGTATGACGTGAGCTACTTTTTGTAGGTTGGCGTTCGTTTAAACTAATCAAATCCCCTTGCTGTTTAGTAATAATTTTTGTGACAGCATCAATACTTTTATCTACGGAGTCCACAACTACAGTCATAGCTGCTTTTTTGATCAATTGAGGACGGTTACGCGGTACTGATGGGGTTTCTGGGTTTGCAGCTACGTTCCCAGTTGTATCAGCGGAGATTGCTGCTTGACTTGCCACTTGGTTTTCCAACACACTTGGTGGTAAGGCTTTACTAGCAACGTTGTCAGGCGCGGCTGCACAACTAGTAAAAATCGCGCCTCCTACTAGCGCACTCACGAATAAAGCAGATTGGTGTGGTAATTTTTGGGTGATAGATATAGCCATAGTTAACCCTCAGATAGATGAAATTAATTTCAGTATCACTGAGGGAAAAGACAAAATTGGGATTGTTGCAATTTATGTAACCGCAATTGAGGTTGCAGGTGAAGGGTAACAGAGAATGAGTTTTCAGCTTTAAAAAATATAGTGAGATGTGTGTTTACTGATAAATTGACTCAAATAAAGACAATATCTCTTCTATACCCTATTTCTCTAGGTTAATTGCCAACATAGCTGAAAATCGCTAATAAATAGTAAATGTTGGTATAGACTCGAACGATAAGTATGGGAACTCAACAATTAGGAAAAACGGGTGTCTTTGTCAGTGCCATTGGTTTGGGTGCTATGCCCATGTCAATATACGATCGCCCGCCAGAATCGCAATCTATTCAACTTATTCATCGGGCTTTAGATTTAGGTATCACATTCATTGATACTGCTGATTCATATTGCAAAGATGAATTAGATAAACACCACAATGAACGGCTAATTCACAAAGCATTTAGCAGTTACCAAGGTGATGTTAGTCAAGTAATTGTTGCAACGAAAGGCGGCTTGATGCGTCCGAATCAGAGTTGGGTACGAAATGGTAATCCTGAACACCTGCGTCAAACTATCCGCGTTAGTTTTGCAGCTTTGGGTGGTGAAAAACCGATTGATTTATGGCAATATCACTCACCAGACCCGCAATACACCATTGCCGAATCTCTCACACCAGTTAAAGAAGCAGTCAAAGATGGTTTAATTCGGTTTGTGGGAGTTTCCAACTTTTCTGTAGAACAAATTAAACAAGCGCAGGATGTAGTAGAGATTGTTTCTGTACAGAATCAATATAGTCCGTGGGAACGTCAGCCAGAAACAGACGGAGTGTTGGAGTATTGTGAACAGGAAGGATTAACCTTTTTACCTTGGAGTCCCTTTGGTGGCCGTCGTCGTCATCAAAACTTAGAAGAAATTCCAGCGATCGCTCAACTAGCCCAAGCTAAAGGCGTATCTGTATACTGTATTGTATTGGCATGGTTACGTTCCAAATCTCCTTGTATCTTACCAATCCCTGGCGCAAGCAAAATTGCCAGCATTGAAGATTCTATACGCGCTGTAGATGTGAAACTATCGGAAGCAGAAATCCAAAAAATTGATCAGCAAACATAGATGGAGCGAAAATTTCTGTGATTGTTCAGCAACTTTGTGTTTTTCCTTGTCCCCAGTCACCGATACCCAGTCCCTAGAATTTCATCCGTGGTGACACAATTTGAGGTACAATCAAAAACCTGCCAATCAATGACAAAGCTTGCTGACAGGAGATACTTTCTATGGCCCGGATGTACTATGACACAGATGCCAATTTAGACCTTTTGGCTGGAAAAACCATTGCTATTATCGGCTATGGTTCTCAAGGTCATGCCCACGCCCTGAATTTGAAAGATAGTGGTTTAAATGTAATCGTGGGACTATATCCGGGTAGTAAGTCAGCCCAAAAAGCGCAAGCTGCCGGGTTAACGGTGAAAAGTGTGGCAGATGCAGCTAGTGCTGCTGATTTCATCATGATTTTGCTACCTGATGAGGTACAAAAAACAGTTTACAAAAACGAGATTGAACCAAATCTGAAAGAAGGCGATGTCTTAGCCTTTGCCCACGGTTTTAATATTCACTTTGGACAAGTCGTACCTCCTGCGAATGTAGACGTAGTAATGGTTGCACCCAAAGGGCCTGGACATTTGGTCAGACGCACTTACGAACAAGGACAAGGTGTACCAGCGTTGTTTGCAGTGTATCAAGATGCTACTGGTAAAGCACGCGATCGCGCAATGGCATACGCTAAAGGTATCGGTGGTACTCGCGCTGGTATTCTCGAAACCAGTTTCCGTGAAGAAACCGAAACCGATTTGTTCGGTGAACAAGCAGTACTTTGCGGTGGTTTGAGTGCCTTAATCAAAGCTGGTTTTGAAACTCTAGTAGAAGCTGGTTATCAACCAGAATTAGCTTATTTTGAATGTCTGCATGAAGTTAAGCTAATTGTAGACTTAGTAGTCGAAGGTGGTTTAGCCACCATGCGCGATAGCATTTCTAACACTGCTGAATACGGCGATTATACTCGTGGACCCCGCATTGTAAACGCTCAAACCAAAGCTGAAATGAAGAAGATTCTCAGCGAGATTCAATCGGGTCAATTTGCACGGGAATTCGTATTGGAAAACCAAGCTGGTAAACCTGGATTTACTGCTATGCGCCGTCAAGAAGCTGAACACCCCATTGAAGAAGTCGGTAAAGATTTACGGGCAATGTTTAGCTGGTTGAAGAAAGTTTAAAAAATTCTGTTAAATTTCGCAAGAAGACGCAAAGGTACTAAAAATTACTTTGTGTCTTTCTTTTTTGGTGGTAGATTGTCAGCAAAAGATTAGATCTAAAATCTATGCCAAACCTAAGATTTGCAAAAACGCTGAGGATTTTTACTATCTTATTGCTGACAAGTCCAATTTATGGACAAAATCCAGTTGCAGCACAGCCAGAGCAGAAACTATTACCATTTTTTGATAACTTAGATAATCCCGTTTCTGTCGGTTTTCCTAGAGGACAACAAGTAGATATTACACCCCCAGCACCAAATTTAAATAATTTTGATCAAGCTGTACTAAACACCTGTGGGACTATTGGTGCAAGAGTGACCCAGAATAAATTTAAACAATTATTATCTTCTTATCCAGAAATACTGCAAAAACTCCAAAAAGTTAGCGGTGGAGAAATATTTCCAGGACGCAAAAAGAAAGCCCAATTTATCGAAGACTTAACTAATATTTGGTTTAAGCGTCGTGGTTTTGAACATATCTTTTGTGGTGAAATATATAACGTCAATGACATTGGTGGATTACATTTTTACGGCAGATATTTGCAACTACAAAATCAAGGTATTGGCGGTAGATTAGCAAATAATCAACAGCGAGAAGAAGTTATTCCAGGTGTTATTTATACAATGGGTGTGGTGATTAAACAAGGCAACCAAATTGTCAAAGATGTCATCAAAGGTTATAGCTACATCAGTAATGCCGAAGAAATGCTAATAGATACCACCCTAGCATTCAAAAAACAAAAAAATACAGAAGGTGCTTGCATTTACAATGTACGCGACCAGGAAACTGGCAAGAATTTTCCAAATGTTTTTGTGAGAAAAAATAAGGCAATTATTACTTTCTACCCTGATGCTACTCCCCAAGGCTCAAAATGTAGGCAATAGAAATTAGGGTAAATTTGTTTGAGTTAAAATTATGCACTGTGAGGGTTGTCGATGATGGTTTGAGCATAACTCAGGTGATTTACACTGCTATGATTTGAATTATGGTAAAGCATTTAGGATGAAATTTGCTGCCTCATCACTTTTCAAAAATACTTTTAGGAAAAACCTAAATTTTTACTTCTTCGTTGACAATTAAAATTCAACTTATGCTTAATTTCTTTAAAGTTATTAGTCTGACTTTAACAAGTTTAAGTTTTTACAGTGCAAGTATATCAATATTATCAAAAACTGCGTTTGCTGGAGAACCAATTATCGATAGAAACTGCCAGTATCATCAGAGAACACAAGCAGTATTTCAGAAAATACCACTACGAAATCGAGCTAAAATATTGCTGACATCTACCTTTCAAGTTAATCATCAGAAATACACTTTACAATTACTGCAATTTCCCAATTCTACAAGTGTTTTATGCCTTCGACAAGCTAATGCTCTCTTACCGCAAAGATTGAAAAATGTATCGATTATCCAAGACAAAGTGATTGAGAAAATTGAAAAAGAGACTGCTAAAACGGCAATTTATATAGTTACAGTCAGAGGCGAGAAAACTGGAGATATATTAAGAACTACTTATAGATTAAACTTAACTAATCCTCATCAACCAAAGGTGACACCATTAGTCATAGTGTACAAAAATTAGACGCGTGTTTTTGTCTGTAAATGCTCAAGTTACATTATTTGACACATAAATTTATTAGCGAGTGCCTACAATTAATTTCAATGAGCAGTCTAAAAAAATCCTTTTATTGAGCTAATGGGTTTTGGCGACTAGTCAGAGATTATGACGCTATTCTTAACTACGAGTGCTAGCAATTTAATTTTGCATCTTTGAGGTAGCTCAAAGACGATACGATAAAATCGTGGCAAATTGAGGATAGGTAGGTTTCAAAGGTCTGAAACATGACGAACGCCACTATCAATTTGCAAACAGCTAGCGCACATCAAGTTTTAGCAGCCGCAGGTAAAAAATATTTGCGTCCCGGTGGCAAAATAGCTACAGAACAATTATTGCAGTGGGCTAATTTTCAGCCAGGCGCAACAGTTTTAGAATTAGCTTCTGGCTTTGCATATAGTGCCATTTACCTGGCTCAAAAATACAATGTCAAAGTCTTCGGAATCGAAAAAAATCCTGAAAGTGTAGCTATTGCCTGTGCTAATATTCGGGCTGCCGGTTTAGAAAATAAAATCAAAATTATTCAAGGTGACATTTTCCACCTCGATGATATTTTAGGTAAGTTTGACTATGTCTTAGCAGAAGCTATTCTGACCATGCAGTCCCCATTGGGGAAGAGTAAATTACTCACATCAATTCATCATAGATTAAAACCGGGAGGTAAATTCCTCTCCCATGAATTATTAGCTCGTAAACAAGAAGTAGAAATACACAATGACTTAGCCAGAATCATGAAAGTTAATTCTACACCACTTTCAGAAGTGAACTGGATTGATACGTTTGCTGCTTCTGGATTAAAAGTCGAAAAACATCAAACAGGCTCGATGAATCTATTGAATATCAACCAGATAGTTAAAGATGAAGGCTTGTTCAATACACTAAGAATTTTCTGGAATGTTTTAACGCAGTCATCTATTCGTCAAAGAGTTTTAGATATGCGCCGTCTTTTTCATCAATATCATGATGAATTAGGTTACATCATTTTATCTGCTGTCGTTGAGTAATGATCATTAAAATTGTAGGATTACCAAAATTATGACTGCACAAATTATTACTCATCAATCTCTTGTAATCCAATTACAAAAACAGATTGAATATCCTAGTACAGGAATTCTCAGCAAAGTTATCTTTCAAGACAAAGCTTGTCAATATACCCTATTTTGTCTGGCTGCTAACTCTGAAATTTCTGAACATACATCAACGCGTAACGCTACTATCAATGTACTTGATGGTAAAGGTACACTCACTTTATCAGGAGAAGATATTGCTTTAGAAACTGGTGTTTTTGTGTTGATGCCTGCCAATGCACCCCATGCTTTAAAAGCTGAAGAAAATCTCACATTTCTACTCACGCTTTCAGAAAAAGTAGCAGATAGCTAATTATTATTTTGGAGTTCTGTAAAATGCAGCTACTAATGACAACATTTGCCCAATATTTAGATATTTCGCCAACTCAGTTAGATGCAATTATGGCTCAACCATTAACTGAGGTGCTGGTATCTCCTGAATTGCAACGAGAACTAGAAAATTTAGACATCAATTTACTTAAACAAACCTTATCTACAGCAGGAGAAATTTTAGCTCAGGAACTACCACCGTTTTACAACTGGCTCAAACATGAGTTGGGAGTCAAGCGTGTTCCTGATAGTCCCAATCACACCACTACATGGGTAATCGGTTTTGTGAATCGTCAGGAAAGTTTAATGAACCTAGTCGATTTGCATCGTCCAGTCCCTCGTCTGGCCTTAGAAGCAGCTATCCCTCGCTTAATAGGGTTGTTTGATGCTGTAGAAGAAATACAGGTAAAGCAACAATGGCAAAAAGCGATCGCAGCTCTGTGCTTAGTATTAGTAGTCGATGCTCGTGAACAAGATAGGGTTACTATTTAAACATCTTCAACTGGCACTGTACAAGCTGCGATCGCCTCTAATTTCTGACGATCAATAATCCTGATTTTGCCTCCGCGACTGTAACTAACTACAGACTTGAGACTTTTAATTAACCGCAGGCATTCCTCGTAGGTAATCCCTACACTTCGTGCCATACGATAGTAAGATAATTCGGTTTTTAAATATTCTCCTTGAGGTGTAGATAAAGTCCCAGATTCAGCCGCAAAATATAAAATTAGCCTTGCTAGACGAATAATTGCCCGTTCGGAAACTAAACCATGCACAGTTTCATGCAGTAGTTGAATGCGATTATTTAAAACCACCAAAATGCGTATAGCAATCTCTGGCTGCTGCTGAATCACGTTTAATAAAGCATCCCGTTCAATCGTGAGGATTTCACAATCAGACTCAGCTGTAACTGTGGCTGGAGAAGTACCATTGCCTAACAAAGCGGGAGCAGCAAAAATCTCTCCGCCTGCTAAATTTCTGAGAATTGTTTCTTTACCTGTGGTAGCAGTTTTGGTAATTTGAATTGTACCATTGACAACAGCATACAATTTTGCAGGTAAGCGATCGCCCTCATGGAGAATAATCTCCCCTTTGCTGTACTTTTGCACCCAAGTATAAGGTTGTAAGCTGGCCTGAACTACAGTTTCTAAGCCAGCAAGGATATTAATATGAGCAAGTTGTTCTAGAGTTGCTTGCATAAGATTGGAGACTGGCGACTGGGTACTGGGAGTGAGTATCGGGATAAATCACCCCTGCCGCCTTCCTCCTGCACCCTGCCCTAAATTGCCAAAGCTGGACGATGCTGAATCCAAGGGTTGGCAGCTTCTAGTTGAGCCGCAAGGCTAATGAGGGTGGCTTCCGCCGCAGGTTTGCCAACAAGCTGCACACTCATAGGTAAACCATGATGATCAAAACCCACAGGTAAAGCGATCGCAGGTTGTCCGGTGGCATTGGCGGCTGGACAAGGGGCAACCCAATTAATAATGTGTTGAAATGTATCTTCGGGACTCAACGCTGCCCATTCTCCTATGCGGATGGGAGAATGTAAATAAACAGGCAATACCAACACATCTATATTGTCAAAAAATGCCACAATTTGCCGTGCTACTATCTGCATGGCATAGACTGCTTGAATGTATTCGCTAACAGTGCCAGTGCGTGCCAGTAGCCAACGGTTTACAGGCTGTAATATCTCTGGTGGTAATCCCGCACCAGCGATCGCCGATTGCCAAACAATTTGAAATGGTTCAACTAAAGCACTGAGATTCAAAGACTTTTCTTCGACTTGATGACCAAGTTGTTCTAGTAATTTTACCGTCTGTAATACTGCCTGTTGACAAGTAGCATCAGCCTCACCCAAGGGAGGAATCGCAGTTGCAAAGGCAATACGTAAACTTTCTGGTTTGGTTTGCGCCGCAGTCAAAAATGACGGTTCTGGATCAGGTAGCCAGTAAGGATCACCTGTGACATAGCCAGACATGACATCTAACATCGCTGCTGCATCTGCGACAGTCCGGGCGATAGGGCCATTCACAGCAAGTCCTGCTAGGCGTTCACCCACTGGTGCTTTACTGACTCTACCTCGTGCTGGTTTAATTCCCACTAAACCACAACAAGCCGCAGGCCCCCGAATTGAACCGCCACCGTCTGAACCTTGCGCGATCGCACATAATCCAGCCGCAACTGCAGCCGCTGCCCCACCACTAGAACCACCGGGAGTATATTCTAAATTCCAAGGGTTTCTAGCAGGGGGAAATCCTGTAGGTTCAGTATAAGGAAACGAACCTAATTCAGAAGTGGCTGTTTTGCCCAGGATAGTAAAACCAGCTTGTTTAATCCGTGTCACCACCCCATCATCAAATTCGGGGATGTTGTTCAATAATGCTGGATTCCCATAGGTACAAGGTATACCTGCTACAGGGTTGAGGTCTTTAATGGAAATCGGTACACCAAAGAATGGCGGAAGTTCTGAGGTTTGTGTAATTAATTCTGTCTTAGCTGTAGCATCGGCGATCGCTAAATCTGCTGCCACTGTAAAATAACTACCCAACTGAGGATTCAACAGTTGAATCCGACTTAAATATATTTCTACCAACTCTAACGGTGATACTTCCCGCCGACGAATTAATTTTGCTAACTCTAGTGCTGGAGTAAAAGCTAAATCAGTTTCATTCATAAGGTTGGGGACTGAGGATTGGGGACTTGGGATAAGGAAGAAAGGCTAATGAATGTTGACTATTGACCATTGATTCTTCCCCCAATAGCGTTGTTACTTTAGCAAAATTTCCGGGAACTATAAATCTATCGTTTTTGTGATTTAACAACCCATTGCTGTTACTTACTGATAACGACGACAGACAAAATTACTTATTGCACAAAAAGTCCAGGCATTTAACAATCATTCCCCAGTTGCTTGGATCATCTTCTGGAATTTCTTGTCAGATTACCATGAGCAGCGTGAGGGCAAAGCACAAACTATGCCAACACAATCAAAACAATTCACAATTCGCAATGGGCTACGTTCGCGTTTTTGTTCAAGAAGCATCTCGCAAAGAAGACAGAAATTCACTATTAAAGACAATCAGCGGGGGCTTGAATCCGAATCCTTTTGATAAATTTTGCAAATCCCCAAGAGATGTTTATGACTGATATAGAAGTGCTGATTAATGAACTACCAAAAATTATTCAAAAACTGAAACTGACTATTGGTAATTCTCAGGATATTTTGCCACAAGTCATCCTGATTAATAATGCTCAGGAGCAACTCCGAAATATTAAACAAGCGATCGCTCAAGAGTTATATTGTGCCAATAGTCCAGGTAGTCATGTTGTTACGCTACCCCGTACTGTGAAATATTTGCTACTACCAAACATTTTACAAGTCAATCCTGCAATTACTGGCAACCCAAAATCAATTACAGAAAAGTTTGGTAATCCTGATACAGAAATATCTTTAAGTACTTTAGAGTCAAAAATTAATTGCTGGCTAGAATGGGGTGATCTATTACAGGCGATCGCCGCTGATATTTTAAGTGATCCCAACCTCGTCAATCAAATTAATTTGAATATCAATTATTCTAGTTTAGCAAGTCAAATTATTGACCTAGAAAATAATTTAAATATTCAAAATCCCCATCGCCATAAGATTTTCGCTAAACAAATACTAAAGATTGAAGCAGATTTATTACAACTACAAACAAGATTATCTTTAGTTAAAAATACTATTCAAAATAGCCAAAGTCTCTTAACTATAATTATGGCTTTATCATCCTTTTGTGGCAAAACTGGGTTTGCCATAGAATGGTTAGATGATGCTCATGGCTTAATTATATCTAGTAATAATCATTTTCGAGAATTAACTGAAATTCTTAATGAGTGTGATGTTTTTACAGATAAAATTGAAAACTTTAAAACTAAATTAGTAGAAACTAAAAACCAAAACAATGAATCAAACTTAAAGAAAACCCACAAAAATCAGCAGAAAAATAATTTATCATCAAATCAAGTTTTACACAGGATGTTCATTATTTTCTCTAGCTTAACTATTTTATGTGTTGGTGGTTGGCTTGCTAAAGGTCAGATTATGCAAGTGCAGCAAGTTGTGCTGAATTTATATCAAGAAAATCTTGCAGCTAGTAGTTTTAAATCTGCTTTAAAACTAGGCATGGAAGCTTCTTTCATCGCTCAAAAACCTCCTCATGCACTTTCAGTATGGCAAAAAGCAGCATCTAAATGGCAAGAAGCAATTAGTTTATTACAAACTATTCCTGAAGGAACTTCTGTATCTGCGATTGCTCAGGAAAAATTGGTTCGTTATCGGCTTAACTATATTGCGATCATCAAAAGAGCTAACACAGAAAAGAAAGCTGTAGCTAATTTAGCATCAGCAGAAAAATTAGCTACAGAAGCTAAGTTTTTTATGGACAACGCGCCTAATTCCTTAGTAGCTTGGCAACAAGCTAAAGATAAATGGCAAAAAGCTATTAAGTTATTAGAATCTATTCCCAAAAGTAGTTCTGTATATGAACAAGCACAAGGCAAACTGCCTAATTATCAAACTCATTATGCAGCTATTAATGCCATTCTGCAACATAAAAATCAATCTGTGAATTGAGGGAGTTAATATAAATCAAGTCAAAATCTTCTAAGCACAGTTTTAAAAGTATAGGGCGAATATAATTCGCTACTACACAAACAAAGTCCCTTCGGGTTCGCCAGTTCCCTACGGCGGGAGACCCGCCTACAGGACTGGTCTCACCGCCTGCGTGGACTAATGAAAAATCAAGGGTTTTGAACCCACGTAGGTGGGTTTAATCTGTATAGTCGCGACTTCCATTCGCTAAGGTAAGTAATAAATTAGACTTTTCAAACAACCTCTTAGAGAAGATAGACAAGAGGGAATCCTCTGTTTTCTACCTCCTGTGAGTTTACTGTTGAGTAAAAAGTAAAAATCCTGTCTGGCATAAACCAACAATAAATCCTAAGATTCCACCTAGCGTCACAATTGCTTGTAATTCATTTTTCACAATTCCTTCAATTGCATTTTCTAAATCAGCAGGAGATGTAGATTTTACACGATCAACAATCACTTGATCTATGGATAAAATCGGAATTACTTGAGCTACTATTTGTTCTAAATCTTTTTCTAAATATTTTTCTAAAATCAATGCCAATTCTTGGCTGACAACTTCTAAAGAAGTTATCACTACAGGGGAGTTGCTGAGGCGATTTAAGAGTAATTTAGCAATATTTTCCCAATTAACAGATTCAGTTAATCCCTGTAGTAAGTCGCTTCCACTGGTTTGAATGTATTGGCGGACGGTTTCTCGTGTAGTTTTTCGGAGTTGGCGGACTGTACCAATAGGTAAATTTTGCAATGATAAGTTTTGCAGAATTTTTTTGAAGCGATCGCGCATCTGCAAATCTTGAATCAATTCCTGTAATCTAGCATTAGTCGCTTCTTTTTCATCTAAGCAAAAAGTCCGCAGGCGTGTGAGTGTATTCCGCAAACCAAATAAATTTGCCACTACCCAATAAGTACCACTGGTTTTTTCGCGAAAGCTTTCATCAATAATTTGAATCGTGCGATCTGTCAAAAAATCTATAATTGCTTGTCTTAATACATCCGGTGGTAAAACTACTTCCAAAAACCAATCAGCCAAACGAGTTGCTTGCTCATCACTGAGTTGTAATTCTAATAATATTTGATCAAAAATCTGATTTATTTGTACTTCTAAAAAGTCTTCTTGTCTAGCTAGCACCTTCAATAGACGCGGTAAAGATTCGCCTAACAAATCACGCAGAATGCCCGCAACAATTTTAGTAGTTTTTTGGTTTTTATCAGCTTTAATTTGATCTATTGCTAATCGCAATAACCAGAGAATTGCGCCTTCTACTCGTTCAGTCGCTAATAATCTCCGTGCCAGTTTTTGTAACTCATCAGGTGTCAACAAAGACCCCATGATAGTATCAGAAATATTTTTCGCCAGACGCTCCTGATTCGCTGGAATCAAGCCAGGAGTAAATGGCACTCTTTTTCCAGCAATGTAAATTGCTCGGTAAGGACGAAATAGCATTTTGATGGCTATATCATTTGTGAAATAGCCAATAATTCCACCCAAGACCGGAGGCGACACATACAGTAAAAGATGAGACCAATCCACAGTTTTTTGGATTTAGAGTAAAGACTCAGTAGTAAAAAGGTAAAAGTAAAAATTAAAAAGGTGAGCAAGTGCGATGTTTGGGTTTTCCCCATGTAGCTTGCTTCCCCGGAGGGGTGCAACTAGCGTTAGCGCAGCTTTAAGCGACAGTAGGAGCGTCACCCAAAGGGTAAAAGATTTTTTCCTTTTGCTTTTTGCTGTTTGCCTTTTTTGATGCCCAATTACCTATTTAAGAACTACCAATACTCCCATCATACCGTTCGCAATGGGGTAGTGTGTGGCTGAGGTAAAGCCAACTTGATAGGCTAACTCTACTTGTTCTCTCCCTTGGGGAAAGCGGTCTAAGCTAGGGCTGATGTAGGCATATTCTTCTTTCATCCCCATATGCTCCGCCATAGGCACAACTATATGATCTAAATACCACTGCTGAAAGGCTCGGAATTGCTGATTATTGGGGCGATGAAAGTCTAAAATGGCTGCTCGTTTACCTGGTTTGAGGACACGATATAATTCTTGAAGGCTTCGACGAATATCTGTGACATTTCTTAAACCATAGCCCATCGTTGCAGCATCAAACTGATTATTCTCAAAAGGTAAATTCAGGACATCTGCTTCTACCCAAGAGATGGCAAATTGGGAGTAATGAGTTTGAGAGCGTTCTTTGGCTGCTGCCAGTAGGTTGCAGGAGAAGTCAACCCCATAGACTTGGCCTGTTGTTCCTACACGTTTAGCCAAACTCAAGGCTAAATCACCACTACCACAACATAAATCAAGACAAGTATCACCAGTTTGAGCCGCGCTCCATTTGATAGCCATTTCTTTCCATATGCGGTGTTGTCCCAGACTTAACCAATCATTAAATTGGTCGTAAACGGGTGCGATACGGTCAAAAATGGCGCGGATGTCGTTAGTCATTAGTCATTAGTCAATGGTCATTAGTTATTTAACTATGGACTGTAGACTATTGACTATGGACTCTTAATTTAAATTTTTGCTTGATTGCATTGACTACTGGTTAAGGCGATCGCTACTAGTTCAGCTGAGAGATGAATTAGGTTGAGTTCATCTTCTCGTAAAGATCCTGGTTGTTGCCACTGGAGGGATAGCACGCCTAGCATTTCACTGCGGTAAATAATCGGAATGACTAAATGAGCTTGGATACCACTTTCTTGGTAATGAGTTGCACCAGCTAGTTTGGCTTCTTTGGCAATATTCAAAGCAACTTGCATTTTAGCAGTGGCGATCGCTTCAGTTGTCAGCGGATCTTGCTCTAACCAGTTCTGCACATTTCCTTCAGGACAGTAAAATCCTTGGGTGGCTATGAGTGTTTTGTTTTCGACCAGCTGCAAAATACAAGTATCAGCGGCAAAACTGTCACAAAATGCTGTCGCAATGGGTGTCAAGGTGGCTTCTAAATTTTCGGCGGCTTGAGTCTCCTGTACCAAAACAGTTAACAGAGACATTTGAGCATTGGCGCGGCGTAGTTCTTCTGTCCTTTGTTTAAGTAAGTCATAGGTTTCGGCCGCCCGTTGTACGACGGCTTTGAGTTCCCCAGGATCCCAAGGTTTGGTGATATACTTATATACTTGTCCGGCGTTAATAGCTTCTACTAAATCTTCTATATCAGTAAATCCTGTGAGAATTATCCTCACGGTATCCGGGAATTGCGGTACAGTTTTACTTAAAAATTCCGTACCTTTCATTTCTGGCATCCGTTGGTCAGAGATAATTACTGCCACTTCCCCTTCTACTGCCAAAATTTCTAGAGCATTAATACCGCTATCAGCTTTCAGGACATTAAAATCCCGCCGAAAGGTGCGATAAAGCAAATCTAAGTTATCTGGCTCGTCATCAACTACTAGGATTTTGAGTTTTTTCGGTCTTTCTAAAGTTGCCATTGGACGGTGATTTTTCTGGATATCGGAAATAGTGTCAGTCATTAAGAGATTCCCTGTAAAAATTATTTATAGCTCTATATGCTTACCCAGCTTAGTAGATTATTGTTTTCCAGCCTTGGGGAAATCTACTGAGATGGTTTTTGCTCAATGTAATGTGTATTATTTGTAACGCAAAATTTTAGCTAACGGTAGGGTATATATATAGTTGGCGAATAAAGATTACAATAAGATTTGCCAACGCGGTATCAATTAGCCTCTTAAGAAACAAAGCAGAAGATAGAAAAAATAATTTCACTGATTTTTTCATCTTTTGATAGTGCATAGCTGTGCTAGTTGGAGGCTCTCTAGTAGAAGCTGCAATGTGAGATTATGACTGACTTATCACCCAACGCTCCCAATCCTGAAAATACTGCTGATGATTCAGCACAAGAATTATTACGCAAACTGAGACAAAAAGAAGGTAATTGGGTGGAATGGGGATTGGCGATCGCCACTCTGCAAAAAGCCGGTTACAATCCCCAAGATATTTTTGAAGCCACAGGATTTGAACCTGTTCAGCAAAATCAAGTAGTCGTAGGCGCGCAAGTTTATAGTTCTATCGAGAAAGCTGGCGCATCCGCAGCCACGCGATCGCATTATGCGACCCGTGGTAGTGATGTTTTATATGAACTGCGGTTACTCACCCAAGAACAACGAGCAATGGCGGCGGAATTAACTTTTGAGCATAAACTCAATTTAGAGGAGGCGAGAGAAGTCGCTAAAGCCATTAAAGATTTTTCGCGTTTTCGGACTTTACCAACAGGTTTTTCTGACCATCCGGGAGATGCAATAGCATATCAAGCTTGGAAATTAGCACGACAAAATACTGATTTGCAAGAGCGATCGCGTTTAATTGCTAAGGGTTTACGCTTTGCTCACACTCAAACGGCTAGAAAGCAAATTGAACAGCTTCTTGTTGATTTCACAGTAGTTTCTCAGCGTCCTGCACCCATTCCACCCTTTTATCGCTTTGATTCCGAGGAGGAATTACCCCGCATTGTACCTGTAGTCGGTGAGTTACCTTTAACACCCCAAGACTTAAAAGCAGTTCCCCTGGTAGAAGAAATTGAACCATTTCGCATTGTCAAATTTGCAGGTGAACAAGCTTGGGTAGCTTTACCTGGTTGGCAAGTGCTGTTGGGTGCGGAAGACCCTGTAGTCATTTTAGCCACTAGCGATCACTTTCCTAGCCAAGCCAACACTCAACCAGGTCCTGTATTAGTAGTTGTAGACCGCAGTCAACGTGAATGGAATGATTTGAGTTACTTTGTTGTCGATAACAGCGGAGAACTAGATTTTCAATGGTTTGAAACTGAACCTGAAATCTCTATCCTAGGCAAAATTATAATCATCGTTCGTCCACGGAAAATTCTGGATGAAGAGGTGACTAAAGATTCCTGGCAAATTGATGAATAAATATTAAGGTTCAGATCAGCCCAAAAGCCTCATGTAAAGACGCGATAAATCGCGTCTCATCAGACAAATTATCTATACCAATAACCCTTAAATAAACAGTATTGACTTCTAGAGACTATAAATTATTGGTTAAAAATAGCTCACCTCAACTAACCTGGTTTTTGGTTGATGCCAAGATTTAAAGGCATAAAATTTTACATCTTGGCACCAAATAATTTAGTTACCTTGGGATGCAGTATTTACCGTCCCGGTTGTGACAATTACTAGATTTTGGGGCTTAATTAAATCTTGAATTGCCTGCTGGACATCAGCCATAGTGATTGATTGAATACGTTGGGGAAAGTCGCGAATTTCTGCTGGTGGTAGCCCCAAAATAGCATTCTCTAAAATGATGCTGGAGACATCACTAGGATTAGCTAAATTTACAGGATAATTGTTAGTAATTGAACGTTTAGCTGTGTTCAATTCTGCTTCAGTGATACCCTGTTCGCGTAATTGTTTGAGTAATGCTAGGGTGCTAGCGATCGCTTGATCTGAATCTTGGGGTGCAGTCTGCATCTGAATTAAGAATGGGCCAGGATTCACACCCGCCGCAAACCCACTGTAAATACCATAAGTTAAACCCAGGCGATCGCGTACTTCTGTACCCAAGCGACTAGATAAGGTATCGCCACCCAAAATCTGATTCAGTACCAATGCAGCATAATAACGCGGGTCTTTCCGCGAAATCGCGTTGTAGCCAAGATAGGTTACAGCCTCAGCTTTACCGGGAATAGCCCTGTTAATGCGGGTGACAGTTGTCGGTAGTGACACTGTTGGTAATTTGAGATTAGGCGGTTGACCAATAGCTTGCCATTTACCAAGGGACTGATTGAGTAAGTCTTTCACCTGTGCTGGGTCAAAATCACCTACTAAAGCTAGTGTTGTCGTATCTGGTCGGTAATGGTTGCGGTAAAAACGCAGCACATCATCACGAGTAATACTTTTTAAACTCTGTGCTGTTGGAAAACTGTGGAAGGGGTGATTTTCTGGGTAAATTGCTTGCTGAAATACTCTTCTACCTAACCCGCTAGGATCATCTAATTGGACTTTGAGACTAGTTAATGCTCTTTGACGGCTGAGTTCTAGTTGGTCATTAGGAAATGAGGCATTTTGTAAAACATCTGCAAGAGTTTGAACTAATATTGGCAGATTTGCGGATAAACCTTGACCACTAATAGTAACTCCCTCACGTCCAGCACCAAAGCTTAAGCTAGCCCCTCTATCTTCTAAAGTTCGCGCTAAGGTCAAAGCATCTCTAGTCTTTGTCCCGTTGATTAAATTACTAGCCGTGAGACCTGCTAATCCTGCTTGCAAATTACCATCAAACTCACTTCCAGCGTCAACTTGTCCACTTAAGTTAATTGCGGGGACGTTGCGGTCAGGTAGAAGCAACACCCGCAAACCATTAGTGAGAGAAAACTGTTGTGGTAGGGATTGTTTGTTAATATCTGAAGATGTGGTTACAGTAGGCAGATATTTAGCCAATTCTGCCGGATCTACAGGTTTACCGGGGTTGAAGTTTTCTACAGTGCGACCAGAACTAACATTGGCGGTTTCACTTTCACCCTCGATTTGGCTTGGCTCAAAATAGCCAATGGTTTGTTGATGGGGATTGAGATAAGTTTTTGCTACTCTTTGAATGTCAGCTGGAGTGACATTAGCGATCGCAGCTAAATATTTTTCCAGATAGCGATAATCCCCTGCGATGGTTTGACTGTATCCCAATTGGTTAGCTTGGCTGGTAATATCTTGATTACCCAGTACAAATGACGCTTGTAGTTGCGTTTTGGCACGATTCAGTTCTGCTGAAGAAACTGGCTGTTTTTGTAGTTGCGATAAAGATGTTTGCAATACCTCTGTGATTTTGCCTAGCTTTTGTCCTGGTACGGCTGTAGCACTAATTTCATACCAACCTGGTTCAATCAATTCCACCGCACTAGCACTTACAGAACTAGCCAACCCAGATTCCACCAAAGCTTGATACAGTCGAGAACTGCGTCCTCCTGTCAAAATCACATCCATCACATCAATTGCTGGGACATCAGGATGCTGAATATCAGGTAAGGGATATACAGCTTGCAATAAGGCCGCACTTCCAGGTTCTTTTAAGACTATTGGTGCTTTACTAGCTGTATTTACTACCTTGTCTACCTTATCTCCTTGCTCTCCCTGTTCTTCTTTAACTTTCCGGGTTAATTTCCCAAAGGTTTCTTTCACGGCATTGAGGGCAGTTTCCGTAGTAAAGTCCCCAGTGATGACCAAGGTAGCATGATCTGGACTGTAATATTTTTGGTAATAATTTCGTACCTGCTCGACTGTAAATTTTTCGACATCGGCTTTTGTCCCACCCACGGGTAAACCATAGGCGCGGTTAGGGAAAGCAGCTCGCATGACTGCACGACTTAAGCGATAATCAGGTGAGTTTTCATATCCCTGTAACTCAGAGATCACTACCCGTTTTTCACTAGTTAATTGTTCTGGCTCAATCAAAGCATTTTTCATCCGGTCTGCTTCTAGAGTCAGCAGTGCTTCTAGCCTGTTGCGTTCCACTGTCCCGAAGTAAGCCGTTTCATCGTAGCTGGTAAAAGCATTAAACTGACTACCCAAAGCACTAAACAATCGACCAAATTGTACCGGACGGTTAGTAGTTCCCTTAAACATCAAATGCTCAAGTTGATGAGAAATGCCGTTTTCTCCCTTCGTTTCATTGCGTGAGCCAACTTTATACCAAACCTGTACACTCACTACTGGTGCAGTATGCACCTCTTTGGTAAGGACGGTTAAGCCGTTGTCTAATACTGTTTTCTGTACTCCTTGAGTAAAGGATAGACCAGACACGGGTTTAACGATTTGTGTAGGTGTAGCAGCAATAGTGAAATTGTCCGCCACAGGTAAAATACTCAAAATTAGGCTGAGAATGAAGCCCAAAAGCATATATATGCGGTTTTTCATAAGCGTTTTACAATCCTTAAGTTATCAAACCCGGAGGTAAGAATTAGGGTTGATAGTTATTCAGTTTAGCGAGCGATCGCCTGGATTGTGTTTGCTGATTTGTACCGCCAACTCATGAGAGATAATATTGCTATAGTTAGCAATTGCCAAAATTAACATCCAGAGTCTTGACTAAAAAAGTCCATTTGTCTGCAACTTCCTCAATAATTTTGGTTGTCGGTTTCCCTGCACCGTGTCCCGCTTTCGTCTCAATTCTAATCAGTGTAGGTGCATTGCTAGCTTGAGCCGCTTGCAAAGTGGCGGCAAATTTGAAACTATGGGCAGGAACAACGCGATCGTCATGATCTGCTGTAGTGATTAAAGTTGCGGGGTAGCTTGTACCTGGTTTGAGATTGTGCAGAGGTGAATAGGCGTAAAGTGTTTTAAAGTCTTCTGGATGATCGGGTGAACCATATTCAGTAGTCCAAGCCCAGCCGATGGTAAATTTGTGAAAGCGCAACATATCCATTACACCCACCCCAGGTAAAGCCGCTCCAAATAAATCTGGGCGTTGAGTCATGCAAGCACCAACAAGTAAACCACCATTGCTATCACCTGCGATCGCTAACTTTGCGGGTTTCGTATAGTTATGCTCAATCAGCCACTCAGCCGCAGCTATAAAATCATCAAAAACATTCTGCTTTTTCTCCTTCATTCCAGCTTGATGCCATTCCTCTCCATATTCTCCACCGCCTCGCAGATTTGCTACAGCAGCCACACCACCCATTTCCATCCATACCAACATCAGCACGGAAAAACTAGGAGTTAAGGAAGCTCCAAAACCACCATAAGCATAGAGATAAGTCGGATTATTTCCATTGAATGGAATACCTTTCTTGTGAGTAATAAACATCGGTACTTGTGTACCATCTTTACTCTTGTAAAATACTTGTTTAGTTTCATATTCATCAGGATTAAAATCTATTGTTGGCTTTTGAAAAATCTCACTTTTGTTCGTTACCATATCGTAGCGGTAAATTGTTCCTGGTGTAGTGAAACTAGTGAAAATATAAAAAGTTTCTGTATCATCCCGCTTACCTTCAAAACCTCCGACTGCACCAAGTCCCGGTAATGCTACCTCTCGAATAAATATGCCATTGATATCAAAAATTTTGATTTGGGAGTGAGCATCTGTTAAATAATCAGCCACAAACTGATGATTTAACATATTGACGCTTTCTAAAGTCGCCTCAGTTTCAGGAATGATTTCTCTCCATAACTCCTTAGCAGGTTTATGAGTATCAATCGCAATTACTCTACCCCGTGGCGCATCCAAATTAGTGCGGAAATAAAACACCTGATCATCGTGTTCAATAAAACTATAATCAGCCTCAAACTGATCAATTAATTCCACTACTTCCTTATGGTCATCAGTTAAATCCTTATAGAAAACTAAATTTCTGGAATCTGTCCCCAACCAAACAGAAATAATCAAATATTTGCCATCTTCCGTCACACCCCCATTAAAGCCCCATTCTTTTTGGTCAGGACGATGATAAATTAATATATCTTCAGATTGGGATGTACCTAAGCGATGATAGTAAAGCTTGTGGAAATAGTTAATATCGGCTAATTTAGTTTGCTCATTTGGTTCATCATAGCGACTGTAGAAAAATCCTTGATGATCCTTTGTCCAAGAAACACCAGAAAATTTAATCCATTTAAGATGATCTACTAAATCTTTACCGGTTTCTACATCTCTTACTTTCCATTCTTGCCAATCAGAACCAGCAGTAGATATACCATAAGCTAACAATTTACCATTATCACTTACCTCAAAACTAGAAAGAGCTACTGTACCATCTTCAGATAACTGATTGGGATCTAATAGAATTCTGGGTTCAGCATCGAGAGATGTTAAAGTATAAAGAACACTTTGGTTTTGCAGCCCATTATTTTTGAAATAGAAATATTTATCTCCTTGTTTAAAGGGAATACCATATTTTTCATAATCCCAAAGTTTTGTGAGACGCTGTTTGATGTGATCTCTAGCAGGAATTTTACTCAGGTAAGCAAAAGTAATTTGATTTTGTGCTTCAACCCAAGCTTTAGTAGCTTCTGAGTCTGGATCTTCCAACCAACGGTAGGGATCTGCTACTAAAGTCCCATGATAATTATCAATCTGATCACTCTTATGGGTATGGGGGTAAGTCATAATCATTCAAAAAGAATCTACTTTATTAATATAAACTAATAGCCTATTATCAGCCAAAAAAGATGTTTGTAGATGACTCAAAATAAACCTCTATCTTTAGACTGATAATTATGGAAAATTTCTGGGCAAGAAATCTTTCAGAAAGATAATATGAGACTTTCGCCATTAATTTACTATCTTATGTTTACCATTTATAAACAGCAGATTCTTAACGACTTCAACAATCGCCACAACTACGAAAATGAATTTCATATCCGGGCAGCAATGCGATTAGTAGAGGTAGCAAAATTACAACCAGGACAACAAGTTTTAGATGTTGCGACTGGAACAGGTTTAGCAGCAATAGCTGCGGCGCAGATTGTGGGTGCTACAGGTCATGTTTTGGGAACTGACTTTGCTGTGGGCATGTTGCAGCAAGCTCGACAGAAGGTTGCTACTTTAGGATTGAGTAATATTAAGTTTGAAGAGGTTGACGCAGATGAGCAAGATTTGGAAGTGAGCCAATTTGATGCCATCCTGTGTTCGTCCGCAATTGTCTATCTGACTAATATTCCCCAAGCACTGCACCGTTGGTACAATGCTCTTAAATCAGGAGGGATTGTAGCCTTTTCTTGCCTGGCTGAAACTTCCCCCAGTTCATCTGTATTATTTCGGTCAGTTGTGCAGAAATACGGGATTAGCATCCCTAATCCGAATGCAATATTGGGGACACCTGAGAAGTGCCGTCAAATGCTACGATCAACAGGCTTTATAGACAGTGAAATCATTACTCAGGAATTCGGCTTCTATTTACAAGATGCAGAAGCCGCTTGGAGTGGTAATGCCAAAAGCGCATTTGGGCTTCAAGGGGTACAATGGTCAAAACAACAGTGGGAGCAATGTCAAAAGGAATACTTTACCAAAGTCAATGCCGCTGCAACTGCACAGGGCTTTTGGAATAGTATGACCATGTTCTTTGTCACGGCTTATAAATAGATTTCACGGTAAACCTATTACATATCGCTCATTCATCTCTGGGATAAATGAGCGATCGCAATTTTGCTATCCTATTCTAATTTTGCATACACTTTGATGCCGAAGTTTTTATCACAATAGATGAGGATGTACTTAAATTTGATAGTGCCATTAAAAATCAAAGTAGTGTTTCTATCAAATTTGGGGCTACATCTGCAAATTAACCATTACCAGCACTATTCACCAATTTTTCCCCTTTTAACATCCGCACAGCAGCTTCTAGTAAAGCTTCTTCTAAGTATGGTTTTGTAAAGTAGCCACTAGCACCTAGCTGAATCGCCATTTGCCTGTGTTTATCTGCACCGCGTGAGGTGAGCATTGCAATGGGTAAGTGGTTGAGGTTTGAATCTTTTTGAATGCGTGAAAGCAACTCCAGACCATCGCAACGGGGCATTTCAATATCACAGAAGACGATATCACAAGGCAACCCAGACCGGAGTTTGTCCCAAGCTTCTTGACCATCCCGTGCCTGTTCCACACGATACCCAGCCTTATTAAAGGTGAGCGACAGCAATTCACGAACTGTAATTGAGTCATCAACAATAAGTACAGTCGGGTCAATTTTCTCAGCCTGAATTTCTGGAAGACTAGGAGTGGATGCTTGTTGCCAAGATGTGCTACCGCTATGTTTAGACATCCGTCCTTGGAAGATGTCAAGAAGTTCCAGTACGTCAGCAATGGGCATGATCCGACCATCCCCTAAAACTGTCGCACCCGCCACACCAATGGGTTTAGGTGCAGGTCCTTCAAACTGCTTAATTACTATTTCCTGCTCACTTAATACTTGGTCTATTTGGAGTGCGAGCAGGGTATTTCCCGATCGCACCACAACCACAGAAATCATATCATCATCCCTATTCCCGCCGTAAACATTACCCCGACTGAGTTGGCGATTAAATGTTAATAATTCTTTGAGAGGACGGAATGGTAAGACGGTATCACGCCAGGAAATAAATGATTGTCCCTCAGCATTTTTCTGGATATTTTTGGTCGGAATATCGAGGGTGTCTTCCACACCATCCATCGGGAAAGCAATCCTCGCTTTATCAGAAACACAACACAAAGCCTTACAAATACTTAAGGTGAGCGGTAAACGAATTGTAAAGGTTGTTCCCTTCCCTAAACTAGAATCAGTGTTGACTGTGCCGCGAATTTCGCTGATTTCGGAACGCACCACATCCATTCCCACACCACGACCGGAAATTTCATCGGCTTCATCTTTGGTGCTAAATCCAGCTTGGAATAGTAGGTCATAGATTTCTAGGCGGGAAATAGTTTTTGCTTGGGCTGGTGTAATTAAGCCCCGCTTCACGGCTAAAGTTTTAGTCTTTTCTGTATCGATACCTGCACCGTCATCACCCACAGAAATCACCGTTTGGTTTCCTTGGTGGAAAGCGCGGATCGTAATAATTCCCACAGGTGGTTTACCAGCAGCTTGTCTGATATCAGGTGTTTCAATTCCGTGTGCGATCGCATTATTGAGCATATGCGTCAACGGATCAGTAAGATGATCTAAAATCATCTTGTCAATTAAGGTGTCACCACCTTCAATCATTAACTCTACCTGTTTACCACACTTGATAGCATTGTCCCGCACGCCGCGTCGCAAACGGTCAATTGTCTGAGAAAAGGGAACCATGCGTGCGCGTGTTAGACCTTCTTGCAGTTGATTTGTTACTTGACGGAACTGTCGCGCCACCCGCTCAGTTTCTTCTGTCACGAAGTCAATGTCACTAGCTGACTCACGCACTCTCACGATCAATTCGATCATTTCCTGAGATAGTGTATGGAAGGGAGTAAAGCGATCCATTTCCAGTTCACTAAAACCCCTGTCAGCATGGGAGTCATCACTATGGAAAGGAGTTTCCCTAGTTTTGCGACTAGCTAACAAAGACGCTTCCAAAAGCGATCGCTCATACAACTCCTGCATTCTTGCTCCCACATCTGAGAGCTGTTGCACTTGAACCAACAAGTTATCTAGGGACTGTCGCAACCTTTCGTGATCTTGTTCTAAAGTGTTGCGATTGACTACCAATTCACCCACTAAATTACTCATGTCATCCAGTTGCTTGACTGGTACTTTCATCGTTTCTTCAAATTTCGCCTGACGACGATTAGAAGGACGCTGCAATTTAGCTGTGGTCTGTTTGGCTGGTGTAGACTGAGATATCGTTTGATCTGTTTCTGCTAGCAATTTTTCCAGATCACTAAACTCATCTTTTGCTACTGCCGATGCTACTTTATTGCTAGCAGTAAGTGGGGTAAATTTCAGTGCAGAAGTTGGAATTGCCACTGGTTGCGGCTCGTCTGATGTTATTTGAGCATTATCTTCACCCAGCAATGCTTCTAGAGCCGCAAAATCATCTTTTTGTACAGGATTAACATCATTACTTGGCGACAAGTCTACTTCAAGTAATGCTTCCAAATCAGCAAACTCATCTTCTATATCGGCTATTGTTTCTGTGAATAACTCACTAGTATTTGTTGGTTCAATAGATGTTGTAGTTGTATCTTGAATTAGCTCTGTTTCTCCTGATATTTCTACAGAACTATTTTCTGGATGGTCATCTGTTAAATCATTGTTAACAACCGCCAATTCGCCACTAGGAATCGTCAATTCCCCAAAATCTAAATCAGGAGTTTCTGCAACTTCCGTGGTTAATAAATCCTCACCGATGTCAAGACTGAGATTTTCACTAAAGTCTTGAATTGTCGTCTCTGTCAATTCGCCACTAGGAATCGTCAATTCCCCAAAATCTAAATCAGGAGTTTCTGCAACTTCCGTGGTTAATAAATCCTCACCGATGTCAAGACTGAGATTTTCACTAAAGTCTTGAATTGTCGTCTCTGCCAATTCGCCACTAGGAATCGTCAATTCCCCAAAATCTAAATCAGGAGTTTCTGCAACTTCCTTATTTGAAATGGGATCACTAATGAATTGAGTATCATCAATGACAACATCTGTCAATTCACTAATGGGAATTACCCATGCTTCTAGGTTAGTTGTTGGTAATTCATTTGTTATCGCTAGCAAATTAGCAGCTAAATCTGATTCGCTATCTTCATCAATATCTGAAAGTTCAATATTCGTATCTAAGTCGATAGCAATATTCGTTATAGCTTGTAAATCCTGCTCCTGCTGTGAATTCAAATTACTCGTTGTAGCGAATAGAGAATTATCTGTATGATCTATATTTTTCGGTAATGGAGTAGTATCATCGTGATTTTCACTAGACACATCAACTTCAAAATCTGCAAATGATAGTTGATTATCTATAGAGGATATTTCTGTAAGCTGATTAGTAAACTCAGGTACAAAATCTAAAGTTTCTGGTACTTGTGAAAAACTTTGTGTTTCTGTCGGAGAAACCTCATTGGTGATATTAGAAACGATGGATGTATTGCTTGTTAAATCTGCGGAAAAATTATTATTTTCTGAGTCTAATATTAAATCTAAATCTTCTTCTGATTGGAAAAAAGTAGCATTCAAATCATCCAAATCAAAATTTTCTAACCTAGAGTTTATAGAACTTCCACTGTCACGCAGAATTTCACCAGTCGCAGCAGCAAATAAGCTCTCCTCTAACTCTTTGGCTATCTCATTCTCTACCACAGAAGAAAATAGTTGATCTGTTTCGTCTGGAATTTCTTGTTGATATAAGCTATCTACATCTTGCTCAGGTGCAATAAATTCTAGTACTGTTAACGGCTGTTCATCAAATAAATTATTAACTGTCTCTAATCCGTTTGTAGATACTTGGCTATCGCTGTCTAAGCCTACAAATAAATTATCTAAATTCAAATTCTCTGCTGATATATTTTGCGGGTCTTGGAGATAATTCTCAATGTTAACTTCTTCAAGAATATTTGCATTTAATTCTTGTTCTATAAAGAATTCATCCAAACTATTTGATAATTTTTCTGTTTCGCTAAAACTAGCAGAAAATTCGTTATCTCTGTGTTCAGATTCACTAGCATTTAAGCTACTTGCATCAGTTGTTATACTTAGTAGATCTGCTATTGTATCAGGATGATCTTGAATCTCAGACTTAAGTAATTCATCAGATAATATTTGATTGGAATTCTTGATTTCTTCTGGTGATTTTTCTATTAATGGTTTTTCTTGATCTGGCAGATGATCACCGAATAATAATCCGAAGTCTTCGCTTCTATTTGTAACAGATTGAGATTCATGATTATCTCCATCTAGCGATAGGAAATCAGCTAGATCGCTATCATATTCCTGAATAATCGTTTCACTGATATCTACTCCTAATTCACTGGAGTCTGCAATTTCTACAACTTCCTCTTGCTGCCAACTTTCATCTAGTTCTGGTGTTTCGCCTTCAAATAAATCAGCCAGGGTATTTAACTCTGCTAACCCTACTTCTGGCCCATTGGTTTCTATTTTGGCAGCATGAGCAAATGGTGTAGCTTCGCTTTCCCAAAAAATATTGGCAGCGATATCACGTTCATCTTTAGCGTTTTCTGTAGAGACTTGATCCTCTCTTTGGGACTCAAGTTGTTCAGAAACTTCAGTGAGATTCGTTACACTATCTGTTGGCAATTCAATATGAATATTACTGTTGGAATTCTCAGCCACAACTGAGGATACTTCAGGAATTATTTGTGTAGATTCACTCGTTGTTGGTGTAATGAATGATTGTGTGACAGTAGATGGAACATCCCCAAGCAACTCTTGAGCTACTTCCATCAAAGCAGTTTCTGGAAAATCCCACAGTGCTTCTAGTTGTTGGCTAATTGTAATCTCTGTTTCTCTACCACGCAGCACTAGCTCTTGTGCTTGTTTAATTTCTGTGATGACAATTTTAGCTAAGGTGAGATAGCTATTTTCTGAATTGCCAATAGCAGTGGCTGCGGCTTTAGACAAATTACACCAATTAGGTAAATTCCAAGTTTGGCCTAGTTGAACTAACTGGTTACAGCATTGCTGAAGATTTCGACGAGATTCTGATGTTGCAGCTTGTTTAAACAGTTGCAACATTTCCCTCAATATTTGTAGTACTTGGGCTTGAAATTCACCCCAATGATCATTTGCTATGGTTGTGGCTGATTGAGGTGCTGTTTCGGGTGTAGCGGTGTGATCTGGAAGATCTGGTACATCCTGACGGAAAAATATTTCTGTGAGTGTACCTACACTATCTGCGGCGGTTGGTTGGCTGACAGTTGATGTCTCTGCCGTACTAGTATCAGCGTGCTGCACTAACAGTTCTAGATGCTGATTCAGCCATTGGAAGACTGGTTCTGTCTCTGACATCAAAGTATTAGCAGTTTCTTCTGACAAGCCAAAGGGGCCGCTTAACTGTTCCAGAAGTGCCTTGAGAGTGTCAGATACGCCAAGGAATAATGACTCTAGTTTTTGATCAACCTGAATCGGATTTTCTTTGAGAACTTTAAAACAATCTTCTAGACGGTGGGCTGTGTGCTGAATGCTAGTTAAACCAAGCATTGCTGCACCACCTTTAATGGAGTGAGCAGCCCGGAAAACTTCGTTAATCAATTCCGGGTCATTCAAGGTACTTTGAAGATTGAGTAGCCCCTGTTCAATGGTGTTGAGGTGGTCTCTGGCTTCTTCAATAAAGTAGCCTAAAATTCGCTGTTGTTGTTCAGGCAGCATAGTTTTTTAGTCAATAGTCAATAGTCGTTAGTCATTAGTCATTAGTCGTTAGTTACCGATTGTCAGTTATCAGTCATCAGTCAATAGCCAATTATGTAAACTTTGAACTTTTGACTTTGGACTTTGAA
The DNA here is from genome assembly GCA_015296085.1 of Trichormus sp. M33_DOE_039. Classification (GTDB taxonomy): domain Bacteria; phylum Cyanobacteriota; class Cyanobacteriia; order Cyanobacteriales; family Nostocaceae; genus Trichormus. The sequence continues at coordinate 82,483 of DVDT01000039.1, read as the reverse complement.
CTATTGACTAATTACTTTGTTTGCATAGTGTCCACGCGGAAACGTTCTACGGAAGCAATCAAGTCGCGGGATACACCAACTAAGTTTTGCAGTGCGCCGGAAACTCTTTGTGCTTCTTGGGATGTTTCTTGAGCGGTGAGTTCTACAGATTGCATTACCTGAGCAACAGCGCGGGAGGTTTCCGTCTGTTCTACGGTATCGCTGGTAATTGAGCGCACTAGGCCATCGATGCGATTTGCCACTTGAATGATATTTTCAAGCGATCGCTTGGCTTCTTCTGCCAGTTTTGTGCCTTTAATTACCTGTTGTGTACCTTCTTCCATTGCGGTCATTACTGAGCCTGTTTCGCTTTGGATTTGCATCACGATTTGCTCGATTTCTTTTAATGACTTAGCTGATTTATCCGCTAATTGTCGGACTTCATCTGCCACAATTGCAAACCCGCGCCCAGCTTCTCCCGCCCGCGCTGCCTCAATACTGGCATTGAGTGCTAGTAAGTTGGTGCGGGAGGCAATCTGAGAAATTAACGCCACAATCTTAGAAATTTCTTGGGAAGATTCCGCTAGTCGTTTCACCTTACGGGTAGTTTCAGCTACAGTTTCCCGAATTTCCAAAATCCCCGCCACGGTGTTTTCTACAGCTTCTCCACCTTTGAGAGCGATCGCACTTGCATCACGAGCTACGGCTTCGGCTTGCCGTGCTGCTTCTGCCACCCGTTGAATTGAGTCAGTCATCACCTGTACGGAATTTAGGGTGACTGCTAATTCTTCGGCTTGTCGTAAGGCATCGCTAGATAAAGCAGTAGCAAAGGTTTCAGAGTTGGTCGCACCTTTGGTCACTTCTTTGGCGGCGACTGTTACCTGTTGGACGATGTCCCGCAGGTTTTGAATTGTCAGGTTAAAGGCATCGGCAACTGCTCCCAATACATCGGCTGTCACTTCCGCTTGTACTGTTAAATCACCTCTGGCTGCGCCTTCTACGTCGTCTAAGAGACGAATTACTTGGCGTTGTAGGTTTTCTTTGGCTTCTTCTTGTTCATCAGCTTTGCGTTGCGCTTCAAAGGTGGTAGTTAAAATTACCCGTGCCATCTCATTAAAACCAGCTGCTAATTGCCCTAGTTCATCTTCGGAATACACTGTAGCTTGCACATTCAGATTACCTTGGCGCACAGCATCAAATTGGGCTTGCAAATCTTTGGTAGTCCGACGCATTTGTTTGAGGGTGAGATTACCCATAAAAGCAGCTGTGGCAAAACCTGTGATCCCAGCAGCTAGCGACATTGCCCAACCAGTATTCCGTACTGTTTCCCGTTGTTGGGGAGGGGAAAAACTAGTAGAAGCAAAGCTGACTGTTGCTACTACCAAAGCGGAGAACACACCCACCGCACCACCTACTAGCCAAGGTTTGGCATCTAGGGTAGCGTTTTCTAAGGGTGCTAACCAACCTTGCTCAATGTTGACTTGGGGTTCTACTTTAGCAACATCCGTTTGGCTAAAGATTGGTACTGATTCTTGCGAACCAGTAATGCTAAAGAGTTCTTCATCGCGATCGCTACTAGCATTACTTACAGGCTCTACTTTATTTTGAGGAATGCTACCAATTTCCGTAGAACTGGAAAGCATGACATCACTAAAGCTAGAATCCGCATCTGCCAAATCAAATCCAGGAATATTTCCTAAATCATCGAATTCATCAAAGTCGTCTAAAAATTCTATATTACTTTTAGAATTGCCTTTACTGAGGATACTGCTAGTATCTTCATCCTCCGTCATACTTTCTGAACCAAAAGCTGATTCAAAGGCTTCAAAGTCAAAACTTTCATCAACATCAAAAGTTTGAACTTCTTGTTTGATAACCTCTGGATATGGCTGTTCTCTTTGAGAAAAATTGCCATTCATCTCTGGCGAAGCTTTTAATAATTCTTCTTGATCTGCTATGGTTTGTAACCAGTTACTAGGTTCAGATGGAGAAATATCATTTTTATCAGTACTGAGGGAATTATCTGTTGATATTGGGTTATCGTTGATGTCTTCTTTACCCAAGGATAAATCCTCATTTAATTGGCTCTGACTGCTGACTTGTACATCTGAATTAATTGGTTTTTCTTCCTCTAATTTTGTCAAGAATTCAGACGCTTTATAGTGTCCGTTGAGATTTGTCGGCGTGTCAAATTGTCCAAATGGTGAATCGACATTATTCAGGTCATCACTGGGAGAATCTGTACCGCTTTCTAAAAAATTAGAATCAATCTCTAACTGCTCAAAACTCTCCGTTGAGGAATCTTCTTGCCAGAAAACAGGTAAATCCAATTCGCCCATATCCTCTTGACTGGAGGAATCTAATTTTTGCTCACTTTGTTGTTCGTTCACCGCAAAAGGATCATCACTCACAGGCAGTGTAGATACTGATGTCGATGGTGATACCAAAGTATCTGTGGGAATTTCAAAAGGATTTTCTAGGGCAATTTCTGCTGTATCGATGGCTTGGTTAGTTTCCAAGGCATTTAAATCAAAGCTACTAATATCAAAGTTATCTATTGCTCCTAAATCTTCTAATTCTGTTGATTCAGATTCTAGGAAATTAGATGTAGTGGTCAGATTGATTGCTTCTTGATGTTCGACTGGATCTGTAATTAGTTGTTGATATTGGCTAATATTTTCTAAACTCTTGTGAGCTACCCCAATGAGTTCAAAGTCATCCGTCAATTCCAAAACTTTTTGATATTCTACTTCTGCTATATCGTATTGTTGCAAAACATAGTAGATGTGACCCCGCAATAAATGGCAGTTTGGGTCATCTGGGACATTCTGCACCACTTGATCGACTAAAGTCGCTGCAACTTCATAGTCCTGTTGCGCGTAAGCTGTATAAGCCTGTTGATATGTTTCGAGGTAATCTTCTATACTTGCTGCCATTTCCTCCCTCCCAATTTCATCCTGCCCACCGCGCACTCCGCAAAATTGCCATTTGATCTAGTAGTCTTAGACACTGATTATTTTTAGAATCTAATAACCACTCTCCACGCAAAAAGGGAGTCATGGTATCCGGTATGTTGGTAGGTGGCATCAGATTTTGAACATCTAGCCAATCCATACCACCAATTGCTTCTACTGCTAAACCGACGATTGTGTCTTGTTCTTGCACAGCAATTACCGAAATCTCTGCTTTGTCCGTGTTCAACGGAGTTGCTTCCCCTAAAAATTGACCCAAATCGGCTACCCAAATTACTCGACCTCGTAGATTTAGAGTACCCAAAAGTAAAGGAGAAGCATTAGGAATCGGAGTGATTCTGTCAGGACTCATTTCCATTACTTCTCGAATACCAGTTGCGGGTAGTGCAAACTCCTGATGCGAAGGAATGTAAAACCGCAAATGTAACTCACCTTCAGGACTTTCTACTTGTAATTCAGGACGAAAGTGATCTTGACCATTACCATTTAAAAAGTCCGGTTTGCTAACCATGTTGTGTTCATCCTTATCCTCGCAGCAGTTGTTTGACTGTTCCCACCAACTCAGTTGGTTGAAACGGTTTAGCTATGTAGGCATCCGCCCCTTGTTTCATGCCCCAGTAGCGATCAAATTCTTCACCTTTAGAAGAACACATAACCACGGGAACGTTTTGGGTTTTGGGGTCGGACTTTAATCGACGACAAACTTCGTAACCATTCATGCGGGGCATGACAATATCTAAAACCACCAGATCAGGAGGTTCAGTTTGAATGGCCTCCAATGCTTCTAGTCCGTCAGTGGCATGGGTAACTGTTAAACCACTGGCTTTTAGGAGGTCTGTGATCATCTCCCTCTGGGCAAGACTGTCTTCCACAATCAGAACTGTACTCATAAATGGCTATCTACCTCCCGGTGTAGACGTTCCTCTTTGGAACATTCCCTGCTCTCCCTGCAAATAGTTACTGTATAAATTAAATCTAAGATTTCACTAAGTCGAGTGGATAATAACTTTAGTCTGAGAGTTGTTTGATTCTGTGATAACATTTTTTACCCCATCTTCTATGGGATCAACAAGTGCTGTATTGAGTTTATTTCGTCACACCAGATCAAATATTGAGATATTTTTTGATCAAAATTAGTAATTCCGCATGATTAAAGGGTTTTGTTAACAAATCTGTGGCCCCGACCATCTTTGCCCTAACTCGATCTATAAATTTATCTTTACTAGTCAGCATAATCATCGGTATATACCGAAATGCTTGTGATTGTCGCAGCATGGCACACATCTCATAACCACTTAATTCTGGCATGGTATTGTCACATAAGATGAGGTGTGGTTGGAGTTGAAAAATTAGACTAAGTGCGTCTAGAGGATTGCTGAGAGCAATTACTTCGTAACCTTGTGGACGCAAAATCGACTCTACTGTCTCACCAATAGTTTGGCTTTGGTCAATACATAATATCTTCATCTTTTGTTGATCCTTGACTTGCGCCTGAGAATTAGTGCTTTCTGGATATGTTAGTTTCAGCCAACCCTGTTGTATGTATGGATATATTGTCTTGGCTACCGTCAAAATATCGCGATCAAGATAACGACTAAGTTGACGTAGGGAGGTTTGACCATCTGCCCATTGTTTGAGTTTATTGACTGTAGTTACTGGTAATGAGGAATGCAGATGAACTGTTTGAGCTAGTATTGGTAATTGTTCTGGCGATTGAATATATGGGTATAGTTGCTTCCACTCTTGTAATTGTTGGGTAATTTTAGCCATTAAAGGTGCAATCTCCCAGCTAGTTAGCTGTGGTACTAAGGCTGTGTCTTGCTGAAAAATAAAACTACCTCGGTGTAAACTTAGCAGGTCAAATAGGGTCTCAGATAGCAAACGATAAATAATAACGTGTGCTTTTTTGGGGTTGATGATATTCTCCTCTAGAAGCATCCAAATGTAGTCATATTCTGAAGCATCTTCTGCACTTAAATAGTCTATGTGTTCATCAGGAGATGATTCCCCACGATACTGACGTAAGTAATCATTAATTCGTGACAAATTATTATGCCCTGCTTGGGAATAAATAATTTGTCCATTGTGGAAAAATATCAACCAATTTTTGTATTCACCTGCTGGAGATACTTTACTCTGCTCGTGAAATTCATAACTTTCTATGAACAGTTGCCCAGTTCGCTGTCCTAGTTCAATTAATTGCAGGATGCTGCGAATATCAATTTCCTGTAAATTTCCCTGCATTGAATTCTAAGTAGCTCCTTTTGATGCAATTAATATTAGCCGATAAATATAAGGTTGTTTCTTTTGCTTTGTTGTACTAGTTTTGATCAGAGAATTCCTTCAGCTATAAACCGTAAATTTTCTTAATACTCTTTGACAAAGCTAGTGATAACACGGAAGTCATCATAACTGTCCTCAGTACAGAATATAAAGGCAAGATCAAATCGCTGCTATGAATAGCAAGGCGCAAAATTTAGCGTCTATAAATATATTTGTGTGTTTTGTTTTCCTCAATTTAGGGTAAATAAGACAAGTTAGCAGAATAATCTAAAGTATATTTTCAAACAAATACATCAAGTACCAAGAGGACTAGCGGTGTGCTGTATTTAGCAGAAGTACAAAAGCAGAAAGGCGGCTTACTGAGTGGTAGTTCCAAAACCGAACTGAAACTGCTAGCTTGTCAGCGAACCGACCAGAATTGGAGTCCTGTGTCGGAGGAAATCATACCTGCTGAGGAAGCTAGCAAATTGAATGATGGCGCGCTGGTGCTAGTAGAAGTAAATCCCAATCGTCAAGTACAGAGAATTCAAGAAGCTGGTAGGCCACTGGTTAATATTTTGCAAAATTTTTCTCGTCAGCTAGAAAAATATAAGCTCAAGGAAGACGAGATCGATCAATGGAAGGAATCATTGACATTTCAGGCGCAAGAGTTAAATCGCCGTGAAATGGACATGGAGGTGCGATTAGAACAGTTGCACAACATGGAAGAGGAGTTTCAACGCTTAGAAACGCAACAACAGGAAGTTGAAACTTCCCGTGAAACAATTGAACAGTTACAAGCAGAAATTGATCGCAATCGTCAGGAATTAGAAGGCGCGTGGGAGCATCTGCGGGGTGAGCAGCGTCGTTTGGAGGAACGTCTACAAGAGGGAGGAGTATTAGACGCGGCCCAAAGTCGTAAGATGAGCGATTTACTTGATCGCTTATCTAGTCGCGTTGCTCCGATAGAAATCCTGCGGGAACATCTGCATACAACCCTTGAAATCGTTGAAAAGCAACAAGCAACTCTCAACCCACATTGGGAAAAATTTCAAGAACAAAAAACCACAGCTGAGCAACAGCAAAAAGAAGTAGAACAACTGATGCAAACTGTGAGCGATCGCCAAAACGAGCGGCAACAAGCACAACAAACTCTAGAGCAACAAACTGCCCAATTGAAGGTGAATACAGCCGCGATCGCTAGTAAACAAGAACTTATTCAAATACTTAAACAGCAGTTACAATCTCAGGATGAGTTATATCAGCAAATTTACTCTATAGCTGCAACTTCTGGCGGTGCATCGTTAGGTCAAAAAATTGATGTGCAGGCTCTAGAAAATATGCCTCTGGGTGAACTGCAAAAGACAATACAAGATTTATCAGAAAAGTTAGAAATAGACTCTAGTTTTGTTCATGATCAAGAACAAGAACTGAAATATAAACAAGAAACCATAGACGAACTACAAGGCAAGATTAATCAAGCATCCGGTCAAGATGTCAGCAATTTGCAAGCTGAACTAGCTGATGAGCAAGACCTTTATCAGATGCTCAATGAAACTTTAGTAGGACAAAGACGCAATCTGTTAATGCGGCAAAAGCTGATCAAGCAACACCAAAACATCCTCCTACGGCGACAAGGACAGGCTATTGCTAATGCTGATGAAGAAAATAGTATTGACTTGAGTCCGATTATTTCGCAATTGGAACAACAGCGTCAACAACAATCCCAAGAACTACAAAGATTGGAACGTGAAATTGAGCAAATGCGTGCAGCGATAGAACTAGACCAAGGGATGATTGATAATCAAACCCACAACATCCAAGAACAGCAGCAAGAACTGAAAAAGATGGAAGAGAATCTTCTTTCTTTACAAATGGCTAACACTGAATGTTGGGGTCGGGTAAATCTTTATCAAGAAGCACTACAACCCATTCAAGATTGCTTAGATGAGATGCGGCACAAGCTACAAAGCATCGGCGAATCTTTGGGTCAAATCCAAGAAACTAGTGATCATCAACTCCAAACTATTACTGAAATTCGTCACACTATCGGTAGTTTACTATCTCAACCAGAGTTGTTAGCATCTTAGGTGACAGGTGACAGGTGATATACCTAGTCTCCATCCCCAGTTTCTAATATTATCCAATCGCCTTGGACTTGAGCGATCGCACCACCAGGAAAGGGATCGGTTTGTGATCGGTTGGGGGCGGTAATTAAGGCAGTGAATTTTTCAATATGCTCAAAATTGGGAGAGTCAGGAAGAATCTGTTGTAATACCTGACGCATCACACGCCGTTGCAGTCCTAATGGTGCTTTTCGCAATACCTGACGGTTTAAACGTAGAGGTAAGGAATTTCCCTCATTTTCTTTCCCTAGTCCCCAGTCCCCGATCGCCTCTTCCCGTAATTGCTTGGCCGCTTGTTCTAAATATTCCACATCTGCTTGTAGTAGTTCGGCAGTTTGGGCGATCGCTAATTCTGCTTTGGGGTTAAAGTGTTGTTGTAAGTATGGAATTAATTCTTGCCGGATGCGATTACGGGCGTATTTTAAATCTTGATTGGTGGAATCTTCCCAAATTGGCAAATTAAACTCTTGACAAAAATGCTCTGTTTGCTTGCGAGTTACTTCCAATAAGGGACGCACTAACAAAATTTGCTCAGTGAGGGGACGTTGCCAAGTTAATGCTTGCAAACCATCTGCACCAGTTCCCCGAATTAAGTTGTACAGCAGAGTCTCGGTGCGATCACTGGCGGTGTGACCTGTGATTATATATTGATAATTGTGAGCTTCGGCGATCGCTATGAAAGCTTGATAACGCCAATCACGAGCCGCAGCTTCACTATTTATAGGTTTAGCAGCAGTTTCTAAATAAAAAGATACACCCCAATTTTTAGCTAAATTTTCTACATGATGAGCATTAGCTTGAGAGTCCTCACGCCAGCGATGATCACAGTGGACAATACCTACATCCCACTCCCATTTGGGTTGTAAATCTAACAGTAATTTCACTAAACACAGAGAATCCTGTCCGCCTGAAACTGCTACTAACAGCCGTTTGTGCCGTTCACATAAACGACGCGATCGGATAGTACGATGTATTTTGGCGTGTAGTGCAGTCCATACCATTGGCAGTTTTTTAAGACGTTAAGCGATAAATAAGCTTAACTATGCTAATCATATTTTGTCTGGAATATCACCATAATGTTTCTTGATCAATTTGTTTGAGTTGTTGATGAATTTGATAAATTTCATCTAATGGTGAATCAGGTTCATCAGGACAAAATTCTAATGCCAGTCTTACTTTCCCTTTAATCCAACCTTGTGAGCTAAATCTCAAAACTTCACAACTTAAACCCTGAGTATATAAATTTGCTTCAACTGTTCCTTCTGCACCAATATATTCTTTAATTGCTGTAATTAAATCACGGACTTTAAAAGTTTTCGCAATCTCTAATTTACTGAATATATCTGGTTCTATATTGACAACTTCATCATGATTTAGTCGCTCAAATCCGTCTGTCATAAGAATATCCCGCAACTAAATTTATATTTTCTGTCGCTAGGATAGGTTATCCGTAATAAAATTATGATTTTATTTCTATAGTGCAGGTCAGTATTATATTTTCGGTTGTAAGTGTATAAAAGTTCTAAATTTTTGCGCTAAAATTAACGGTTATTATCCAACTGCAAAGTCAGTATAATGTCGGAATTTTGGAGGATCAAATCCCAAAACTATGTCCTGTTTAGGCACACCGAGTTCAACCAATTTGTTTGCAATACCAACTTCTGTACCATCCTGTTGAATCCAAATTTTGCCATCGATGATGTCAAGATGTAGAACAGTACCATATACTCGTTTGGAATTACGCCAACCAACATAGACTAGTTGGTAATGGTCATGCTCAGTATCGAAAATAGTTTGAGCTTGAATGCGTTCATCCCATACAAGTTTAGCGTGTTCGTTTAGCAGGTTTTGGATATGTTGTCGGTATTCATCGACGGTAGCCATTGTTGAATTACCTCCCTATCAATATCGTAGATCAATAAAAGCATCTGGTTTTGCTCAACAAGTTCCTGAATAAATGAAGTAACAAAAAAACGCTCGTAAATATCGCTGGATACTGCCAGATATAAAACACGTTGAGAGTCTTGACTTTTTAAGGCTGTTCTGTATGCTATGAACTGCCCCATTGCTCCGTAAAATTCTGAAATCTTTGATGCTCCCAGGAAACTTTTGATTTCTACAGCAATTTTCCAGCCTTTTCTTTCTGCTGCAATTACCTTTTCTGCACCCAGATCAATTGCCAGGTCAAATGTACCAGCTTGTAGTGGATAGGGGTCATGTGTAATTAACCAGCCATCTTTCTGGAGAGCGGTTTTGACAATTTCATGAAAAGCATCTCTAGCAGACACGATTAAAGTTTTATTTGTGGACTATAATATTTTGACCAAAAATGCTGAATAAAAAGAGAGGGAAAAGCTGTCAAATTGACAAAATATTATTCGTCAATTTCTTTTAGTTTTTCTCTCAAATCTTCCAGTGGAGAATTTTTTTGACTATTTTCTAATTGATTATTTGCTTCAATTTTATCCTTATTAGATTCATCAGGATGAAATTCAAACCGCATTTTCAGTTTACCCATGCGCCATTGTTTGCCAGGTGATAAAAGATAACATTCTAATCCTTCATCAAATAACTGAGCTTCTGAAGGAGAGCGTAATTTACTCCAAATTTGCTGAATTGCACCCAGCAATTGAAACGCTATTTGAGTATTGTAAACATCTTGAATTTGTTGTTGATAAAGATAAATAACATCATTTTCAAGATTTATTTTTTCCCCTTCATTCTTCATACTCATCTCCTGGAACTATATTCATATTTCCCAAAAGAGAGTCATAATCCTCACAAATCCCCTCTCCACACATGAAGAGGGGATAAGAATTTTAAAAAAACCAGCCGTAAGAATGTAAACCTTTCCCTAAAAGATTGACACCCAGGTAGCAAATCCAAACTATGACAAAGCCACTGGTAGCTAAAATTGCTGGGCGGCGACCTTGCCAACCACGAGTAATTCTAGCGTGGAGATAAGCGGCGAATACAAGCCAAGTAATTAATGCCCAAGTTTCTTTCGGATCCCAACTCCAGTAAGAACCCCAAGCTTCATTTGCCCAAACTGCACCAGCGATAATCCCGATGGTGAGTAGAGGGAAGCCCAAACCAATGACACGATAGCTAATATTATCGAGGGTTTCCGCTATGCTAAGACGTTGAGGTGAGAGGGTCTGAGCCGATGTTAAGACTGGAGATTGAGCAGCAGTAACTAAGTTTAAAACGGCGGTGTTGCCATTACCGTTGTTATTGGTTTCTAAACGGGCGAAACCATTGTTTTCTACAGGTGGTGTTGCTGGTTGTGCAATTAATTCACCCGCTTTGTGCAGACGGTAGCCATTGGTGCGATAGCCACCATTACCAACAGAACTACCTTGTAATTGAATGTTCTGACCACGAGTGACAACCAAAAATGCGATCGCTAGCAATGAACCTACCATCAAAGCTGAGTAGCTTAACATCATGACGCTAACGTGCATCATCAGCCAATTAGACTTCAATGCTGGTACTAGCGGCTCGGATATTTGCATTTCTGATGGTAATGTCAAAGTAGCAAAAGCAGTGATCCCCATAGCTACTGGGCTAGTGAAAACACCTACTAGGCGGCTACGGCTGGAATTTTCTGCAATCAGATGTACTGTAGTGATTCCCCACGCTAAGAAAAATAGGGATTCATACAAATTACTCAAAGGAAAATAGCCAGCTTCTAGCCAACGCGCTCCCAGAAGAGTAGCGATGCACAAATTAGCGATCGCCATGCCAGCTGTTCCTAACGCATTAGTGATGCTGAAACTGGGAAACGCTGCTCCCACCCAATACACCAGCATGGTGATAAATAAGACAGCAAATGAGGCATTATCCAACCAATTCTGGAGTAAAACCAGATTCATAAAGTGTTCTCCGCAGGGGACTCTTGAAAATTTCGATTCTGACTGTTCTGATCCTATCTGTTTCAGGAATTCAAAATTAAAAATTCAAAGTTTAAAGTTCAAAATTCCAAATCGGGCATTGGGTTAATCTCCCCTGCGACCTGCCTTATTTATCAGCTTTCTTGAGTGTCAGAAAAATATCATAGCGGGTGCTGCGATTATCGCTGATGGCTGATGTCATACCTATAGAACGGGTGGCAGCTAGTAGGGTTTGTTGTTGGGGTATCAGTCTGGGGAGGGGAAAATTTTTCGCTGTCTGTTCTACATCTATATAGAATTGGCCATTTGTGGGATTGGGTTCTGTTGGCACTGTCTGCTGAAATGTCAGGCTGTTAGCAAGGGTGGTACTAGGTTTGGGAAGAATTTTATCAGTTACAGGTGCGCCTATGGACAAAAAAGCTACATCTCCATGTAACCAGCCGTGAGTAGCGGTGAGTGTGCCAAATGGACTGATCCAATTCACAACGGGTTTACCTGCTACCGTTGCTGATTGAATTTGGAACTGGTATTGATTTTTCATCACGTCATCTAGCTGTTTTATGGATGTTTCAGCTAATTGGCGTTCCTTTGCTTGAATCATCAGTACCAAAGCAGCACGAAAATCTTGAGAAGCCCCCGGTTTGGGAGTCCCAGGAATGATTGATACGGCAAACTCACCTTTCATCCAACTGAGCAAATCCCGTTCTAAATCAAGATTGGTAAGAGATTTTACCCCACTCCGCAGTTGTTCTGGTGTAATGGGTGAGAGAGGATTACCTTGGGATGTTAAAACATATTCACTCCATAAACGCTGTAAATTACTACCAGACAACATCATTAAGGTTTCTGCTGGTACGCGATTTTGCATTGTACCTGCTTGATTTTCTACTGCCAAAACCCGCTGACTACTAGGATTTAGCCAAGAAACTCCTTTAATGCGTAACCCTTCCGCTTCTAATGTCAAAGTTCCGGCTAAACCTTGGTTATTTTGTAGTTGAGCTAAAACCTGAGCAGGTAAGCGACGATTAGGAGCTATAGCTGCTATTTTTGCAGCGTTGGGTACGTTGATGTAGAACTGTGCTAAGGGCTGATAGTTGGCAATTTTAGGAAAATTATCAGCAAAACCGCCTATTGTGGCTAAAGAGGTTTTATTTTTGTAAGCATCGATCGCTCTTTCTGTGGTTTGGAGATTATCTGTAATCACCAAAAATTTTCCATCTAGAAATGCAGCCGATAAGTTTTCTCCTGGCTGTCCTTCGCTTTGTTTGATATTAATCCCTTGATAAGTGCGGTCAATCCATTTACCTTGTGTGAGGGGTTTTGGTTGAGCAAAGACCGCTTTAGCTTTTTGGGGGTTTTTGACTGGTAATACCATCACCATTGACTGCGGATTATTGCCAGTGTTATCGATGGTAGATACTGGTTTTGACGGTGATTTATTGATTTGGGGGGCTAAAATTGCTAAGGTGACTGCATCACCTACCCACGGTTGAATGTCTTTCTCAAAGTTGTAACCGTAATTGGTAAGAAAGCGATCGCGTAACTTAACTAAGCTTTGATTGACTTGTACTTGGGATTCTTTAGTCCCGAATTCCTGCAATTTCTGCCATTGTTTGGTATCTGTAGTCAAAGAGACAGCAAACAACGCATCACTAGGAATAATATTCGCACCCGTGAGCAAATCTCTGTAGAATAACTGTCCTTGACTAAAAAACCAGTACGCTGTACTACCTATAGCAATTAATAATCCTGCGCTTGAAAGTGTCAATCTCAGAGAAGATTTCCTACGTTTCTTCTTGGGATTAGACAATATAGGTGATGTCATAAAACCTACACCTCAATATTGGTAAATTTTTGATTAGCTTTATTTAGTTAACTCAAATTAAAAATGTCTATATTTATATAGCAAATAATTTGATAAATTTCGCCACTTTAAATTTAGATATTTTCGATACTTCGGTAATCAAATGCTTGAATATGATTTTCTAATTAACCTTTTTGATACTTAGTGAGGCTTTTCAACATTTTTAAATCAGTCATCATAAACAATTCAACTTTACTAATAAATTTTAGAGGTGTTTCAAATACAATAATTATGACGGTTTTACATTATTCAGCACAAAATAATTTAATTTCAACTCTCTTTTGCAGTGTATATAAAATGCTTTATTTACAAATAGTTACAGGTTATTTGTATTTTGCAGAAACTAAAATTTAATTTGGCGATCGCCCATTAGTATACAGTGACATCAGCCAGCTAAAGCAACGCACCCATAAATAATTAGTAGCTAATTTGACATCTAGAAGTTGAGATATAACATAATACAAGTTACATACATAACATTCTCTACGGTAGGCTATGTAATTTAACTGCCTATACTCCTCAACTCTAAATCGACCCCTTTATGTCAGAAGTCATTGACAAGAAATCTTTGAGTGAACGTGATATCTGTACAAAGTACATTAAGCTTGGTCTAACTAATCGGGGATGAGATATCAACACTCAGATTCGAGAGAAAGTGACGCTGACAAAAGGTAAGGTGGTGATTGTTAGGGGTAAGCTTGCTAGTCGAGGTCAGCAAAACGCACTGATTACGTGCTGTATTACCAACCTGGTTTACCACTGGCAGTAATTGAGGCTAAAGATAATAATCACAGTGTTAGCGCAGGAATGCAAAAGGCGATCGCTACTGGTGAATTAATTGATGTACCTATCATCTTTAGTTTCAATAGCGATGCTTTTATGATGCGCAACTGTCCAACCGCTCTTTCTGGTTTGGTTGACTTATCCCTGCTTAGATATCTTTCCTAATTCTGATTTATTGCTGGGATTCAATTACGTAATTTACGTTTAATGTAAATTAAAATCTTATAATTCCGTAGACATTTGTAGGATCGGGTTCACCAGTATCATCGTTAATTGTTCATGATATTTGATTAACCCGCACCTACCGAGTTTCATTAGCCCCAAGCATAAGCTATTTTTCAGATATAGAAGGTTTTCCTAATTCACATCAGGCTTAATTTGTGCCATTAATTAATTTAAACCCTTTTATACTTCTGGATAATGTAACTGTTTTCCTACTTGTTTAATCCAGAAATTAACAGAAGAGGAATATTTGAACTGTTGCTACTACCCCAATAACGCAAATCTCTATTGTGCAAAATTAATTAACCTGAGCGCGATTGCACTAGGCTTTGCCATTTTGGGGACTTAACTGTGTTGCACCTAAGTATTTGGTTAAATAAGGCGAAAAGACTTCATAAATCAAAGTCAAGGGTTGACCATGATGCCAAAATAGATAATGACGACCCCAAAAAGGCCCCTCTACATCAAATCCTACTTCTAGGCCAGGTGAACATCCATAATAAATGCCACGCACATCTCGATATAACTCAGTACGCAGACGAGCGAGGCTAGCCCAAATAGGTAGGGAGCGGTTCTGTAAATATTCATCCACATGGCTAGCTTCCCACCATGATGTAGCATAAGCTAATCGCTGACCACTAGGAGTGCGTAGCCACACTTGTCGCCTCAACCTTGGCCCTGGTAAGGTTTGAATCAAGTCTGGTGCATCATCCAAATCCATACCAATTAACGACATATCAATGACATCGACTTCTGTCGGCTCACCTGTAAGTAATTCTAAGTGTCTTGTGGGTGAGCCGTCGCCAAGTAGCAGCATTTGCCACGCCGGAGCAAGCTGAGTGTGGGGCAAACTTTCTTTAATTACTTCCTCCCCACCTTGCCAAATAGGGGTTAGGCGATGCCACGCAGCTGGTAGTGTTGAGTTGTTACTTGAAGTAAATATTGCAGTCAATGTTCTTTACAAAAGTTCACCTACTTCTATAAAAGCACAAAAAACTGGAATCAAGTCAACAGTCATTAACAACTAAAGGTATTAGGAATGTTGCAAGCAGAAAATCGTTACTTTGACACTCTGATATGCCTATACAAAAAGACACTAGTCTACAATCTTTAGCTTTTGACTGCTGACTAATGACTTTTGACTAACAATAAAAATGCGGATGGCGAGACTCGAACTCGCAAGGCAAAGCCACACGCCCCTCAAACGTGCGCGTATACCAATTCCGCCACATCCGCATGAGTTTCACGATTATCAACTATAGCACAATAAACATAAATAAGTAAAGGTAATTAGGAATTTAGCCAACTTTACCAAAAATTTAATTTGGGAGTATCGCAAATTTCCCGAAGGAGGATACCAGACTGACAGAAATGTAGTATCTCCACAAGTGATACTAAATGGGGAGTGGTGATTAGTGAGTGGTGAGTAGACAGTGAATAAGTATACTCAGAACTTGTGGCTCACGACGGGCTGAACGCCCCGTTGGCGCAGCCTCTCGTAGAGAAAAAAGCTAACAGCACTCACATTGTGCATTCTACGTTTAGATGAGGCTGGTAAATCTCCTGTCATAATTTGAGATAAAGCGATTGCGCTGTTGCAACTTGGATGGGAGACAATTTCTATCTACTGGTACTGATATCGAAGCTCGAAAATGAAGTTTGACAAAATATTAATTGCCAATCGGGGAGAAATTGCCCTTCGCATTCTCCGCGCCTGTGAAGAAATGGGGATTGCGACGATCGCGGTTCACTCGACTGTTGACCGGAATGCTCTGCACGTCCAATTAGCTGATGAAGCGGTTTGCATTGGTGAACCTGCTAGCGGTAAAAGTTATTTGAATATTCCCAATATCATTGCTGCGGCTCTAACGCGCAACGCTAGTGCTATTCATCCTGGCTATGGTTTTCTGTCAGAAAATGCCAAATTTGCGGAAATTTGTGCTGACCATCACATTGCTTTTATTGGGCCTACCCCAGAAGCAATCAGGTTGATGGGGGATAAATCCACCGCCAAAGAAACCATGCAAAAAGCTGGCGTTCCTACTGTACCAGGGAGTGATGGCTTGGTAGAAACTGAGGAAGAAGGATTAGCGATCGCCAAAGACATCGGCTACCCAGTCATGATTAAAGCCACAGCTGGGGGTGGTGGTAGAGGGATGCGCTTAGTGCGATCGGAAGATGAATTTGTCAAACTCTTTTTAGCCGCCCAAGGTGAAGCAGGTGCAGCTTTTGGGAATGCTGGTGTTTATATCGAAAAATTTATCGAACGTCCCCGCCACATTGAATTTCAAATTTTGGCTGATAATTACGGCAATGTAATTCACCTAGGTGAACGGGATTGCTCAATTCAACGCCGCAACCAAAAGTTACTAGAAGAAGCTCCCAGTCCTGCGCTTGACCCAGACCTGCGGGACAAAATGGGACAAGCCGCAGTCAAAGCTGCTCAGTTCATTAATTACACCGGTGCGGGTACTATCGAGTTTCTCTTAGATAAATCCGGTAAGTTTTACTTCATGGAGATGAACACCCGGATTCAAGTAGAGCATCCTGTAACAGAGATGATTACAGGGGTAGACTTGCTAGTTGAACAAATTAGAATTGCCCAAGGGGAAAGACTCAGGCTGACTCAAGACCAAGTAGTTTTGCGGGGTCATGCGATCGAATGTCGCATCAACGCTGAAGACCCCGACCATGATTTTCGCCCAGCCCCTGGACGCATTAGCGGTTATCTTCCCCCTGGTGGCCCTGGCGTGCGGATTGACTCCCATGTTTACACCGATTACCAAATTCCACCATACTACGATTCCCTCATCGGTAAATTAATCGTTTGGGGGCCAGATCGTGCCACAGCTATTAACCGCATGAAACGCGCTCTCAGGGAATGTGCAATTACTGGATTGCCTACCACAATTGCATTTCATCAAAAAATCATGGAAAACCCCCAGTTTTTAGCGGGTCATGTCTACACCAATTTCATTCAGGAGATGAAACTGTAGGGATTGGGAACTGGGGATTAGGGATTGGGAATCGGGAAAGGAGTTGAGCATAAACATTGGAGAAATATCTTAATTTTCAGCTTAATAGCTACCCCTTCCTGATCCCCAGAGTTTGATAAAGCAAAAGAGGCTGATTCTTTGCTGATTTTGGGTACTCTCTAACTAAGGTTTTGAAAAAGTTGTCCAAATTTAGATATGGGGCAACCATGATCATTATCTAGAGAGAGTGCTAAATCGCTATGAATAATCGAGATAATAATCCTGAACACTCTGTTGCTAGATATGTGGAATTTCTTGATTTTAAGGTTATAACCATTACCTAAAAGCTAACGAGGTCAACCTTCCACTTCTTCTTGCTACCTGTTATTCTGGTGCAATATTTTTAGATGGTGGTGAGGGTATACCAATTTTGCCAACTGCCGAACAAGCTATCAGGTGTGTAATATTGTGTCAGTCATTGACTAACACCTTTACCCCTATCTTTCTTGTCCGCCTTGATGAGCGAACAGGTAATTTATTCCTGTTAGCGGGGGATAACATAGAAATAGAAATCTATCGCAATGGTCTTTGGAGGTTCTTGTGATGAAGCCTGACTTTAGTAACCTGACAAAAGGTGAGCTAAGAGCTTATGTCATAGCTCATCCCGATGATCAGGCTGCATTTCATGCTTTTGTTGACCGCTTTACAGCTGAAGCACCTTCAGAGACTTTTGACATTCCTAACTCAAATGCTGAGTTTGAAGAAGTTGAAATTCTCATCAGGCAGAAGCTAAATCAACTAAAGATGGGATAGTAAACCACCAGAACTAGCACTGAGTATCCAACAACAGCTTCACTTTTCACTACCTCCAAATGCTGCTAATATTTCTTCCGGCAAAGGGGCATCAAAATCTTCTGGAACGATAAAACCCCCTCGATCCATTCCTAGACTAGCTCGCCGATTCGATGAGATATGAAACGGAACTAACTTGGCAATGGGAATATCTCGATTGAAAATAATAATCTTTTCCCCAAGTTCCAGACGAGACAACAGACGTGAAAGATTCGTTTTGCAGTAATGAATATTGACAGTTTCCATGTTTCCCAAGAACTTAGTCTATGGACTAAGTTCAGTTTGATTGTAGTGATTGTGCAGGATGAAATAATTTTGCGATCGCCATTTTCTGTTTATGAATAGGCGATCGCATCATGGGTGTGCTGAAAACTTATGCCAGATTACCTAACTAACACGAGACATCATGGTAATTAATCCTTGCTGACCTAAGAGGATTTCTCGCAGCAAGCTCAATATCCCTACCCAAATAATAGGGGTGATGTCAACTCCACCTATGGGTGGGACGAGTTTTCGCAAAGGGATTAAAAATGGCTCAGTAGGCCAGGCTATGAGATTGAAAGGCAAGCGATTTAAATCTACTTGCGGATACCAAGTCAGAATGATGCGGAAAATGAAGAGAAAGGTCATTATCCCTAAGAAGGGGCCAAGAATCCAAGCAGTTAGGCTAACACCAGTCATGGAATTGATCTGAGCTACTATTTTGTGGACAAAGGAAAACAGAGAGAGAAAATTATTAAATTTTAAGCTTTGTAAAGCTTTTTCTATTTAAATTCTAACCAAATGCTACTACTTATGAGCGCATGTCGAAAAGCAGCTACACCCAAGATGGCATTTAAGTTTTGAGGAAGTTTGGCTTGGGTTGCCACATCAGACCTATAGGCTTCTCAAGGAAGTAATACACTATTAGAATTATGATGAAGTGTGTAAAAAAAGGTTGAGATCCATGACACCATCTTTAGCAAATTTTCTTTGGAGTCTGGTTTGGGGTACTGCGATCGTTGTTATCCCAGCTACAGTTGGTTTGATTTTCATCAGCCAAAAAGATAAAATCCAACGTTTCTAGTTTGTGGGAGAGGTATTTCAACTCTCTTAACAGTGCTTGTCTGTCAGTGAGTTTACTCAACTGGCAGACTAAAACCTTTCTTTAGATTGCGGTAAATAGCTTCAGAGCTTCTTTGCCAGTTGCTTTGAAGCTTAAATATTATATTGTGATTGCGTAGAGTAGTGATTTTAAGCGTGGCTCGTTAACATAGATTTGATATTGGGAAAAGAACAATGCTAAATTTTGGGCTGAACTCAGCCAGTGTTCTGGCTCAGATAAATGTAGGGTCAACTCCAGCCACATTTTTAGGAATTTTCCTGGCTGTGGCTGGGGCTGCACTATATTTTCTCCGTACTGTGCGTCCAGAACTGTCCAGAGATCAAGATATATTTTTTGCGGCTGTGGGCTTGCTGTGCGGCTTCATTCTGATTTTCCAAGGATGGCGTTTAGACCCGATTTTGCAATTTGGTCAACTGCTTCTAGTGGGAACAACGGTATTTTTTGCCGTTGAAAGTATTCGGCTGCGGAGTATTGCTACTCAACAAGCCAAACGCAATACTCCGATTGTGGATGAGCGAGAGGTCAGCAGGGATTACAAGTATGGTGGAAGAAGGGGAAGATACGAGGCGGAAGTGGAAGACGATTTAGAACCACTACCTTATCAAGAGGAAGAAGAAGAAGAACGTCCTGTACGCGCTAGAATTCGCCCTGGTAGAGATGATCGTTCTTCCCGTGATGATTATTACGATGAGCCAACCCCCCGCCGTACTAGTAGCGATCGCCGCAGCACTAGCGATCGCCAAGAATCAACAGATAGATCATCCCGCAATCGTTCCACCCGTCCATCTACTCGGACTACTGAAAGATACGATCAAGAAGATTGGGGTACTTCCTCTACTAGAGAAACTGATGACTGGGAAAGTTCTAGCAGAGAAACCAGAAAACCTTCTCGGCGGAATAATAACAATTCCCCGCGTTCAGAAGTAAATGAAGATACACCACCCCCCAGACCAAGAAAACGTCGTCCACCTGCTGATAGTAATCCTCGCCGACAGATAGAGGATGATGAAGCTATCCCAACTGATTATGTACCGTATAAACCCATAGATGAATCAGATATAAATTCTGATAACTCTACAGATTTCGAT
Organism: Trichormus sp. M33_DOE_039; assembly: GCA_015296085.1. Taxonomy (GTDB): domain Bacteria; phylum Cyanobacteriota; class Cyanobacteriia; order Cyanobacteriales; family Nostocaceae; genus Trichormus. The sequence continues at coordinate 62,362 of DVDT01000039.1, read as the reverse complement.
GATATATAAAGCAGTCGGGATAGATGTAAGCTTATAAGCGACGGAAACAAGTAAATATCTGAGGTGAAAAAATTTACTTCTCAGTTTTGGCTTCAAAGACCAATTTATTGGGGCCTATTTTTTGGTTTGACGGGTTTGCTATCCTCTTGTGGCTCTGGTGATATACCTCTTGGCCCTACTTCTCTCAATAGTCGCTACACAGAAGAGCAACCAGCCTTAAGTGGTAATGGTCGCTTTTTAGCGTTGATTTCCAATCGTAATAGCACTCACCAGTTACTTGTGTATGATTTGCAACAACAAAGCTTCATTTCCATACCAGGACTGAACCGACGTGAGACCATTATCGAAAGTCCTAGCCTCAGCTACACAGGACGCTACATTGCCTACCTCACGAGTGACCAAGGTAGACCAGTAGTGGCACTTTACGATCGCGCCACACAACAATCACAAATTGTCACCCCAACTTATCGCGGTTGGGTCAGAAATCCAGCTATCAGTCCAGATGGACGCTATATTGTGTTTGAAACCGCCGCCCGTGGTCAGTGGGACATTGAAGTTCTTGATCGCGGGCCGACTATTGAGTTAGACATTCCTAACGGTGCGACTGTGAATCCGCCGCAGTAGGATTGGGGGCAGGGGAGAATCAATAATGATTAATCACTAATGACTAAACCTATTATTTTTATTCCTATACTTGCTTGTGCAGGTTTATTAACGGGGTGTTTTGGCTATCCTCGATTGGTGAATTATCCCTTTGATCCGGGGGGGAGGAGTATAAATAGTCTGGCATCGGAACTCAATCCGCAAACTTCGGGCAGATATATTGTGTTCACTAGCGATCGCCGGGGTAGTCAAGATGTTTATCTGTTTGACACTCTGACACGCAATTTAATGGATTTACCGGGTTTAAATGCCTTGGATACCATTGCATCTCATCCGAGTGTTTCCGAAGATGCTCGTTATATCGTATTTGCCGCTAGTCGTCAGGGGCGATCGGCAATTTTTCTCTATGACCGAGAAACACGTCAATCACGTAATTTAACTGCTAACCTGCAAGCAGAAGTCCGCAACCCTACAATTAGTGCTGATGGTAGTAGGATTGCTTTTGAGTTTAGCAATAACGGGCAATGGGATATTTCCGTCTATGACCGTTCCGGTCAACCTGTGAACGTACCTCAAGATCCCCGATAAAGAAGCTATTACCGCCGTGAATTCAAAATTCCAAAGAAGAAATACTTATTTGTCAAGCTAAACCCAACGCCTTATCACCAAACTTGTTGCTAAAATCAATTACTTGAATCTGCTCTGGAAGAATTTCTTATGGCTATTTTAGATTCCAAAGGTCGCGTGTTCGGAAAAATCAATATACTCGACTTATTTGCTGGGTTAGTTATTCTGTTAGTGATATTTGGGATTTTCGTTTTTCCTGGCACTGGTGGCTCAATCGCTCAAGTTGGGGCTAAAAAAACGCCGATAGAGGTAGATTTAGCTGTTCGTGGCTTGAATGTACGTAATCCTCAACAGTTAACTGACCAAGGTTTTAAACCGGGTGGCAAAACGAAAGTTATTATTCGCAATCAACCTTACGGTGAGATTGGGATTAAATCTGTGCAAGTACTACCTAGAACTTTAACAGTTGGTCAACCAGACGGTTCTGTCAAAGAATTACCAGACCCCAGAAGCAATAATTTTAGTACAGATATGCTTTTGACTTTAGAAGGTCAAGCAGAAGTTACGAAAGATGGGCCAGTTTTAGGCAACAGTAAGGTAAAAATTGGTATGCCTTTTGAGTTAGAAGGTTTTAATTATAACTTTAATGCAACTGTAATCGATGTCAGATTACAGAAGTGATTAGGCATTAGGGATTGGGGACTGGTTATCAATATAGTAAAAAGGCAATAGAGAAGAATCTATTGCCTTTTTACTTCTCTCGCCTTGAGCAACATCAAGTAATTGAAATTCCACCAACTCTGTCTCCATTGACAGCCATACGTACTACAAATTCATCACCAGCATCGGCAAAACTCAATTTCCACAAATAGGTTTGATATTCCCGTTGTTTGAGTTGACCAAAGTAAGTGGTTGTATAACCTTCAGACATACGTGGAATGAGTTGAGAACTAACCGAATCAAACATTTCTTTGGTAATCCCTGCTTGATAGTCAACATCACCAACTGTTAGAAAAAGGTCGTAATTTCCTGTGGCGATCGCATCCAAAATAATCTGCACACAATCAATCACATTCTGCGGAGGATTTGTTTGATTAACCATTATGCTCTCCAATTATTAAATGATAATTAGTTATCCAAAATTGAATTGTCTATCGAGACTGGGGTAAAATTTTTCTTCATTTCCCCTATACCCCTAATTCCACCAATTGCGGTTTTCCCCAAATAATGCGTTCTTGTTTATAAATAGCAATTCCTGGTTTTGCACCCTTGGGTTTGTAGACGTGTTTTGGCTCGGTGTAAACTACTGGTACTTGGTCACTTTGACGGGCGCGACTATAGTAAGCTGCAAGGTTGGCGACAAATTGTAAGTCTGTGTTGTCTGGTACAGCACCAGGTTCTAAACGCAAGAGTACATGACTACCAGGTATTTCTTGAGCATGAAACCACAAGTCATAATCTCCAGCTACCCGAAAAGTTAATTGGTCATTTTGACTATTGTTGCGACCAATTAAAACTTGAAAGCCATTAGGTGTAGAGTAGTTACGAAAGTTGATGCTCGTAGTTTCATTACTACGACGACGATAATCTAATTCTTCTAAATATTTTTGTCCAATTAATTCATCGCGGATTTCTTCTAAAGCTTGTAAATCTTCTGCGGTTTGATAATTATCTATCTGAGAAATTGCAGCTTCAACTTGTTCTAAATAATCAATTTCTGTTTGGACATCTTGTAGTAATGGTTCTACAGCGATGCGGGCGCGTTTGAGTTTTTGGTGCTGCTTGTAGAGGTTTTGGGCATTCTGCACAGCATTTTTATCGGGTTGGAGTGCTATCGCTACAGGTTCACCAGTCTCAAAGTCTTGCAGGTTAATGGTTTTCATCCCTGCTTGCCATTCATGCAAGTGCGCCATCAATAAATCAGCTTTTTGGCGATAATCATCAGCTTGATCTGATTGTTGCAGGCGATCGCTAAATGTCTGCGCTTTATTCCGTAATTTACCTAGAATATTATTCAATTTCTGGGTTAATTGATGGCGTAATTGCGTAAATAGCTGCTGATTGAGTTTTCCAGTGTAATACTCATTAATTAATGTCTGAACATCCTTAGCCGGAGTAACTCCACCCCAACCCATCACTGTGTAGCCATCTGGAGTCCAAGCTGGCTGAAAATTGCCCTTTTCTAAAGTTTGTAGCCATAACTGCCAGTTTTGCCAAAGTCTTTGCCAATCTTCTGGCGTGAGGCTATCAGTGTTAGTGTCTGGTGCTATATTCGCCGCCAGCAACATCGATTCAACTAAGGCTGCACTTAAACCGCTATAACTTTTGAGTAATTGCTTTTTAATCGCACCTGGGACTAAGCTAATCCGTTCTTGCCAACGTGTGGGGGATTCATGCAAACTAGGCACAGGGCCAGTCAATTTTGGCGGTGTTTCATAAGGTTGTCCCGTTTGGATGGGGCGAACACTAGACTGTTGTTGACTGACTTGATGAGCAGCCGTAATGATGAGATTATTAGCTTCCGTGAGGATGGCGTTGCTATATTTGCCCATAACCTCTACATAGAGATGATATAGTGCCTCTTCTCCCGGACGACGGGCAAATTGTAAGTCTATCACGCGTTCCCAGGGTGCGATCGCCTCAATTCCTACCAAAGCCAAACCACCCAACTGATGTATTAATTGTTGGCTAAAAGTAAAAGTATCTGGTGTGCGTGGTGGCGGGTGGCCAATACCAATGTGTGCAGCTTGAGGATGCCAAGATACTTCTAGCCAACCTCTAGTTTTTAGGGTACGGAGAGCTATAGCAATAGTATAGCGATCGCGCTGATACACTTGCTCTAAACGTGAGGGTAGCCAGTGCGTGCGGAGTTCACTGCAAGCGGCTGTCAGGGTCGTAAAGTCAACTGGTTGCACAACAATCAATCGTCCGCCTTGGGACTGCTAAGGTCGATGCTCAGTATATGCTATATCTTTTTGTTGAGTTGTCTTTATTTTATTAGACCTTAAGCCTGAATAATTGAACTAGTAAAATTCTTTCCCATCATGAATCCTATTCAAGTCTAGAAATACTAGCTGAAGCTGAAGCTATTTTTCTGTCTGTTGACCAAACACTTATAAAAGAAAAAATTTCTTTTATATCCTTTCCCTCAAAATTTATTTCTTCAGGAATAACTGATACCAAGTTGCGTTCCGTTGTAGTAATTTCTCATCAGGGGAAATTGCTATTCTGCGGTCATCCACTTCTTGTCTACGCTACACTTATTGATATACTTCAGTCAAAATATGTGTTACTCATTATTCCTAGATACACATACTTTTATCCCATTTAATTTATATTTAGTATATTAATTTGAGTGCGTCAGAGTAAATAAATACAAATAATTGCTTGATGTTTGATATATATTCTGCTGACTGAATCTTATTTAATTTCGGTGGATCAAATCATCATCTAGATAATTTAATCAAGTAATCATCAATAAGTATAAATACATTGATGGTTACTCTCATAATATAGAGAAGTATGATCATTAATTTAAGACTCGACCAAGAGGTTATATTTAAGATGCCTAAATGGAAAGTTGTAACAGAATTTACCTTTAATGCTGCTCACTACATTAAAGATTACAATGGCCCCTGCGGCCGAATGCACGGGCATAATTATCAAGTCCGTATCGAAGTTACATCTACACAACTACACGCTTCACAATATTGTCCACATCCAGTGATGGTAGCTGATTTTAGAACCTTACGTTGGCCAAAGCAGGATTCAACAAAAGGAGGGCTTGATCATGGTGTTCTCAATGAAATTATGCCCCCTGAATATGAAACAACTGCTGAAATGATTGCTAAGTACATCTACGACGAAACTAAGAAGAAATTACCGCCAGAAACACAACTAAAAGTACATGTTTCTGAGACACCTAATAGCTGGGTAGAGTACGAAGATTGAAATTGTGTTGAGTTTCACTCAGGGAATTCCCAGTAAAAAACATTCAAATTTTAGGACGCGCTCGAGACAGCATAACGCACTATTGTCTCTAAGAGTGCGTTACTACTGTATATTTTATGCTTAAAGCTCCCTAATTTGACCGTTAATTGGGTATTAGAAGGATTTTTTCTACTATCTTTCCCCTTCAATCATCAAAAATCATTAGTTCTTCTCTCCTTAATATCCTTACACCCCTAATTTCAATATTTGCAAAATAGTGCCACTTATCTATTTTTGGCTCTGAAATGCTAGAATTTTCTTAAATAAATCAGTGATTTAATCATCTGTAACAGGTATTTGTTCTGAGTACATTTTATTGAAGTGTGCAGTAAGGTGTTAATATTTCAAATCTCTTTGACCTTACAATCAAATTCCAGACTCACAAATAGACGACTTTTAACTTTTGTTAATTATTTAGTGTAGTGTTTACATTCTTAAACTTAATCAAGTTTTAAATCTCTATATTAAGTTTTTAATAATACTTGTCTCGGCTTGTACGTTAATTCGTGATCTGTCGCTGTAATTGTGTAATCTGAAAACAACTGAGCTTAATGATCAAGATAGAGGTCTGATGACTCCTAAAATTCTGCGTCAGCTATGGGCTGTGGTTGAAAATTCCCAAACCAAAACCCTTTTGCAGATGGACGATGCTAGCTTGGTGCAATGGTTGACACACCAGACCACAGCCCAAGCATTGTTAGAACCGAATGAAACCGATTTCCTGACTGACTACATCCAATCTCGGCTGTCTTTAATACGTGATATTGCTTATGAAAGACAGTGTTTATAGTAACATATGGATTATAGTATCGTCCATAGTTAGCCAATTTGGGATTTGAGGGAAACACTTTTAGATTGACTGCACCCACAAGGGGATGAAGTTTAGTAATTTTAGGTTGATATGAGCGATCGCATCAACTTCTCCGAAAAAAAGTGGACACATTACAGCTATGAGTGCTTTTGTGGCAAATAACCTTCTACTAAACAATCGCCACCAACGACACGCCAACGCACACGTTCTAAAATAAGAGCTTCTGTCATAGAGGTTAAACCTAAATCACCTACAGGTGTAGGTGCATGATTACCGCCAATAATTTTGGGGGCAATAAAGGCTAAGATTTTCTGCACTGCACCTTCAGATATCGCTTTTGCAGCTAAAGTCCCGCCACATTCCCACAAAACACTACAAAAACCTCTGTCGTACAAATACTCTATTGCGGCTTTTGGTGTGAGAGAGGGTAACTCTAATACCTCTACTCCTTTTTCTATTAAGAATTTTTGGAAGTCCGGGTTAGCACCGACTTGCGTCAATACCAAAGTGGGAGCGTCTGCTGTTTGCCACAGACGGGCATCAGTAGGCAAATTGAGAGAGCGACTCATCACCACCCTTAGAGGATTGTGAGCCTCTACTTGATGGCTAGTCAGGTAAGGATTATCTTGGCGCACAGTATTACCACCAACAATCACCGCATCGCAAGCCGCCCGCAATTGATGCACTTCACTACGAGCAGTTTGGTTTGTTACCCAAGCACTATGACCGGAATTAGTGGCTATTTTGCCATCTAAAGTCATTGCGTATTTCAAAACTCCTAAAGGTCGCTTGTGCAGGATGCGATGCACAAAACCCTCATTGAGTTGTTGACAAGCTTCAGTTTCTACACCCACCAACACCTCAATTCCCGCCGCCCGTAACCTATTAATCCCACCACCAGCTACCAAAGGGTTAGGATCAACCATTCCCACTACTACCTTAGCGACACCAGCCGCCACTAAAGCTTCAGAACAAGGGGGAGTCCGGCCGTAGTGATTACAAGGTTCGAGGCTAACATAGGCTGTAGCACCACGCGCTAGTTCTCCGGCTGCTCTGAGGGCAAAAACTTCTGCATGAGGTTCACCTGCACGGGGATGAAAACCTTCCCCAATTATTTTCCCATTTTTAACAATTACTGCCCCTACTAACGGATTAGGTGAAGTGCGTCCCAAAGCACGGCGAGCAAGTTCCAAACAGCGTTGCATCATCGCCCGATCAAACTCACTGCCTACAGGCTGTGGTGTTTGTGAATGAGAATCATTGGGCGATCGCACTAAAAATTCATTATCTTGAGTGTTATTTGGTGGAGAGGCATCCGCTTGAGCAACCACTGGCAAGTTATCCATAAATCTTGGGCAATACTGTAAATATTCTGCACGCTAACTGCTTGAATAGCGATACCTAAACAGTAATATCCCTAAGCGATTATTGGGGACTGGGCATTGAAGGCATAGGGGTGTAAGAAAAAAAACTAATGACGAATGACTAATAACCCTTGCGGGTGACTCTCCTAACGTCGCTACCGCTACGCTAACGATAGTTGCTTTCCAACACAAGGCGACAGGAACGCACTATCTCACTATTGACTAGCTTTCATTTTTTCCCACCACAGATTGAGAGGATAATAGAGAACCGGGGCCCAAAGACTACTAAGAATGGCAGAAGCTAAGGTCACGCGCTGATAGTATGCCCAGATGAAATCTTTGGAGAGGCGATCGCTTCCTATACTTAGTAACAATCCAAATAGGGTTTCTGCCACAACTGCCATCACAAAGACGATCAAAGCAATAGAGATAAAATCCTCTTGAATAAAACGCTGCTTCTGGAGTATGGCAGTGAGCAATCCTACTAAACCCAACGTAATCGCATGAGATGGATTAGGTGAAGTTAGGGCATCTTGAAGCAAACCTAAGATAATCCCTGCTAAAGTTCCGGCCCAGAACGATCGCTTGACACTCCAAGCAACTACCCAAATTAATAGCCAATTTGGCCCAATTCCTAATAATTCTGTGCCAGGAAAGCGAGTAGGTAATAATAGCAAACATAACAAAACAGACCCAACTATGATGCCCCAATTCATTACCTGTAACCAAGCAGGATGCCAATCCGCCAAAGTTTTTCTTCTAGTTCGGCGTTCTGGCGGTTTTGACTTACCACTAAATGAAGGTATCTTCACCATTTTGAGAGACGTAATTTAATTAGACTTTTGTTTTTCCGGGGTGCTATTGGCTTTTGATTTTTGACTATGGGCTTTTTTCTGGATTTGCTGATTGCTGATTTTCCAAATCCGGGTTTTTAGTTTTCGGATACACAGCAACCCAATCTAGCGAACTAATTGCCGGAAAAAGTTCAACTTTAGCAATGGAAGCTGGAAGTTTCTTCAAATCTAGTGACTTGATTCGTCCCACTGCAAAACCTGCGGGAAATTTCTGACTATACATAGATGTAGAAACTACGTCTCCCACTTTCACATTTGGGACTTTTTCATAAAACTCCAACACCGCTTCCGCAGAAGAATCTCCCCGCAATACACCTTTAGCAGAAGTGCGGCTGATGGTAACACCAACTTGACTTTTGAGATCACTGATTAACAATATGCGACTGGTGTTGGGAGTGACACTTTCAACTAAACCGACTAATCCGCCTTCAGCCTTAACCACATAACCTTCTTGAATGCCAGAGTTTGCACCACGGTTGATAGTCACTTGTTGCCACCAGTGATCTGCACTGCGTCCTATCACCCTAGCGGGAATTGGTCGTGATGAAGCTGGCTCTTTTTCAACGTACCCTAGTAAGTCTTGCAGTTTTTGATTTTGACTTTCTAGTTCAGTAATCTGTGCTTGTAGCTCCAAAAAACGCGCATTCTTGAGCAATTCTTCTTGGCGTTCTTCAGGACTCATTCCTGTGGGCAGCATTTGCAAAGGACGAGTAATTACCTGGTATACTTCCAATAAAAATTCGCCTTGAGTCTGGCGCAATATCCAAGCACCGCCCAAAGCTAAAGCGACCAAACTGAAATGTAGGGTTTTGCGCTCCCACCAACGACGTACAGTAACCATCTATAAACCTATTTCTATAAATTAAAAGATACTGGATTCTATTTATATAAAACCCAAATTACAGCGAAATAGAACCCAATATCCAAAATTTTTTTGATTACATATTTCGAGAGCGACCGCTAAACACCCGTTCTAGTTGTTTGAAGTTTTCTAGCACACGTCCCGTTCCCAACACAACACAGCTGAGAGGGTCAGCAGCAATATGAGTCACAATTCCTGTTTCGTGGCTAATTAAGGTATCTATCCCTTTGAGTAAAGCACCGCCACCCGCTAGCATTATGCCTCTATCAATGATGTCTGCTGCCAATTCTGGGGGTGTGCGTTCCAGAGTCCGCTTCACCGCTTCGATAATCACAGATAGCGGTTCTAACATACTTTCGCGAATTTCTGGACCTTTAATGGTGACGGTTCTAGGTAAACCAGACAACAGATGTAAACCGCGCACTTCCATAATGGCGTTTTCATCATCATGGGTGGGGTAGGCAGAACCGATGCGGATTTTGATATCTTCCGCAGTTCGTTCGCCAATGACTAAGTTATGCACTTTTTTGAGATACATGATGATGGATTCGGTTAATTCATCACCAGCAATGCGGACTGATTCACTTAATACAGTCCCTTGTAAACTCAGCACAGCAACTTCTGTTGTCCCACCACCGATATCAATAATCATGTTACCAGTGGGTTCAGCAACAGGGAGACCGGCACCAATAGCTGCTGCTACTGGTTCATCAATTAAATAGACTTCTCTTGCTCCGGCTTGAGCTGCTGCATCCATCACAGCTCTTCTTTCTACGCCTGTGACACCACTGGGTATGCCAATGACAATCCGAGGTAGTATTAAAGACCTGCCTTCGTTGACTCGCTGAATAAAGCTTTTCAGCATCAACTCTGCGGTGTCGAAATCGGCAATCACGCCATCACGTAAAGGCCGCAAAGCAATTACATTTCCCGGTGTACGTCCGAGCATTTTTTTAGCTTCTTCCCCTACCGCTAAAGCGACCTTTTCGTTTTGATCGATCGCTACTACAGAAGGTTCTTGCAGTACAATACCTTTACCAGATACATAAACGAGGGTATTGGCTGTACCGAGGTCGATACCCATATCCCACGATGAGCGAAAGTTCCTGAACAGACCCACGCGTGTCTACGCCCCCTAATTTGCGATAATTCTAGACTACAACTGTTAACGAAAATAAAGTGAATCGTGCTGGATTCTATTATTTTTTTGTACCAGAGTCCAGCCTGGGAAACTATTTTGTGATCCCTTGGGGTAATTACTACCTAGTTTTCTACCTCAACCTATTTCATATCCTGTGACTAGTTCAGTATATCCGTATATTTTTTCAATTTCTTCTGGTGATTATGCTCATTTTTATACTGGGACTTGTAGTGGAGTTCTGCACAGTTTTTCAATCGGTTCACAATTGGTTATTATAGGAGTCAAAATACATAAGTACTTCTGTACTAAAAGGTCAAGCACATGAGTATAAATATTGTCACTCTAGTCGGTCGGGTAGGTACTGACCCAGATATGAAGTATTTCGATTCTGGTAGCATCAAGTGTAGATTAACACTGGCAGTCAAGCGCAGAACTCGTAATAGTGATGAGCCGGACTGGTTCACTTTAGAACTATGGGACAAGACAGCAGAAGTTGCGGGAAATTATGTCCGCAAAGGGAGTTTAATTGGCATCAAGGGTTCTCTAAAGTTTGACACATGGAGCGATCGCCAAACTGGAGCTAACCGTTCTACACCCGTGATTCGAGTCGATCAGTTAGAGCTACTAGGTTCTAAGCAAGATAGAGATGCAGGTGGAGACTTTTCATCAGAGCATTTTTAATTGAGAATCAATAGTCAATAGTCAATACTCAACAGTCAGGACTAATGACTATTGTACAGACGCGGTTATACTCTTACTAGCGTCTACGCGTCTGTACTGACTAATAACTAATTTGCAATGTCACTGATGCTTCTACTTGTTGTTCGCCACCAATGACAGGGGTGGAAGCGTCGGAGCTAGCTAACTTAGCAGCTTCCGCACGATATAACATAGGCGGTGGTGGCGCGCTTGCACCATTGATTTGAATGCTTACCACTTCTTTAGACTTTAGACCCAGGGAATTAAACACAGCTTCAGCTTGTTTTTGAGCTTCTTGAGTAGCTTCCTTTAAAGCCTGTTGTCTAGCAGATGCGATCGCTTCATCAGTAGCCACAAAACTAATACTATTAATTTGGGTCGCGCCAGCTTTGACTGCTTCATCTAATAATGTTCCAGCTTTCTCTGTAGGGATGCGAAAGCTGACAGTATTATTAGCAGCGTAACCAGTAATGCGCTGCACATTGTTGTTGTAACTATAAACTGGGTTGAGGCGAATTCCTGTAGTCTGTAATTTTTCTACATTGCGACTTCTCAAAAAATCTACTACCGCCGATGACCGACGAGCTGTTTCTTGTTGTACCTCTTGAGCAGTTTTTCCCTGAATTTCCACTCCCAAACTGACTTCGGAAATAGTTGTGGGGATAGATTCTTCTCCTTTCCCAGTGACTGTGAGAGTCCGCCAGACTTTTTCTTTTTCTTGCGCCATCCCCGGCTGTACCGAAGTTACAAATACCAATAACATTAATGGTAAAGTTGCAAAAAATTTCCCAACAGGCCACTGAGAATTCGATAAAGCAGTTTTAGACATCAAATTTACACTCCTCTCCAAAATTTTTACAGACATATGAAATCAGTCATATCGAGCTGCTTGCCATTAATGATTTAATAGTGTGGCTCGATACAATTTGTATGTTTCTACTTTGACAGTTGTATCGTCAAACTCTCAAACTGTTACATTTTTTGAAACTAAAAATTACACCCAAAATTGGTTGACTTTTCTTTTTAGCTTTTCATTGAAAATAGGAATCTTCTCATGGCATATTGGCTACTCAAAACTGAACCAGACAATTACTCTTACTTTGATTTAGAGCGAGATGGCGGTACAGTGTGGGATGGTGTGAACAATCCTCTCGCACTCAAACATCTACGAACTATGCAACCTGGGGATTTAGCATGGATTTATCACACGGGTCAAGAACGGCAAATTATTGGTATGGCTGAGATCACTAGTCAACCTTATCCAGACCCCACGTTAAATGATGCCAAGCGGGTAGTTGTGGATGTGCGAGCATTACAAAAAGTTAATCAACCTGTGACTTTATCCCAGATTAAGCAAACAGGGATGTTTGCAGAGTTTGATTTACTTAGACTTCCCAGACTATCTGTAGTACCAGTCTCAGATATTTATTGGCAATCCCTGATGGAATTAGCAGGGGATCGCCATTGAAAAAAGATGAATTCTCATACAACGCAGAGCAGCGTAAAAGACTGCCAAGACAAGTTGTCCTGATTGCTGATATGCTAGTGCCTATCTTGTTTGTTATTGTGAGCGCAAAAACGGACTTATGAGTATTAAACCCAGCTATTCCCAGCAATCAAGAAGGTTTAGTTATGGCAATTTTCCTGATTGTGGTAGCGATCGCTGGTAAAGTAATCACAGGCTTTCGCGTCTTTGGCCAGTCCCAAATCAACTTTCTATCGATTGGTGTGGCCATGATTCCTAGGGGTGAAGTCGGATTGGTTCTTGTTGGTTTTGGCGCAACCAACGGCGTTCTCTACTAAACCATGCAGATTATATTACCAATGCCCGATACCCGATGCCCAATACCCCATTGCTAGGAAACTTCTAACCTAGAATGTCCGTCCCCTGAAATTATGAATTTTATGCGTCATTAGTATTAACATCGGGAATGTAATTTATTGACAGTTTTATCTTCTTGCCAGTTTTAATCTACGCTGATTGTTTAGTTATGAGAAGGTAGCAACGACAAATTTTGGCATTATTTCAGTTAACACTAGTTGGAGTTTTTACAGAAAAATTCTATACCAGCACTCAAAACATTCAATCATATATATCTGGCTAACTCATGATTGCATCTGATGCAAATGAGGAGAAACTGTATGTCTTGATAGTCAGGTAAAAATTACGGGCATACTGAAATTCTAAACCATTAAGCTGTATTTTTATACCAATTTTTCAATTCCAGAAAGGTACCATAACTCAAGATTTAAGTGGTGAAGGTGTGACGACTGGCCAATACGTTGAGATATTGAAAGCTCTCATGAATGCGAATCAGGAGAAAGGATTGTGAAACTAGACTGGCTATTAACCGGAACTGTAGGTACGGTGTTGTTACTGTCATCGCCAACTTGGGCCACAAGTTTAAGTTCTTGGCGATTTGATGCTAATCAAAATCGTTTGGAGATTAACACCGCAGGAGCAGTACAACCCAAAGCACAACTGATTTTTAGTCCCACACGTTTAGTAATTGACCTACCGGGTATCACCTATGGCAGACCCCAGTCCACGCAACAGGTAGGGGGTGCAATTCGGGCTGTACGCGTAGGACAATTTGACCCCCAAACCACTCGCATAGTTGTAGAACTTGCTCCTGGCTATACCCTAGACCCGCAACAAATTAAATTTGTCGGCATTACTCCCCGTCGTTGGACTGTCCAGCTACCTAGACCTGTGGCTGAAACCACAGAATCTAGCCCAGGTAGTGTTTATAACGTAGTTACCTTAGATTCTGACAATAAACCAGAGTTTTCTAGTAATGTGGTCAGTGCCGCGGGTACGACTCAAATTGAAAACTTGCAAGTAACTGGAGATGGTTTTTTTGTTCGCACAAGTGGAAGTAATCCCCAGATTAAAGTAAATCGTAGCCGCGATACCATTTTTATGGATATTGCCGGCGCAACTTTATCACCACGTCTAACCCAGCGGAATATTATTGTTAACAAGCATGGTGTCAGTCGTGTAGAACTCACCCAACTGCAAACTCGTACACCGTCTGTCCGCATGACTTTACGGGTAGACAAAAATAGTCCAGATTGGCGAGTCAGTAGCAGCAGTGCGGGTGGCTTGGTAGTTCTACCGAGCCGTGTAGTAAGATTACCAGGAAATAATAATTCCGATAACTCGGAGAGTATTACTGTCCCTAGCAGAGTACCTGCAAACAGCGACGTAGCGACGATTCAATCTATTGATTTAGTAGATAACCAATTACTCATTCGAGCCGATCAAAATGTATCTGCTACCAGTGGTTGGGATAGAAATACTGGTCTGTTCCGCGTCACTATCAATAATGCCAAGTTAGCTTCTAACGTCAAAGGCCCCGTTTTGACAGCTAATAGTCCTATCCTCCGAGTCCGGTTACAAACTCAAAACCCCAATACCGTAATAGTATTAGTTCAACCAGCCGCCGGGGTACAGATTGGCTCACTCAATCGAGTTGGTAGCGAGCTATTGGCATTACAATTACAAGGCTCTCGTCGTTCAGTTACCACACCACCTTTACCTCCTATCCAAGGACAACTGCCAGATCCGCGCAATCCTCAACCTACAACCCCACAAACTCGCCCCATTCCTAAAGGAAGGTTAGTAGTGATGATTGACCCCGGACACGGTGGTAAAGACCCAGGCGCAATTGGCATTGGGGGAGTACGTGAAAAAGATATCATCTTACCTATTAGCCAACGCATTGCTCAAGTTTTGCAACAAAATGGTGTGCAAGTGATTATGGCTAGAAACTCTGACTACTTCGTTAGTCTGCCTGGAAGAGTTCAAATGGCAGAACGTGGTGGGGCTGATGTCTTTGTGAGTATTCACGCTAATGCCATCGGAGGAGGAAGATCAGATGTCAGTGGTTTGGAAACCTATTATTACGACAGTGGTTTAAGCCTAGCGCGTGTAGTTCATAGCAGCATTCTCCAAAGTGTTACCGTAAGGGATAGGGGAGTACGACGAGCCAGATTTTACGTCCTCAGAAAAAGTTCCATGCCCTCTATTTTGGTAGAAACCGGTTATTTGACTGGTCGGGAGGATGTGGCTAAGTTGCAAAGTGCGGCTTACCAAAATCAAATGGCAGATGCGATCGCTCGTGGTATTCTCCAATATCTCAGACGCTAATGATCCTAATTACGGTGCGATCGCCCAGTGGCAAAATAAAAAGAGCGTGCTAAGATACTACGCCATTAGATGTATTTTTATACCGACACAAAATTTGATGGCAGCAGCACCAAAGTTTGGACGGTGACAGTGTGAGGATTTGCGAATATGTTGAGATGAAAGTTCTCACGAATGCGAATCAGGAGAAAGGATTGTGAAACTAGACTGGCTATTAACCGGAACTGTAGGTACGGTGTTGTTACTGTCATCGCCAGCTTGGGCAGCACGTTTAGATTCTTGGCGATTTGATGCTAATCTAAACCGTCTGGAGATTTCCACGACAGGGGGCGTACAACCGCAAGCTCAACTGATTTTTAGTCCCACACGTTTAGTCATTGACTTACCAGGGACAACCTTTGGCAAACCCCAGTCCACACAACAGGTAGGGGGTGCAATTCAGGCTGTGCGCGTAGGACAATTTGACCCCCAAACCACTCGCATAGTTGTAGAACTTGCCCCTGGTTATACTCTCAACCCCCAAGAAATCAAGTTTGTCGGCGTTACTGCTAGTCGTTGGACTGTCCAGTTACCCACACCAGTTGCGGAAAGCAGTATAGATAACCCAGAAATTGCCCAACAACCACCCTCCAACTCATCTCCTAGAAATATTTACACAGTCACACCCACTAATCGCGAACCAGAGGTGAATAGTGTTGCCTCTGTTACTCAGATTGAAAACTTCCAAGTCACAGGTGATGGCTTCTTTGTCCGCACTCGCGGCGGTAATCCACAAATTCAAGTTAATCGCACAGAAGATCCACAGGTACTCAATATTGATATTGCTGGCGCATCCATATCACCAAATCTCAGACAACAGGATGTTTCTGTGAATCGTTATGGTGTCAGCCGCATTCAATTTACTCAACTACAAAACAGACCCCAAACTGTCAGAATGACAATGCTGCTGGATAAAAATAGTTCTGACTGGCGAGTCAGCACCAGCAGCATAGGTGGCTTTGTCGTCCTGCCTAATAGAAGTTCGGTCAGATTACCTAGAGAAAATAACCCAGAAACAATTTCTACCAATTCACCCGCCACAATCCAAGCGGTAGAACTAGCTGAAAATGGGACACAACTGTTGATTCGTGCAGATCAATCAGTATTTGCTCAGGGTGGTTGGGATAGATCCTCTGGATTGTTCCGCATCACTATTAATAATGCCAAGTTAGCTGCCAATGTCAAAGGCCCAGTTCTAACTGCCAATAGTCCAATTCTCAGGGTAAGGTTGCAACCCCAAGCACCCAATACGGTAGTTGTATTAGTACAACCCTCAGCTGGAGTACAAATAGGGGAACTGAATCGAGTTGGCAACCAGCTATTGGCACTAGAATTACAAGGTTCGCGGAGATTTATACCCCCAATTCTCGTCCCATCAGACAATCAATCCCAATTACCAGATACGAATACAGATAATCCTAGAACTACCCCTTCCGCCCCACGTTCCTCAGTTCCCAGGGGTAAAGTTTTAGTGGTGATTGACCCTGGACATGGTGGTAAAGATTCTGGCGCACCTGGTTTGGGTGGACTTTTAGAAAAAGATGTAGTGTTGCCCATTGGTCGCCGGATAGCGTCGATTTTAGAGCAGAATGGTGTGCAAGCTGTGCTAACACGGGATGCTGATTTCTTTGTCGAGCTGCAAGGTAGAGTGGATATTGCCGAGCGCGTCAACGCTACAGTATTTGTCAGTGTCCACGCTAATTCAGTGGATAATCGCCCTGATGTGAATGGCTTAGAAGTTTATTATTACGATAGTGGTTACGCCCTCGCGGAAACAGTCCGCAAGAGTATTCTGCAAAATATTGGCACTATCAAAGACAGAGGCACGCGCAAAGCCAGATTCTACGTGCTCAGGAAGAGTTCTATGCCTTCGATTTTAGTAGAAACAGGTTATATGAGTGGTCGCGAAGATAATCCGCGACTGGGTTCACCCGAATATCAAAATCGCATGGCAGAGGCGATCGCTCGTGGTATTCTGCAATATTTAAAGAGATGATCAAATTCAAAATATAGTACAAATGATCAATTGGTATATCTACAGAATTTAATGGTCATTTAACCAAATGTCTGCTAAATTCTGTATTTTAAATCCCCAAATATTTAATTAGTATCTGCCTGTGTATTCATCTTCCAGCTTTGAAGGTAATCTTTACGAATTCTTAGACCAAGAGCCTCAACGCGCTCCCATTGGTGTGTTCGATAGTGGTGTGGGTGGGTTAACGGTATTGCGTCAAATTTATCGGCAATTACCGAATGAATCAGTTGTATACTTTGGTGACACCGCTAGGCTACCTTACGGTATTCGTTCCCAAGCCGAAATTATTCAGTTTGTTCGCGAAATCCTAGACTGGATGCAGCAACAACGCGTCAAAATGGTGATTATGGCTTGTAATACTAGTTCTGCCCTTGCACTAGAAATAGTCCGTGCAGAATATGACATTCCCATTCTTGGTGTGATTCTCCCTGGTGCGAAAGCCGCCGTCCAACAAGGTAAGCGTATAGGTGTGATCGCCACCCCCGCCACAGCTAAAAGTAATGCTTATAAGCACGCCATCTTAGAAATCAACCCAGAAGTAGAAGTGTGGCAAGTCGGCTGTCCAGAGTTTGTCCCACTGATCGAGCAGAATCGCATTCATGACCCCTACACTACTGAAGTAGCTAGATCTTATTTAGAACCTCTAATACAACAAGATATTGATACTTTAGTTTACGGATGCACCCATTATCCCTTACTTGCACCTGTAGTGCGATCGCTCCTCCCAACTCAGGTCAAAATTATTGACCCAGCTGTCTATGTCGTCAACGCCTGTAATCAAGAATTAGACTTACTCGGTTTGAATAATACTCATCCTCCCCTACCAACTCGCTTTGCTGTTAGCGGTTCTCCGCAACAGTTTGCTCAGTCTGGAATCAATTGGCTAGGTTTTACTCCTATCGTTGAAGCAGTTGATTTTGCCAATATTCATAGTCATTAGTTATTAGTCATTAGTCATTAGTCATTAGTCAATTAGTCCATTTTGAATAAGAGCAATAATTCAATAAAAATTGTCGATAATGGCACTGATTGAGCAGCGTTAGTTTGCTAATTTCCTGACCCATAGACATATCTAAAACTCAATTTTTTGCCCCCGAATTTAAAGGTATCCACTAATTTATGGATATGACTAATGACTAATAACTATTGACTAGGCTTTTTTCCTGTGCGCTTTGCCAAACCCAATAATAGATAAACGGTTAATAAATATCCCGCAGCTAAAATAAAAATCATCATAGGCATATTCCCATAAACCATAATCGCACCAGCACCTTTTAATAGACATAATGAAATTGCATAAAAGCAGCAAAAACAATACCAACCAATTCATATCTTGGTGGCTGTAGTACGTTATGCTAAACAAACCGATAAAGCAATTAATTCTTTCGGTTTAAGCATTACTTATTAAATTGATCGCAGACCATACATCCGACAACAAATATCGTATTACTTTGAAGCAACACGATCTTGCACTCCTCAGCAGCTTACCTAGTCTGCTTGATTTTTGCTTACCTCTTGACAACAGGAATAATACTTACGCTCAACGCAAGCTAAAGACGTATGACAACACCTCTCAAGAGGGTTATTCATTTTCTATCCAAGAGGTTTCCGCAACAAACGTTTATCAAGAAAACGCTCTCTTGATTTACGATTGAGCAAAGTTATATTTGTAACTCACAACACTGAAGAAGCAGTATCACCTAAAAGTAAACTGCTGTTGTGGCGTGAATACCTGAAAAATTTAAAATCCCTAGATTATAGAGTAACACAACAACGCTAACTTTGAGCTTGAATTTCAAATTTTTTAGCTACTTACAGAGTTACAGAAAGAGCTAATTTATACATAAAAATAGCTAATATATAATTATTGATACTTAATTTAGATGAATATATGTTTAAGTATGTGTGATAAATAACTCTGAAAATAAATTTTACAAAATACTTCTTTGACTGAAAAAGGTTTTTTCGGGATTATACTTAGTCTCTAATAAATCGAAATTAAATTAAATAGTAACTATACTTAAATAAAATTAATTCTAAGATTCAGATGTCAATACATATTAAATATTTATTGTTCTTGGTTCTTTTGGATGAAACTAGTCGGATTTTATGTTGAGTAACGGTGCAAATAGAAATTTATCGTTTTGCGGCAAATTTTGGGTAGATGCCGCCAGTCAGCCAAGAGTAGCTCTTCCCTAGCTCCTAGCGGTTAATCTTAATGGCTCTATTTTCTGTATTCTTCAGAGCAAAAGTTTGCGCTGGCACAGGCTTATCTTAGAATAAACATTAGGATATGTAAACTTTCGTAACTAAAGTCAGAGTCCGCCCACCCATGACCCCAGCCACCTCCCTGTTTGCCCCTGTGGAAGCAGACCTGCGAATACTAGCAGATAACCTCAAACAGCTAGTTGGAAATCGCCACCCCATTCTGTTTATTGCCGCCGAACATCTATTCGGGGCTGGGGGAAAGCGTATTAGACCAGCAATTGTGCTGTTAATATCGCGGGCGACCATGTTAGACCAAGATATTACACCACGTCATCGTCGGCTAGCAGAAATCACCGAAATGATTCATACAGCTAGCTTAGTACATGATGATGTGGTAGATGAATCAGAAGTACGGCGGGGCGTTCCTACCGTGCATAGTTTATTTGGTAATCGGATTGCGATTCTTGCCGGAGATTTTCTTTTTGCTCAATCATCTTGGTATCTAGCCAACCTAGACAATTTGGAAGTAGTCAAACTACTTTCTGAAGTGATTATGGATTTAGCTACCGGGGAGATTCAGCAAGGAGCAAATCGCTTTGATACCAGCATCTCAATAGAAACTTATATCCAAAAAAGCTATTATAAAACTGCTTCATTAGTTGCTAATAGTGCTAAAGCGGCGGGAATACTTAGTGAAGTTTCTGTAGATGTTGCAGAACATTTGTACGCCTATGGTCGTCATCTAGGTATAGCTTTTCAGATTGTGGATGACATTTTAGATTTCACTAGTACCTCCGATATGTTGGGTAAACCCGTAGGTTCGGATCTCAAAAGTGGTAATCTGACAGCACCCGTGTTGTTTGCCCTAGCTGAAAAACCTTATTTGGAAGTTTTAATAGAGCGAAAATTCGCCCAAGTCGGCGATTTAGAGGAAGCACTGACTTTAGTTAAAGCTAGCCAAGGTATACAGAAGGCCAGAGATTTAGCCGCTCACCATACTAAGTTAGCAATTGATCATTTAGCTGTTCTCCCACCCTCCGAATCTCATCAGACGTTGATCAACATCGCTGAATATGGATTGAGTAGGTTATATTAGCCCGTTTGAAGGACTTAGGAGGCAGAAGGGCTAGTATGTTTTATTCAACATACTGCTCAACGCCATGCTACCGCTGACAGCACTCCTAACTCAGCACTCATGTTTTGAAAAAATTTTGATTTTTAGTGAGATTTTTTTGAGATTTTTGAGATAAAAATTTTTGGATGTTGGTGTGTATTGAAAACAGCCAACATCCAATTTTTTTTTAAGCAATACCAGGAGGTACATTTGTACTGATTGACTTTTGTTTTAACTGTTTTTGTATGAGTTTTTGGAATTGAGAACGCTTGACCTCATACGAATGAGTGGTTTTACCCGGTGTTTCAAAAAAAACGATACTATCTACGGGTTCTAGTGCCACCAGTTGGAACAAAATGTGGGTGGCAGGAACAATTTTGGGGGTCAAGTGAGGGTCTAGCCCAGCAGGTGAAATTAGGGAAACATCCTGTATGGTAGGGAAAGCGTAAACCACACGCTTTTCGATTCCTGGGTTGCCACGTTTGCTCAACGTAGTTAAGACCCAGCTACCCTCCCCATCTTGGAGAATATGGTACTGGGAATGACGCAATTTTTGAGCGATCGCTAAAATCACAGGAGCAATTGCTGCAACAAGATGTGGTGTAACACCATCGTTGGGTGCATTGTTAATCAGCAATTGAATTTGTGTTTCTAAATCCATAATGACTTGTTAACGTCTGTTGGGTAGAGGCAATAAAATTTATCGCCATGTGATTGATCCCATTACAGTTGGGAATAATAAAATCAGCCACATCCTGAAAGCAAGGATGTGGATGCGTTTAGCTTATAAGCAAAACAATAAAGCCAATACCCACTTTCTGCACAAGTTCTATTTAAGTTCTATGTATAGGGTCTTTTGAAAACCGAGACTATGAATTCAGCCGCAACAGCAACTATTCCAACCGCCAACGCTCTGGGAGAAAATACTATCGGTGTAGAAGTGATCTTCCCACTTGTCTACAAAGAGCTACAGCAATTCACCAAAGCCTCAGATCAGAATTGTCACGATGTAGCCAATCGCATCACTACCGAAGTATACAGGATTTGTAGCGAAAGTAAACGTATTCAAGCCTCTGGTGCTGTAGAAAATTCAGCCATGACCCTAGCCAAACACAGGCTACAACAGTGTTTGAGATATTATCAACTAGGTTCTAACCGAGGCAGAGTTGAATTACACAGTACATTAAGTGCCATTATTTATCGTTACATTAATCCCCCCCAACGCCAATTGAGTTATCAAGGGCGGCTGACAATTATAGAAGATTTCCTCCAAAGTTTTTATTTAGAAGCCCTAAACGCCTTTCGTCGGGAAAACCAACTCGGCCCTACCTACAGCCCCAAAACTCTCCTAGAACTATCAGAGTATATGGCATTTACCGAGCGTTACGGTAAGCGGCGGATTCCCCTTCCAGGTCGCCAGCAGCAGTTGATTATTCTCCGCGCTCAAACTTTTTCCCAACAACAACCTCCAGAAACTAGCGTTGATATTGAACAAGCAGCAGAAGGTAGCAGCAATGAAGGTGATGGTTCTTGGGAAGAACCCGCCGTCCAGCAGTTGCGCTCTACAATGGCCACCCAAGCAGCACCCGAACCAGAAGAAGATACACTCCGTTCCGTCGTGATTTCGGAATTAATGAGTTATTTAGAGCAACGTGACCAATCTGACTGTGCTGATTACTTCTCCCTCCGTCTCCAAGATATGTCAGCCCAGGAAATTGAAAACGTTTTAGGTTTAACTCCACGTCAGCGAGATTACTTACAACAACGTTTTAAGTATCATTTGATCAGGTTCGCTTTATTACATCGTTGGGAATTAGTACACGAGTGGTTAGAAGCTTCCTTACATACCAATTTGGGTTTAACTCCTCACCAGTGGCAAGCCTATACCTGCCAATTAGACGAGAAACAAAGGTCTTTACTAGACTTAAAACAACAAGGATTACCTGATGACAAAATAGCTAAAACATTAGGGTTATCAATGGCACAACTACAAAAACGGTGGTTTAAAATTTTGGAACAAGCTTGGGAAATTCGTAATTCCTTAGTATCCGGATCTAGTGCATCCACTCATGAATAGTGACTCAGAATCCTTACAAGATTACTTACTTGGTTTTCTGGATAGTAGTATCAACTCTCCAGAAAACCATCAGGGAAATTGTCAGGATAA
Source organism: Trichormus sp. M33_DOE_039 (assembly GCA_015296085.1). Classification (GTDB taxonomy): domain Bacteria; phylum Cyanobacteriota; class Cyanobacteriia; order Cyanobacteriales; family Nostocaceae; genus Trichormus. The sequence goes on along the minus strand of DVDT01000039.1, from coordinate 39,758 downwards.
CGACAAGGGCGATCGCTATCCTCAGCCAACTACCAGTCAAAATAATGGTGAGTTAGAGTTGGGAAGTGTACCCCACACCTTTTTATTAGGAGAAATTCCTACTGTGCAAGAACGTTTTCAAGCCGTCATTAAGCGTCGGTTACAAATTCACATCGAAAACCACCCACCCTTGTTTCCCTGGGAAACACAAATAGTAGACTATCCAGATACTCTGGATGAACCATCACTAGTATTTACCCCTAACTGGGGCTGGATGGCGCAGCAGTCAAAGCTGAATCTCCCCATCCCCTTACCAGAGAAAGTATTTCAAGAATTATTCACAAAATGTCAACAACTGGTGACATCTTCACTACCGATAGGGGCAAAATTAGTGCAGGCGGTGGAAGACTTGTTTCCCAACGAGTCTCACACCATCAATCATCTCGCTGGCATGGTGTTACGCACCAGTTATAGATCGCCAGACACTCTAGAGACAATGCCTAATATCGAGAGTGATTACTCAGATTTAGGTTCTCATCAACAAATGGCGATTTCCCTGATGGCCGCTCAACAACTGTTAGAGAATCTGACTCTACCAGTTTCACCCAGTAAGCCAGTAATAGAAAGACTCTGGTTAACTAGTGCAGGTGTTCTCAATTTGCGGGTAGAATATCACTCCCAAGCTAACACCACGCTGTTACGGGTTCATGGCGATTTGCCCACTCAAGGAATTTTGACACTACGGGGTAATAACTCCATTGCAATGGCACAGTCATCCATTCCCGGATGCTTAAGTGTAGAAATTGCTTGCCAGCAACTTCACCCAACTTACTTTTTAGAAGTTGAGTGTCCAGAACTTGATCAGTTGCCATTAGTATTTGTGATTAATCCCACAATTTAAGTGAGATTACCAACGCTAGCACACCATTGTTGATCAACACCCACAGATAAGTACATTATCGTGGTTTTGGCATCTAAATATTTTTCTCAACCGGGGGTCATGAGGGCTTCTACAATCACCCGCAACGAGAATGAAAATTTACAAGACATCTATATTCCCAAAGGCTGCTTTCGGGGAGTTCCTGTCATCTTAAAGGAACTTCCCGAAAATCTGTCTCTATAAGGCATCTACTCTATCGCTTTGGCGAAATTGGAAATGTTTAATTTAACCAGGTTGAATCGATTTTGGCATCTGCCTGTCAGTTACGGGCGACACAATCATCAGGAATCGCCATCAGTGGAAGTGGAAGACTCCATTTCCTTGCGGGTACTAGTGCTAGCGTTGGTAATTACAGGTATTACATCTGTGGATATTGCCGCCGATACGACATTTAGTTTGTGGGCAATACCACTGAGTTTTTTAGGTGCGGGTTGGAGTTATTACCGCCGTCGTCAAGCTAATGTCACCATCAAGTTTTGCATTGCCATTGGGATGTTAATGGCTTTGGGAGCTTTTTTTGGCAATATCTTTGGCGAATTGAATGATACACGCTTGGCTTTGGCTGAGTTATTAATTCAACTGCAAATACTACACAGTTTTGATGTACCTAGGCGCAAAAACCTGGGCTATTCCATAGTTATTGGATTAATTTTATTGGGTGTGGCGGCAACGTTGAGTCAAACTTTCGCTTTTGCACCCGTCTTATTATTATTTTTAGCGATCGCTCTCCCGACTTTAGTGATGAATTACCGTTCACAGCTAGGGTTAGGTAAGGAAAAAGTCAAAAGGCAAGAGGTAAAAGAAACAAAATTATTTAAGCAGTTACCTACATATTTTTTACTGTTTACCGTAGTTGTCGGTTTGGGATTGGTAGTTTTTGCATTTTTACCCCGCTTCCCTGGCTATCAACTGCGAACTTTTCCGGTGAGTTCTCCTATTGAGGTAAAAGGTGGCTTTACGGGTCGTAGCATTATCAATCCTGGTTATGTCCGTCAAGGTAATGCTGATAATCAAGGGAACGGTGATAGTGCTGCATCTGATAGCAATGGGCAACCAGGAAAGCTAGATAGCGGCTTTTATTATGGTTTTAATAACAAGATTAACCAAAACTTGCGGGGAGAGATGACACCCAAAGTTGTGATGCGGGTGCGATCGCAAGTCGAAGGATTTTGGCGGGTGCTGGCTTTTGACCGCTACACGGGTAAAGGCTGGGAGGTTTCCCGCAACGATGATGTAACTACTATTAAGCGATCGCCTTGGTCTTATCAAATTTTCTTACCACCACCCGCTATATCCGGCAAAACTAAGGAAGTAATACAAACTTACACTGTAGTCTCAGAGTTGCCTAACCTGATTCCGGCGATGTCTTATCCTAGAGAAATTTACTTTCCTACGCCTGTGATTGCAGTGGATAAAGAGGGAGGATTGCGATCACCTGTGGGATTAGCAGAAGACCTCACCTATACAGTGATTTCTGATGTGCCGTATCGTGATCGGACTTTACTCGGAACAGCTACTACAAATTATCCCCCCAATATTGAAAAATATTACCTCCAAATACCCCCAGAAATTTCCACTAAAGTTAGACAGCGAACTGAAGAAATTTTAGCTAACTACAATCGTGAGCGAGTAGGGAAATCGCAAAAAAATTTAGATTCTACCTATGAAAAAGTTCTGTATTTAGCGCAGTACATCAAGCAAAATTATTCCATCCCTGAGAACCCATTAGATTTACCTTTTTTTGATGACAAAGAAGACTTGGTAGAAGCATTTTTATTTAAACATAAAGGCGGCTATCCAGACCATTTTTCTACAGTCCTGACAGTGATGCTGCGTTCCATTGGTATTCCGGCGCGGCTAGTAGCAGGTTTTGGTGCAGGTGAATTTAATCCCTTTACAGGAATGTATGTGGTAAAGAACACTGATGCTTACGCTATGACGGAAGTTTATTTTCCTCAGTATGGCTGGTTTACCTTTGACCCCATCCCCAATCATCCGTTGATTCCAAATTCCCTGGAAGAAACTCAAACTTTTAGTGTGTTACGCCAATTTTGGCATTGGGTGGCTGGGTGGCTACCTTCGCCGGTCACGGGCTTTTTTAACAATGTATTCGGAGCAATTTCTAGGTGGATAGGAAAAGCGATCGCTTGGTTTTTCGCTTTATTCACTCAAGGCTGGTTAGGTATATTGACTGGTCTAATATTAGCCACTACAACTGCTTTTTTAGGCTGGCTAGGCTGGGTACAGTGGCGAAAGTGGTTAAATCATCGTGGCTTGAGTAAATTACCACCAATGGAACGTCTCTATCAACAAATGCTGCAATGGTCACATCAAAAAGGTTTAGGTAAGCATCCAGCACAGACACCTTTAGAGTATGCCCAAGTATCATCTGAGCATCACACCCCAACTAATGCTCAAGTCATAAATGATATTTGTCAAGCTTATGTTAGTTGGCGTTATGGAGGTAATACTCCCAACATACATAAATTGCGACAAAAATGGCAAGAATTGAAAAAATCTACCATTCATCAGAGGAAATATTTTGATGAATAATTACTCATAATTGTCTCCAAGATATGTATATTTTGGAGGCGATCACAATGCCGACAAATCACTTTTAGATACTTTTAATAACTAGCTCTAGCACTAGCTATTATTGGTATGCTTTTCTTATCTCTAGAGGCAGATTTTTCGGCAATTTAACGGAGACACTATCGAAAAAAGCAGATGTTAGGAAAAAACTAAAGCTGTATAGAATGAATGCGTTGTAACTCCCTTTTTTTAGGGATAACATGGGAATAAATTCACTACTAGCTTTGTACACCACATTTGGTGTCAGTTTTTTTATGGATATACAGTTAATTAACATTGGTTTTGGTAACATCGTTTCGGCCAACCGAGTTGTTGCCATTGTGAGTCCTGAATCTGCCCCGATTAAGCGGATTATTACTGATGCTAGGGACAGAGGTCAGCTAATTGATGCTACTTACGGTCGCCGGACTAGGGCGGTAATCATTACCGATTCCAGCCACGTAATTCTGTCAGCAATTCAACCAGAAACGGTAGCGAATCGCTTCGTGATTTCTAGGGAGCATCATACAGTGGAAAATTGATGCAGGGTCGCCTTCATAGACACCGCATCAGCAGTACCATGTGAATTAGGCGAGGTTTCTGTCACTAGTGCTACAAATTCGTTAGTTAAGGATTGCTCTGGAGACACATACCAGATTAAATTACTAATCTACTAACGAATGATGTCTCTTGATTAATTCACAGGTTAAACGGATGATGCAAGTTTTACCCATCCAGAGTTGTGCTACTACCAAAGACAGTGCTGTGTCAGGCAAGTTAATTGTGTTAACCGGGCCGAGTGGGGTCGGGAAAGGTACGCTAATGCGATCGCTCTTACAGCGTCATCCGGAACTGTATTATTCTGTCTCCGCGACGACTCGCGCCCCCCGTCCAGGGGAAATTGATGGCAAAAATTATTATTTTATTAGCCGCAGCAAGTTTGAGCAGTTAGAGGCTCAAGGCGAATTCCTAGAATCAGCAGAATTTGCTGGTAACTACTATGGCACTCCCCGCGAAGCTGTGCTGCATCAAGTACAGTCCGGCCAGTTAGTAGTTTTAGAGATTGAACTCAAGGGAGCAAGACAGATTCGGACTTCCTTCCCGGAAGCTTTAAGTATTTTTATTCTGCCGCCTTCCTTTGCAGAACTAGAGAAACGCATTCGTGGACGGGGGCAGGATTCTGAAGAGGCGATCGCCCGTCGTCTACAACGCGCCCATGAGGAAATTCAAGCGGCTAATGAATTTGATATCCAAATCGTCAATGATGATTTTGAGACTGCTCTCAGTGCCGTTGAAGCGGCTGTGTTTGGCAAATAAAGCTTTTTTGTCCCAAATGACTTATTGGCAATTGGGCATCGGTAATAGTCAAAAATCACTGACAATCACCAATGCCCAATTACCAAAAATTTAAAATTAGCCTATTAGACCTTGGATGATAGCCAAGTTACTGGTCAAGAAATAAGCTACTACTGCGCCACCAATACCACCAATTAAGAAAGCACTGGCAAAGTTATTCCAGCCTTCTTTGGAATTAAAAGCATCTGGGGGATTGGGTACAGTCACGCTAGCCAAAGCTTTGGGTGGATTGCTGTTGGAATACAAAGATAGACAGGCTGTGAGAATAACAACCAAGCCTATGGAAGCCAGCAATCCCGCCAAGTTAGCATTATCAGCATTACGCAGTGGGCCTAGTTTAGCGAAGGGGCCAAACAACAAGTAACCATGTGCCATACCAACTTCTAAGCCACGTCTAAAAGGGGTCAGACCTGGACGATAAGCAGGTAAGTTATTGATGAACCACTTGACTGCGGGAGAGGAGTTGACTGGGGTTTCTAGATTACCGATTTGGGGATCACCTGCGGGGAAAACAACTTCCCGATTTCTAGGATCACTGGGAGAATTTTTGGATGCGTCTACTGCTTGCATACTGTATGTTTGCCTCTAAATTTAGAAGGGTCGCATTTTCATCAAGAAAAATCGAGGGAGTATCAAGGTAGTAAGGGGAAACGAGTAAAAAGGCGAGCCACTGCGTTGGGCGGAAAATGCCCAACTTGTAGCAAGTGGTGTCAGCGACGCTAGAAGCGTCAACCGTTGGCGCAGCCTCTCGTAGAGAAGGGTAAAAGTAAAAAGACAAGAATCTTTTTACTTTTTACTTTTGCCTTACTTCTGAACTCCTGACTTCTGAATTTATGGTAAGGGGTGGAAAAGTAAGTCAGGGAAAAAACGATTAAACTCAATCAAAATACCCGCTGTAATTGTCAGCCAGATAGTAGCTGCAACCGGTGCAGTGGAAATGAATTTAATCAAATAGCTTTGATCACCTTTGTCGGCCATGATTTAATCTCCAAAACAAGTGAGTGAACTAACTTGGATTAGCGAGGAGAAACAGTGATTTCTGAGTCTTTCGCGGTTAACTCGCCAGCTAAGAATTCTTTCAATGCGGCGGCTGGCCAAGCAAAACCTGTCGCAATGATAGAAAATGCTAAACCCAAATCGATTTGGATTTCTTTCTGCTCGGTGTCAGCGTCTTTCTTGATGGCTTGTAAGTAAGCACGACCTACCCAGCCAATCCAACCAGCAATATACAAGAACAGGATGCTAGGAATCAGGAAGTCGCCAGCACGATCGAGGCGACCATCCACGATTAGGTGAGGATAGCCTTCTGGCCCACAGAGTGCCTGAGAATAACGTTCAAAACGTTTTTTACCAGATTCTGGATCGGCTGTAGTATTACGGGCGTTTTTCGCTAGTGCTTGAAATGCAGGATTGTCTTTACAGGGGGTCAGGTTTGCTCCCAAAGCCTGGGCTGGGGGGGCAAAACTGAATGAAAGACAAATCACTAAAATCAAAGCAAACAATCTTCTCATGGATTTGTTTCCTTTTATTGCAAAAGAAAAAGTTTTATGTACAAAACGAAGCGGCTTGTACAGTCTTTATTTGCTTAACTAGCAAGTCATCATACTCTTGGGCGGGAATCGAGTAAAGTTGAAGTAAATAAAAGTTAAAGCTTCTCAAACAAGTCTCAATTGTGGTAAACACCTGGAATGGTAACTGTTTTAGCAATAGAAACTAGCTGTGATGAAACTGCCGTGGCAATTGTTAAAAATCGTCAAGTTTGCAGCAGTATTATTACGTCTCAAATCCCAGTACATCGGCAGTATGGTGGAGTCGTGCCGGAAGTCGCATCTCGCCAGCATTTGGAAATCATAAATTTGGCGATCGCTCAAGCTTTAGAACAAGCCCAATTAGATTGGGGACAAATTGATGGGATAGCCGCCACTTGCGCCCCTGGGTTAGTGGGAGCATTGTTAGTAGGGTTAACTGCTGCGAAAACTTTAGCAATCTTGTACAACAAGCCATTTTTAGGAGTTCATCACCTCGAAGGTCACATCTACGCGACTTATTTGAGTGAGCCAACTTTAGATCCCCCTTTTCTTAGCTTACTGGTTTCCGGCGGACACACAAGCTTGATATATGTTAAGGAATGTGGAGTTTACGAAACTTTAGGTGAAACCCGTGATGATGCTGCCGGAGAGGCCTTTGATAAAGTGGCTAGATTATTAAAACTGGGTTATCCAGGGGGGCCAGTCATTGACCAACTCGCACAAACCGGAAATCCCCAAGCATTTGCTCTCCCAGAAGGCAGAGTATCACTACCAAGTGGAGGTTTTCATCGCTATGATGGCAGTTTTAGCGGGTTAAAAACGGCAGTTTTGCGATTAGTACAGCAGTTAGAAAAAGATGCTCAAACAGTACCAGTAGCTGACGTAGCCGCCAGCTTTCAAGAAACGGTGGCTAGAGCATTAACCAAAAGAGCGATTGCCTGTGCAATTGATTATGGTCTAGATACCATTGCTGTAGGTGGTGGAGTAGCAGCAAACAGTGGCTTAAGAAAAAACTTACAAGCGGCGACTGCTGAACATAATATCCGCGTTCTTTTCCCGCCTTTAAAATTTTGTACTGATAATGCCGCCATGATCGCCTGCGCTGCCGCTGACCATTTATCCCGTGGTCATATTTCACCCTTGGCACTGGGTGTAGAGTCTAGACTGCCGTTGACTCAAGTCATGAAGCTATATCAACCATGACTTGAAAGAGTATAAGGGCGGGGTGTAGGAAGAAAGCAGGGGAAGCAGAGAGACTGGGAATTTTAGCTTTTAGATTGAAACTAAATCCAAAATTTCCAATCCGTCTGGAAAATTTTCCTAGGGCGGGAAATCCGCCTACAGAAATTTTCACAAAATCTGAAATTGAATTGCCCAATGACGACACTTGCTACAAGTCGGGCATTGCCGCCCAACGCAGTGTCTCCCCAACGCTGCCTCCCCAATTCCCATTCACTATTGACTATTGACCCTTATGGGTGACGCTCCTAACGTCGCTACCGCTACGCTAACGATAGTTGCTTGCCGACGCAATGTGACAGGAACCCACTATCTCACTATTGACCCCTGCTTTGTCAGTATTCCCCGAATATGGTCAGCAACGGCATCTGGCTGTTCCAACATTGCCAGATGTCCACAATCAGGAATTTCAATCACATTATCGCCACAGTATTGAAAAAGTCTATGGAAACTGGCCAAATGACGCACATATTTAGGTTCCATGACTTTATCGTCAGCACCAGCTAGAAAATAAACTGGTTGTTTCAACTGTGATACCAACTTGGGTAGACGATTCACTTCTTCTTCAGTTGTGGACTCTAACAACGATCCCAGTGCTGCCTCTGGATCAGCCACAACAAAATCAATGACGCGCTGGCGCGCCCAATAGCGATCTAATGGCCGAGATACATTATTTCTGGTAAACAGAAAATCAATTAAAGGTAATTGAGACAACCAGCGAGGACGGACTTGTAAGAATTTCTGCCCTGCGGAACGAAATTGCTCAAAAGCTTCTTTAAGATAGATACCACCGCCGGCATTGATACAGATCACACCCTTAATAACTTCAGGCATTTGGGCTGCTGCCCAGAGTGCGATCGTACCTCCCAAAGAGTGGCCAATTAGCCAAGCACTGGTAATATTTAACTGTTGCAAAAGGGTTACTAAATCCTGAGCATAGGCAGCTGGTGTATGGAGAGACTCAAAAGCAGAATCCAGATTGCGAATAGAGTTAGAAGATGAACTGGCAGAACTTTCTTCCTTCATAAAATCAGTATCTAGATGATACTGCGATTCGCCAAAACCCCGTAAATCATAAGACAAGCACTGGAAGTCAACTGACAATCGAGAAATCACAGGTTGCCAGTATCCACGACTGTTTAACCAACCGTGAATGAACACCAAAGCATGGGGACAGGACGTGGGAGCTGTTAGCTCGTATGCGTGTGGAAAACCCAAGATTTCAATAGTTGCCATATTTATATCGTACCTTTAAGAGTGGGTGCGACTAGATATAGAGGGGGACAAACTATCGAAAATTCAAAATCTTCTATGACAAGCAAGCTACAAAATTCAAAGAACGAAAGAGATAGGAAGCATTGACCTGTGAACTTCTTATAGCTACTTACCTAGCAATCTTTGACGTACTCCTTCAGCAATTTTATGCCCTAAATACTCAGGAATGAGGCTTTCATTTGGCCCTAATAAGTAGAGAATTAGGCGTGTACGTCCCCGCCAAACTAATAAATTGGCATTGACAACTAAAAGGTCTTCCTGCCAAATGGCATACATGACTTTGTAAAATAACCCTGGTTGATTATCCGCCTCAATGACTAAAGCTGGGAGATGAAATACTGGATCGACATAGAACTCAGTCTGCACCTGTTCTAAACCAACATCCAAGTTAAACTCTACTGCCAGCATCTCTTCCACCTCGAATCTTCCACCCAATGCTTCACGAATAGCACGACAGACATTGTCTGCGGTTTTCTCTGTTAAAGCTTTGCTACCACGAGATACCAAAAGTTTGATAAACACAAGCATGGGTGGTCTAATCTGTCCATACAGACTCAGACTATGAATTGTCAGTCCATAAGCTGCTAGCACACCAAAAATATCACTCAGGAGAAAAGACTGATTGCGGTAAGCAAAGTGTAAAGCACTTTTACTACCTTCTGGTTTCAACTCGATTACAGCCCGTTTAGTTTTATAAAGCCGATAGGCTAACCGTAGGTTTTGGAGTTGAATTTCACTGCTGACAAATTGCTCATAAAATTGGGGAAACGCTCGGTTAAAGCGTTTTAAGAGTTCCAGTGTTGAAGATTTTAAACCAGAAGCCATCTTTGGGGTTAAAACTCGCTTGCTTACATCGCCTGGGAATATGGAATAGGGAATAGAAAATGATGGTTAGATGTAATAAGCTCAAAAATCACAAGATTTTTTCTTTGCCTTTGAACTTTTACCTTTTACCCTTCTCTACGAGAGGCTGCGCCAACGGGTGACTCTAGGAGAGCCACTAACGCTTCGCTAACACCACTTGTTACAAGTCGGGCATTGCCCGCCCAACGCTGTGGTTCACCTTTTTACTCCTTCTTCCTAGTCTTCCCCATCTTGCCCTTGACTCACCTTCAGTGGTTAATACCTAATTCATTTATTTATATACAAATCAATCCTAGTATTTTTGCCTTATGAGGAAATTCTCCTAGCCTTTACAACAAAGTGCTAAAGTTGAAGATGATTGGTGTGAAACACGCAATAACTACCTGCTCCTATGGAAAACCCTAACAATCTCTAACAAATCCGAGACGAAGGGTCAGAAATAGTACGGGTCGCGTAAACCGTGAATCAACACTTTTAAAAGTGGAAGCCAATTCAGTTATACTACCCGAACCACGTCGGCATGGGTTTTTGGAAAACTTGGTTTAGTAATTCTGAATCTGCGACAACAAGTAAAACAACCTCTTTTGAAGAGCATACAGTAGACGCTACAGGCAACTCTTGCTCCAATAGCGATGCCTCCGCAGCCACGCGGGGTGGAGAACGTATTGTTTTCAGCACGGAGCGAGATATTGATCTGTATGAACTAGAAGAACTGTGTGATGCTGTCGGTTGGTCGCGTCGTCCCCTAAGGAAAGTCAAAAAGGCTATTGAGCATAGTTTTCTCGTAGCCTCAATGTGGCAAGTGCGAGGTAATCAAAGACGACTGATTGGTTTTGCCCGTGCTACTTCAGATCATGCCTTTAACGCCACTATTTGGGATGTGGTAGTTCATCCAGACTTTCAACATAAAGGACTGGGTAAGGCATTGATGAAATACGTCCTCAAAAAACTCAGAAGTGAAGAGATCAGCAATGTGACACTGTTCGCTGATCCTCATGTCGTAGATTTCTACCGTACTATGGGTTTTATGCCAGATCCAGAAGGTATCAAAGGTATGTTTTGGTATCCTCATTAATTTTTTGATCAGGCGCGATTTCTAGCATTTCGACTTCGTTTGATTTTAAAGCCGAGCGGAGTCGAAACCGGAAAACGTTGTGGATTATCCGTTGAACATCTCTGTTGATTGAATGCAGGGCGCACTCAAAGAAGATCACTGTAGAGGACTATGAAAAAGTGAAATATTGTGGTATGGTGTAAAGAATAGTGATTAATTATCAATCCTTTATCGGGATGTAGCGCAGCTTGGTAGCGCGCCTGCTTTGGGAGCAGGATGCCGCAGGTTCAAATCCTGTCATCCCGATTAGTCAGAAATGAGCAATAACCCCATGTCTATGACCAGACTGGGGTTTTCTCATAGGTAAAACCAGAAAATTATAATTTGGCATGCGAATGTGACGTAACGCTTACATTTAATCTAATAAAAACTACTAAATTAATATGTATTTATGCTTAAAATTACTATGAAAATCTTCAGAACCATAGCCTATTCTGATAGAATCATGAATTTTTTTTAACAATAAAATAATACCTATTACATAAGATTTATGTCTCAAACCCAAGTGTAATATTGCCCAGCATAGATGGAACGATTAATGATGAAGTAACGTCATGGAAGTGCGAGTAAAGACCATACAATGGCGTTGTCTACATTCACAATGAGCTACATCACGAGCATCTACATTAATTGGTAGTCAATGGTCAAACTAAACTCACAATTAGTTTAATCTAGTAAAGTCAAAGGGTGACAAAATCAGCATTGCCATTGATCAAGGTTGGAAAATCTGGTGTTTTGAGATTAGATTGTGAGCATTTGCAGTAAAAATGAATTTTTCCCATCTCACATAGATTGCTATATAACTGAAAAAAGTTAGTACCAAATTGGTGCTGTGCAAATCAAACGATTTGTCTAAACTGAATTAAAGTCTTGATGGAAGGAGTACTCATGAAAGCATTGGTTCGTTGGGGAGCAACATTAGGTCTAGTGGGAAGTACCCTGCTGGGAACAGTATTTATAGGGAATATTCCGGTATGGGCATTGTCAGAACAACAAATCAAAGAAAAACTAGATGCTGTACCTGTATATTTAGTAACTAACGATAAAGGTTTGCCCTTGAGTCGTTCCTTACCAGCTGCACAGAATGGTCAAAAACCTGGAGGTTCAGTGACGGGTGTTTATCTAAGCCGCCAAGATGCTCAAGCTTTTATTACAGAGCTGCGGAATGCCAAAGGTAAAGATCCCAAAACAGAAGAAATGGTCAAAAGCCTACAGGTAACAGCAGTACCTCTGGGTGTGATTTATCAGCAATTACAACAAAGTAAAAAAGATCCTAATCGTCTGTTGTTTGCTTTTAAACCTGTAGATCAGGAACTTAAGGGAGCAGTGGATTTACTGCGTCAAAGTGGTCAGCAGGTAGATAAGTTTAATAGTGTACCGTTGTTTGCTGTGAGATTTTCTCCACAGCAGGGTTATGTCCCCATTCAACTAGGCTCGGCAAAAGAACAGGTTGTACCCATCTTTTTCAGTAAGCAAGATGCACTCGGTTTGTTAAATCAAGTGAAGCCCAAGTTTCCTAAAGCTGATATTCAGGTCATTGATGTAGACGGAATGATCGATACTTTGCAGAAGAAAAATGATTCTTGGTTGAACCAAGTTGTTTTAATTCCATCCCCTGAATCGAGGGATTATATCAGGACTTTACCAAGAGATAATAAAACGCCTGCCAATAGTAATAACAATAATTCACGGCAGACACCGAAGCCCAATCAACGTTAGGCATGGTTAATCAACAGCTAAATGTAGTTTCTGGTTTACAACTTTGGCAATGGCGCAATAAAGCAATCAAAGCAGCGATCGCTGATCAGATTTCAGTAGCGGAAGTAGATTGGCTACTGCAAGAGGTAGCAGGATTAGACCGCTTGACACTGCGTTTAGAGTCTTTTAAAGACCAAGTTGAGATTTTCATGGCTTTGTCTTTAGAAGAGTTAGACCGACTGTGGCAAAGACGCTTAGATGATGGTTTGCCAGTACAATACATTGCTGGCAGCACACCTTGGCGAAATTTTAGATTGAAAGTGTCGAGCGCAGTCTTAATTCCCAGGCCAGAAACTGAATGCTTGATTGATCTAGCTATGGTAGCGGCTGCTGACAGTGCAGTCGCGCCACAACTACAACGAGGACATTGGGTAGATTTGGGGACTGGTAGTGGGGCGATCGCTCTAGGGCTGGCGAATGCTTTTCCAGAAGCAACAATTCACGCCGTAGATTTTAGTCAAGAAGCTTTGGCGATCGCCCAAGAAAACGCCGAAAGTTTGGGTCTAGCTGAACGAATACAGTTTTATCATGGGTCATGGTGGCAACCGTTAACAGCCCTCAAAGGTCAAGTCAGCGGTATGGTTTCCAATCCACCCTATATCCCCAGTAATATTGTACCGACACTGCAACCAGAAGTAGTAAACCATGAACCACATTTAGCTTTAGATGGTGGTGCTGATGGCTTAGATGACATTCGCCAATTGATAGAAGTCTCACCGTGTTATTTACGACCTGGTGGCCTATGGCTAATCGAAATGATGGCGGGACAGGCGGAAGCGGTAAAAACGCTTCTAGAAGAGCAAGGTAGTTATAACAACATCCAAATTCACAAGGATTTAGAGGGCATTGAACGCTTTGCTTTAGCTAATGTGAGTGCTAAGTAGAGGCGTGATTATCCGCCGCTCTTACGAGTGTCTACGCATCTGTACAAGAATGCTGGGTTATGAGTTATGAGTAGTGAATGATAGTTCATAAAACTCATAACTCATAATTTATGACCAAAGTTTCTTTAGAAAAATTAATAGCTGGTGTTCATGCTGGCGTTGTAGTTAGTTTTCCTACTGACACTGTTCCCGCACTCGCAGCTTTACCAGAAAAAGCGGGATTAATTTTTACCACTAAACAGCGCAGTCAAGAAAAGCCTTTAATTTTGATGGGGGCTAGTGCAGAAGATTTATGGCCTTATGTTCAAGGTAGCTCAGAAGAGTATCAAATTTGGCAGCAAGTGGTAAATCAGTACTGGCCGGGAGCATTGACATTGGTGTTACCTGCTAGCGATCGCATTCCCCAAGCGATGAATCCCCATGATCCCACAACCATTGGGATTCGAGTTCCGCAAAGCGCGATCGCTCAAGCAATTTTGTTACAAACAGGCCCTCTAGCTACTACTAGTGCTAACTTATCAGGTCAACCTGCTTTACAAACTATGGCAGAAATTGACAGTCAATTTCCTGACGTACTGACTTTAGAATTTACAGGTACAGAATTTTTCAGTGAAAATACTATACTGAGTCAGCCATCTACTGTTGCTAAATGGACAGGAAGCAGTTGGCGAATTTTACGTCAGGGTGCGATAAACTTAGACGTTTAGCGTTTAAATCAGTTGAAGTGGGAAACAGAAGTTTCCTTTTTGTGATCAATTAAATAAAAATCAAAAGTTAATCTCTGCCAAATTATGAATTGGAGTAACTGGTTATATCTGGGAGTAGGGTTAATCATAGGGTTAGGTTGTGGCTGGTTACTCACAAAACGGTCTGTCAAGCCGATATCTAGAGAATTACCAATAACACCAAAAGATCAACAGCCGGAATTGTCAGTCCAAGCGACTATCAAGAACACACAACTAGCCTATGAAATGGCCAAGGAAATGAGCCAGTTCAAAGGGGGATTCTTAGCACGGACTACCCATGAATTGCGATCACCTCTCAATGGTCTCATCGGGTTACATCAGTTGATCTTGTCGGATTTATGCGAAGATGCAGCAGAAGAGCGCGAATTTATCGCCCAGGCTCATGAACGGGCTTTAAAGCTGTTACATCTGATGGATGAAATTCTCAATGTTGTCAGGACAGAACACGGTACTAACAAATTAGATATTCAGCCCCGACCTGTAGCTGAGATTTTACAAGAAGTTTATAACTTAACTTATATGCTGGCAGTAGATCGCAATTTAAAGCTGCAAATTTTACCTCCAGACCCAGAGATTTGCGTTTTAGCAGACCAAAGGTGGTTGAGGCAAATATTACTAAACTTAGTAGATAATGCTATTTCTCAAATGGCAGAAGGTAGTATTTGTATTTCTAGTGGTGTGAAGAGTGGTTTTGTGCAAATATGGCTAGATTTCCCTCATCATGCCTTAGTTAGCTACGAGTCTATAGATTTACTGAAATCTGAAGCGGATGATGTGAAGTTAGAAAAAACTGCTCTTTCTCCTGGTATGAAGCTATTACTCAATCAAAAGCTGTTAGCAACAATGGGGGGTCAGTTGGAAATCTTAGCATCTCCCATTGCTGAGAATGCAGAGCAGTTGACAAGACTACAGATATCTATGCCCCTAGAGATTCTTGAAGTTGAACTTCCACAGTAGTCATATTGCTAATATTGGTGTGGTTATGCAAGACCATAGTTGTAGTGCTGTTAGTCTGGAAACCAATCTTTTCATAGAACTTTTGTTGATGAGTAGTCATCAAATAAACACGCTCAACCTGCATTTGAGGGTGACTCAAAACAGTTTCAACTAATTTGCTACCTAATCCAGTACCTTGGTATTTTGGGTGAATGACCACATCCCAAATCGTCGCTCGATAGATGCCATCAGAAGTCGCTCTAGCAAAACCAATCAGTTTTTCTCCATCCCAAATAGAAATTACTGGATTGCTATTGGCAATAGCTATACTCAAATCCTCAACACTACGTCCTTTCGCCCAGAAAGCTGCAAGATTAAATAACTCTTGGAGCTGGTAAAGGTCTATTTCAGTATGGCGATGTTCGCGAAACTGAATCTGAGGGTGGTTCATCATGTAGGCACTCCGATGTGGCAGTATTTTTACTGTCTTTTAATCATAATTGTGCAAGATATCAACGAGTTGTGGCATTCATATGCAACTAAATTAGGAAAATAAGGCGTGGGGCATTGAAAAAAAGAGGAGCAGCTAATTACTGTTGACTAATGACACACCCACTTCCATAAGGGATGAGTAGGGCCTTGTTGGCGGATCTGAAATACTTGTTTTTCTAAACGTTGCTGCTCTTGTTGTGGTAATCCCAGTAAGATATTCCGACTTTGCCAAACTAAAACAGAAGTAGTCATCCCAACGCAAAAAGCTAACCCTATAGCAGATAGGGGGTGATAGAGAAGCCCGTACCGTAGTGCTACCCAAGTAAAGTATTGTTGCCACAAGCTAATTTCTGAGCGGAGATTCCACAAGCATATAGGGGCAATTGCCAGCCATAAACAGCCAACAAATAGCCATCTGCCATAAACAGTTAGTTGGTGTAGCTTTTGGACTTGTTGAGCTAAAGATTGTTCATTGTCAGAAATTTCTGGTTCTTCTGGTTGAATCATAGGCAATTATTGGGAATTGGGAACAAATAAATTCAAAATTCAGAATACTCTACGATTAGGTTTACGCTTCCTTTTGTGGAAGCGTCTCTAAAAGTGAAGGAAAGCCAACGGCTTCAAAATTAGAGAGTTGTCGGGAATTGAAAGAGAGACAAGAGAGTAACTAATGATGAATGACCAACGACTACTCCAAAGATGTATCAGTAACTCCGGCAGTTTCTACTACTGTAGATTTACCTGTGCGTTCTCGCCATAAAGTCAGGAGGGTGCTGGCGATGAAAATACTGGAATAAGCCCCGGCGGCAAAGCCGATAATGAGAGCTAGAGCAAAGTTTTTCAGAGTTTCGCCACCAAAGAAAAAGATGGCGAACAATGGCAGCATGGTAGTTAAAGTGGTATTAATTGATCTGCCTAAAGTTTGATTCACCGCATCATCGACAATCTCAGTAATTGGTTGGTTAGGGTTAATTTTTAAGGTTTCTCGAATGCGATCGTAAATTACTACTGTGTCATTTACAGAAAAACCAGTAATTGTCAATAGCGACACAATAAATAAGCTATCTACTTCTGTGCCGAAAACTAGACCAAAAATTGAGAAAATTCCTGTTGTGATCAGTACATCGTGGAACAGCGCCACGATCGCAAATACGGCGTAATCTAATTGAAACCGAAATGTTAGATAAATGACAATGCCTGCAAAAGAAACAATCAGAGCGATGACACCAGAAGTAAACAACTCTCGCCCCAAGGTAGGCCCTACAGTGTCAATTTGATTTTTTTGTTCGTCAAATGTGCCAACTTTTTCACTTAAGGCGGATTGTAATTTAGTACGCTGGTCACGGTCTAAATTTTTGGTACGAATTAAGATGCCGTTTTCTTGGCGTGTTTCTTTGTCAGCAACTATCTGAATACTGCTATCGCCCAGTCCTTGGTCTTTGGCAACTTCCCGTACAACGTTGATATCTATAGGCCGATCGCAGTTTCCTGGTTTGCTACAATCTCGTTCAAATTGTAGTCTTGTACCGCCGACAAAATCTAAGCTGGGACGTAAGGGGGCGCGAATTTCGGGGTTTTGCCAAGAAATCACCATTGAGATGATACCAGCCAAGGTGATGGCGCAAGAAATAGTCCACCAAAGCGATCGCGATTTGTTAATACTGAGTTTCATTTAGCCACCTCTGCCTGATTTGATGACCCTGATCCTGGCAGGTTAGGACAGAAAAGTTCTGGTTTCCGCAGTGCAGGAATAGAAATTGCCACAAACATTAAGCTGCGACTGCAAGTAATAGCACTAAACATACTGACGGCTACACCTAAACCCAAAGTTAAAGCAAAACCTTTAACTAAACCAGCCCCTAGGTAAAATAGTGCAGCACAAGCAATAACTGTGGTGACGTTGCCATCTAAGATGCTGGAAAAAGCCCGATAAAAGCCAGATTCGACGGAACGATACAGCGATTTACCGGCCATTAATTCTTCCCGTGTGCGTTCAAAAATTAGCACGTTCGCGTCTACCGCCATACCAATACTGAGAATAAAACCAGCAATTCCTGGTAGGGTAAGGGTGACATTCAGTAGACAAAAGCTAGCCCAAGTCAAGATAGCGTAGATAATTAAAGCCACATCTGCAATTAATCCTGGTAGTCTATAGTACACCACCATAAAGATTAATACTAAAATCAAACCGCCAATCCCGGCGTAGATACTGCTTTTGATGCTGTCTTGTCCCAAGGTTGCCCCAACTGTGCGGATTTCTGCAATTTCTACTGGTACGGGCAAAGCACCACCACGCAGTTGTACACCTAAGTCGTTGGCTTGTTGAGCGGTGAATCTA
Organism: Trichormus sp. M33_DOE_039; assembly: GCA_015296085.1. Lineage (GTDB taxonomy): Bacteria > Cyanobacteriota > Cyanobacteriia > Cyanobacteriales > Nostocaceae > Trichormus. The sequence continues at coordinate 21,737 of DVDT01000039.1, read as the reverse complement.
CCTGTAATTACCGCCGAACCGCCGGTAATCCCAGTATTGGCAAATTCTACTCCGACAACAGGCGCGCTAATCAGTTCATTATCTAGAAAAATACCGATGCTGCGCCCTGTACCTGCTAGATTTTTGGTGAGTTCTGCAAATAGTTCACCACCTTTTTGGTTAAAGCGAATAGCAACGTTCCAATTGTTACCCTGTTGGGTGGGTTCGCCGTAGGCATCTGTGAGATATTGTCCATCAAGCGGTGGTTTGGTGCTTTCAAATAATTCAGCGATCGCTTGATTGTTGTTCTTTAAATCTTCTAAATTTTTATTAATTGCAGCTTGGTCTTGGCTTTTTTTTAATTCTTCTTGCTTGGCTTTTAATTCAAAGCGTGACGATTGAAATGCCAATAATGGAGTTTCTGTATTGGGTTTTTGCAGGCGGAATTCTAGCTGTGCTGTACCTCCCAGAACTCGCTCTGCTTGTTCTGGGTCATTGACCCCTGGTAGTTGGACAAGGATTTTATCTACACCCACTGTTTGAATAATGGGTTCAGAAACACCAAGACTATTAATCCGTCCTTCAACAACTTTTTTCACACCCTCTAATTCCCGGTCAGTGATTTGGGGAATTTGGGCTGTAGGTTTCACTTGAATCGTAAGCTGTGATCCACCTCGTAAGTCTAGCCCCAAAGGTGCAGGATATTTGAAACTGAACACCAAGGCGGCTATGACTAAAACTAATATTAACGCTAAAAGCGATCGCTGTCTCTGCATACCGTAACTCGCAACTGACAAACGCTATAATAACGCTCTTTGCATCAGTTATGAGTAGGTGGGAATAGGGTATGGGGCATTGAGTATTGGGAATAGAGTATTAGGCATGGGTGTAAAATTGCCTCTGCGCCCCTATAACCTTCTACCCCTACACCCCTACACCCCTACACCCCCAATTCCTAGACTCGCATGGCAACCATTTTCTGTACTGCTTCTACAATTTGCTCTGGCTGCACAATGGTTAGACGCTCCAGAGTACCGTTGTAAGGTGTGGGGATGTCTTGGGAGGATAATCTTAATACTGGGGCATCCAATTCATCAAATAGGCGATCGTTAATGGATGCGACTAATTCCGCGCCAATACCGCCGGTTCGCATACATTCTTCTACGACAATGACGCGGTGGGTTTTCCGCACGGATGCACCGATAGTCTCAAAATCTAAGGGCTTGAGTGATATTAAATCGATTACTTCTGGGTCATAACCTTGTTTTTCTAAAGCTTTGACAGCTTGCACGACATGATGACGCATCCGGGAATAGGTCAGAATTGTGACATCTTTACCGCGACGAACAACCTCTGCCTTATCTAAAGGCAGGAGATATTCTTCCTCTGGCAGATTTTCTTTTAAGTTGTAAAGTAAAACGTGTTCAAAGAACAAGACTGGATTGTCGTCACGGATTGCTGATTTCAGTAATCCTTTAGCGTTGTAGGGAGTAGAACAGGCGACAATCTTCAATCCTGGAACGGCTTGGAAGTATGCTTCTAGACGCTGGGAGTGTTCTGCACCTAGTTGTCTTCCTACACCGCCAGGGCCGCGAATCACCATTGGAATTTTAAAGTTACCGCCGGAAGTGTAACGCAACATCCCGGCGTTGTTGGAGATTTGGTTAAAGGCGAGGAGTAGAAAGCCCATGTTCATGCCTTCAATAATGGGTCGCAATCCAGTCATGGCTGCGCCTACTGCTATACCAGTGAAGCTGTTTTCGGCGATGGGAGTATCTAAAACTCTTAATTCACCATACTTTTGGTATAGATCTTTGGTGACTTTATAAGAACCACCATAGTGTCCTACGTCTTCACCAAGAACGAATACACTGGAATCACGCGCCATTTCTTCATCAATGGCTTCCCGCAAAGCGTTGAAGAATAGTGTTTCTGCCATTTAGACCTTTTTTACAACTATCGTTTTAGAATCTTATCGCGCTACCGCGACTAATACCGTGAGCGATCGCACTAGTTAGGGATGAGTTAGAAAAGCTCAAAATCAAACTGCAAAATCGTAGCTTTGTCCGGGAACGCTAAGACAAATTCCCTTGAAATTATCTCTTAGCTTGTGGCAGATTTACGTCTGAAATTGGTTAAGTAGTAATTATCTAGCAGTTAACTACTTGCAAGTGAAACCAAAGCTCTCTAAAAGCTATCTAAAATTTTGGACTTTGACTTAGCAGGCTATCAGTTGCAAACCGGCGAATCAGTTACCTGTGTTACCTGATTTTCTGGAAAGCGTTTTGGCCTGCCTGGTTTGCGCTTGTGTCGTTGATTAATTGACTTTTCGCTAGCGATCGCCAACTCTTCAGGGGTACATTTAAATATCCGCAAGGCTTCCAAATATTTTTTTGGGGTCATTGTTGGCTCAGTCCGACCAGCTTCCCAGTTGCGGACGCTGGTCTCACTGATTGCAAGCCTGAAGGCAACTTCGGCGCGACTGACACCAGCACGCTCTCTCAGGACTTGCATATCCATATCTCATGCTCCCCTTACAGAAATTAAAGTTTTTTGTTAAATCAATTGACATTTGTTGTCAATTACTACAATCAAAACAAGAATTTATTATTTATATTTATTTTATAGGCGATCGCTGCACTCTTTTACAAAATCAGCCACTAATTTCTGTAACATCTCATACTAAATTGCTTATGACCGCAAGAATAAAGGAAAAATAGCTGGGTCGAGCCGCACCAAAGCGAAAACTCGCGCTTAAACAATTTTATTATTCATGGATAGACTAGTGCGTAGGTTACATCAGCACGAATAACTTGCTATGTAGAATTTGATACAAATATCTTTGGTTTTAAATATAAAAAATTCATAAGATTAACTAGAACCAAATCTGAGAAGTATCATTTTGAATTTAATCAATCACATCCCACCATCAAATAAATTCGTAATACTTAAATCTCGGAATGGTTTAAAGTGTTGAACTAAATAGTTATTGCCCCAACATTTCAACTATGGTCAGGTGGCTCACCCAAAGACAAGTGTATAGGTGACAACTGACGCAGACCAGAAACTAAACTTAGTCCACCCATACCAATTACCAGCCAAGATACAAATGATTCCAATGGTTCGACCTCCCGCGCTGTAGTTGCTGGATGCTTAGGGTCATAACGCACACCTACTATTTTGCCTTCACTGGCGCGGGAAGAATTATAGTCACCCGTAAAGCGTACAGGATCACCCTTAACGAGAAACTCGATTACTGGCGCGTAGGTGTCTTTTTGTTTATCATTGCGATCGCGCTCACGACGATACACAGTATCCACTACCCTACCTTGTGTTTCTGTTAGTGTTGCACGCTCATCAGCCATTTGTTTGTTTGACCAAAAACCCGCCCCAATAAACATCAGTCCAATTACTAAACCAAGAATTCCACTAAATTTATCTTCAAACGTAACTTGACGAAGTTGCACATTCATAGGATTTACGAAAATAAAACAACAAGTTTCTAAAGTGTTAGTTATTTAAATGACAGAGAATTAACTATAAATTATGTGCATGAATATAAGTTTTTATAAAAATTAGTCATTTTTGATATTAATCAATACTTTGCTAAATAGCCGTCATAAACTGCGTACATAAGAAAACATGAAAAAGTCTTTCCCTTAAACCCCTGTACCCTTACACACGGCAGTTTGCTCAAGTCGGGAAACCCCTTCGGTTTCACCACTTTGCTTATACCAGGAAACCCGTCCACCACAAGTGGTTCACTGCCCACGCAACTGCCTACCCTACACCCCTTTTTCAAGTCATAACAACTTAAAAACACAACCTATGTTAAGTGATTTTAAAATACTATGATTCATTTCGTAGTGAGAATTTAGTCCTTTTTTGAGAACTAAAGTTCTCACTACAAACCTTGAATTATTTACTCTGTTCTACTTAGCAGCGTTATCATGATTTTTGAAATTAAAAGACGTAGCAATGCTACGTCTCTACATTATTTTCTGATGCCTAAACATTACACAGATAATCGCAACCATCTCGCCGCATCTTTAGCGTGGTAGGTTAATATCAAGTCTGCACCAGCACGTTTGAAACTAGTTAAAGTTTCCATAACTACGCGCTCTTCATCAATCCAACCATTCAGAGCCGCGGCTTTCACCATTGAATATTCGCCAGAAACGTTGTAAGCAGCTACAGGTAAGTTACTTGCTTCCTTCACACGCCAGATAATATCCATGTATGCTAAAGCGGGCTTGACCATGAGCATATCCGCACCTTCAGCAATGTCTAGCTCAATTTCTTTAATTGCTTCACGCGCGTTACCTGGATCCATTTGATAGGTTCTTCTATCACCAAATTGTGGTGTTGAATCGGCTGCATCTCTAAATGGGCCATAGTAAGCCGAAGCATACTTAGCAGCATAAGACAAAATGGGTGTGTCTTGGAATCCTGCCTCATCTAAACCAGCACGAATTGCTTGAACAAAGCCATCCATCATCCCCGAAGGCGCAATAATGTCAGCACCGGCTTTAGCCTGGGATACAGCTGTTTTTTTCAATAGTTCTAAGGTGGGGTCGTTAAGAACCCGTCCTGTCAAATCGCCGACTTGCAAATAACCGCAGTGTCCATGACTGGTGTATTCACACAAACAAGTATCAGCAATCACAATTAAATCTGGCACTGCTGATTTTACTGCCGTTGCTGCTTTCTGTACAATACCGCAATCATGCCAAGCACCAGTTGCATCTGTGTCTTTATCAGCAGGAATTCCAAATAAAATAATGGCGGGAATGCCTAAGTCATAAACTTCTTTGGCTTCTTCGACAATTTTGTCTACCGAAAGTTGGTAGACTCCAGGCATGGATTTAACCTCGTTGGCAATGCCCTCACCTGGTACAGCAAACAAGGGGTAGATTAAATCATTTGTCGTTACTACAGTTTCTCGTACCATCCGGCGCAGTTGGGGATGAGTACGCAGACGGCGGGGGCGATGTGTGGGAAACATAAATTTCTGTGAAAAAATACGAATATGATGGACACAAAACAAAGCGTCACAAAAGTCGGACAAAACTCCGCTATTGTCAGCAAGACTACAGACAGTGCTTAACTGTCCTTTGCCCTACTCCTGCTCAAGCTGTGGGGCAATTTTGTATTTTACAAGAGGCAGGAGTCAGAAGAATTTTAGATTTTGCAGAAAGTCTGAGTGGAGGTTTCCTCTATTCAGAACTTTACAAGGCGGATTTGGGATTTTCGATTGAGCATCTAAAATTCGTTGATGTCTGTTTCCAGCATGAAGATAGACGAATATCAGAATTTGCCTCCCTCATCAATTCAAATCATTGAGATATGAATTAACTTTCAATTATCTACTTCTAAACTCTCAATTTTTCGGAGAGTTTTATGATAATTTTTATTAAAAGTTGATCTAGCGGTAATCAAGTGTAAATTTCAACGTCAAGCAGCGCAGAGGTAAGCGAAGAGTTGGCTGTGAGCTTACTCACTTGCTGGAATTGCACTTGAAATATTCTGGTGGAATTAATGCCAAGGCTGTTACTGAAAACTTCATCTATAGTAGAGCCTTGTATCTTAATTGTGAAGGTGCAATTTTAATGTGGGGTATTGTGAATTTTAAATTACTTATGACGAGCATCGTTGTTTTAAGATGAAAAGACTCGCTAAAGTAGAAAAACATTAAGTTAAGTTACGTAACAAGGAAGTAAATACAGTTTTATGTCAACTGAACTTCAGACAGAACTGGGTCAAGCAGTTGAACTTCGTCGCAATTTTGCGATTATCTCTCACCCGGATGCTGGTAAAACTACGCTAACAGAAAAGCTACTACTCTACGGAGGGGCAATTCACGAGGCTGGTGCAGTTAAGGCTCGTCGGGCGCAACGCAAAGCCACTTCAGACTGGATGGCGATGGAACAACAACGGGGTATTTCTATCACATCTACAGTATTACAGTTTGAGTACCAAAATTGTCAAATCAATTTACTTGACACACCTGGACACCAGGATTTTAGTGAAGATACTTATCGGACTCTGGCGGCGGCTGATAATGCGGTGATGTTAATTGATGCGGCTAAGGGTCTTGAACCCCAAACTCGCAAATTATTTGAGGTTTGTAAACTACGCGGTTTACCAATCTTTACATTTGTTAATAAATTAGATCGTCCCGGTAGAGAGCCTCTGGAATTATTAGACGAAATTGAGCAAGAGTTGGGTTTGCAAACTTATGCGGTCAATTGGCCGATTGGCATGGGCGATCGCTTTAAAGGTGTGTTTGACAGAAAACAGCAGCAAATTCACCTGTTTGAACGTAGCGCACACGGTAGTAAAGAAGCCCGCGATACAACTGTAGAGTTGGGTGATCCGAGAATTGAGGAATTACTGGAACAGGATTTGTACTACCAACTCAAAAATGATCTAGAACTATTAGAAGGGGTAGGCCCAGAGCTAGATTTAGATTTGGTACATCAAGGCAAAATGACTCCTGTTTTCTTTGGTAGTGCCATGACGAATTTTGGGGTAGAGTTATTCCTGAAATACTTCCTCGACTATGCCCTCAAACCGGGTGTACATATCAGCAGCGTCGGTGAAGTACCCCCTACTTATCCAGAATTTTCCGGGTTTGTTTTCAAACTGCAAGCCAATATGGATCCCAAACATCGCGATCGCGTCGCTTTTGTCCGGGTCTGCACTGGTAAGTTTGAAAAAGATATGACAGTGAATCATGCCCGAACTGGCAAAATTGTCAGGTTATCAAGACCACAAAAACTCTTTGCCCAAGAACGGGAATCGATTGATGTAGCTTATCCAGGTGATGTAATCGGTTTAAATAATCCAGGTGTTTTTGCGATCGGCGATACAATTTACACGGGGCAGAAGCTGGAATATGAAGGAATTCCGTATTTTTCACCAGAACTGTTTGCGACTCTTCGCAATCCCAACCCCTCTAAATTTAAGCAATTCCAAAAAGGCATCTCCGAATTGCGGGAAGAGGGTGCAGTACAAATCATGTATTCCGTTGATGAAGCTAAACGCGACCCCATCATGGCAGCTGTGGGGCAGTTACAGTTTGAAGTGGTGCAGTTTCGCCTGCAAAACGAGTATGGTGTAGAGACCCTGCTAGAACTATTACCCTACAGCGTTGCTCGTTGGGTAGAAGGTGGCTGGGAAGCTTTGAATCAGGTGGGACGTATCTTTAACACCACCACAGTCAAAGACAGCATGGGTCGCCCAGTTTTACTGTTCCGCAATGAATGGAACTGTCAACAGTTACAGGGAGATCATCCAGAGTTAAAACTCAGCGCGATCGCCCCAGTGTTTTCTAGTCAAAAGGTAGTTGAAGAGTGATTGTTGAGTAAGCAATTCATAATTTTGAATTTTGAATTGATTTGCCTCCCGCCTCCTCCTAGAACCCACTGGATTGATGTACACGGCATCTGATGATTCGCGCTTTGCTATAACCGTGGATCAAATCACACAGATGGAGTGTCAAAATTTCTATGCCTTCACACGCTAAATCGTCTTTGGAGGCTGGTTTAGTTGCCCTCAAACAAGGAAATTATCAAACAGCAATTGCTCAACTAGAACCTTTAGCAAGTCATCAGGGCAATGAGACTGCTAGTTTGCAAGCGAGGGTAGGCTTAGTGATGGCCTATGCACGCAGTGGCGAAGTTCGTAAGGCGATCGCCCTGTGTCAAACTCTCACTGACAGTCAAAACCCCAAGGTACAAGAATGGGCAAAAACGGCTCTTGTACACCTGACCAAAAGCAAAACCAAGCGCAGAAAACCAGACGACCCTCCAGTTAATCAGGTATCACAACAGACACCAGCTCAACCCCGACCTAATTACGCCTCTGCTCTGCCCTCTGTGGGTTTTCAAAATTCATATAACGGGCAGAATTTAACTGGCAATCCCTTGATTAGCAATACTGGTTACGCCAAAACTAAAGAATTTGGCGTTTATTGGCGGCAAGCAAAACGCGCCAAGGTCTGGCAGCCTCTACAAAAACCAGGTTTAATTCCCTTGCGACTGTTAGCAGCAGGAACATTTATGGCACTGTTTTGGGTGCTACGAGAACTGCTCAAGTTTGCAGTCGGTACAATTAACTTGACTTTGGTGAAACTGCCTTATTTAGAGCCAGTGCAATTGCTCTATCGCGATCCTACTCCACTCTTATTTACGGTTTTGTTCATAGCGATCGCCATCTCGCCTTGGTTATTGGATTGGTTATTAGGCGAGTTCTACGGTCAGCGTGAGTTATCTAAAGATATCTTACACAACCATAGCCGAGAAACTCCCCGTGTATTACACCGTTATTGTCAACAACGCCACTGGCCATCGCCGCAACTGCGAATCTTACCCACCGCTGCACCTATAGCTTTCACCTATGGCAATTTACCCAGAAATGCCCGTATTGTAGTCAGTCAAGGTCTGTTAGAACAACTTGCAGATGATGAAATTGCTACCATCTATGCAGCACAACTAGGACAAATCAGTTACAAAGATTTTGTCCTCATGTCTTTAATGCTACTGGTGACGTTACCAATTTATAAAATCTATCAGCAGGTTTCAGTTTGGGGAAACACGACAGCTAAGGGGATATGGCATTGGCCGTTTACTATCGTCTCTAGTTTTACCTATGGGTTGTGGTGTGTGTTGACTGGGACAGCATTACTTTATTCACGCTTGCGCCCTTATTATAGCGATCGCCTCGCCGCCGAAATCACCGGTAATCCTAATGGCTTGATTCGCGCTCTACTCAAAATTACCATTGGCATTGCTGCTGATATCCAAAAGACAGAATTCACCAGTTGGCAATTAGAAAGCTTAAATTTGTTACTACCAGTTAGTTATCAACAAAGTGTAACTTTGGGTAGTGTTGCAGGTCATCTCAACTTTGAATCGATGTTGATGTGGGATAGCATCAATCCCTATCGCCGTTGGTTAACGCTGAACAACACGCATCCGTTAATTGGCGATCGCATTGACCGTCTTTGTGAAATAGCTCGTCGCTGGCATATTGACCCTGAACTACATCTAGCCAGCCAACAATCCCTCAGCCAGCAAGCATTGACCGTTACCCGCCAGTCTTTCTTATTGCAAATTGCCCCATTCCTCGGAGTACCCTTAGGTTTAGTGTTTGCAGGGTTAATTTGGTTAGCTTGGCAAACAGCTTTTACACTCAAATTTATTAATCTCAAATGGATCTACGAAGATTGGTCATTTGTCACAGGTTGTCTACTCATCTGCTTTAGCATTGGCATGGTGATCAGGATGAATTCCTTTTTTCCCGACATCAAAGCCAATAGCGTCCAGACCGAAGAGCAGTTACCTTACTTGTTAGCCAATCCTTCCAGCATCCCTATTGATAGCATCAAGGTGCGCTTTGTCGGCAAATTATTAGGTCGTCCTGGTATCAGTAATGCTCTAGCACAGGACTTAATTTTACAGTCCAGCACGGGTTTAGTGAAACTACACCATGTTTCCTGGCTAGGACAACCAATCTATCATCAAGAATTAATCGGTCGGCAAGTAACTGTAACAGGGTGGTTGCGTCGAGGTGCAACTCCGTGGATAGATATCCACACGCTGCAAATTCAAAGTGGAAAAACTCTCAATAGCCCTCATCCCATCTGGTCTACCGTCATCGCCGTTGCAGCTCAAGCTTGGGGTGCTTATATTTTTCTCACAGGCTAGTTGCAACAAAGGAGCAGGAATTTTAGATTTTAGATTTTCGATTTTAGATTGAATCCAATCCAAAATCACCAATTCAAAATCCAAAATTGAATTGCTCAATGCCCAAATGTAAACAAATATTGCAAATTTTGTTCTTAGATGTTACATTTATTTACAAATCTCTTGGTAACTGAAAATACACAGCGTCCCAGCTTGGTAACTGCCATTAGCTGTATGCGCCTACCTATTCATGTTTATCCTCCTAAACACAGCAGCAAATTAACCAGCCAATGGCTGGTTTTTGTTTCCCAATTTCAATATTCCTTCTTGAGAAAATATGTGTTTTATGCTACGATGCCCTCATAAACATTGCAAAAAAAAGTATCTGCTGAACTAGCTACGTAGAAAATACCGTGGTAATGTAAGGGATGGTATTTAATTCTGCGGGCGAAGGCATTGAAAAAAATGCTTACGGCAAGAGACAGTTAAAAACAAATTTACAACTTTTAGAATTAAGGTGGTACTAGCATAGCGTTGTATGCGCTTTTGGATTCAGTTAAGTTTGATCCCAACAAAAAACTGTATTGTAAAGGTTGACAGTTTGGAGTAAAAAAATTGGTTTATGGCAGTCTTGGTCAATAGCATTTAAAAGCCAACACCAAGCCATTGTTTTCTTGCCTTGCCATGTTCAATCAACTCTGGAGGTATAGTTCATGTCCGTTCGCCTATATATAGGCAATTTGCCAAAAGAAGAAATAGATCGTCAAGAGCTGCAAGCGGTTTTTGCCGCAGAAGGCGACGCTGTGACTACTAAATTAATCAAAGATCGCAAAACTGGCAAATGCCGCGGCTTTGGTTTTCTCACAGTCAATAACGACGAACAAGCTGACCAAATTATAGAAAAGTATAACGGTCAGCTGTTCAAAGAAACACCCATTAAGCTAGAGAAAGCTTTACCTCGCACTAAAGGTGAGGAAGGAGAGGAACAAGCAGCCCCAACATCTTCTGCGGGTAGTACTCCTAGCCCCAAAGTCAATAAAGAAGGCTCTCGCCGTGAGAAAGGTTCTAAGAAATCTCGTCGCGGTGGTGGTGGACGCGAAACTAGTACAAGCACTTCTGATTCAGATGCAATTCGTCCCGATCCACGTTGGGCTTCGGAATTAGAAAAGCTCAAGCAAATGCTAGCTGCTCAAACCACAAACTAAGTGCAAGGATGGCAAAATTAAAAATTAAAAGTCAGAGTTTTTTGATTTTTAATTTTTAATTACTCAAGTTTCCGTCATGCCTTAACTGAGAGTTAATGATAGCTATGATTGTGAGTGCGAAGATGCTGCACTTTACCGTAGGCGATCGCTCTTTGAATATGCAGTATCTTGATTGACTTCGTAAAGTTAAGCAAAGCTCTGCCAAAAACTGTGATACCTACGGTAAGCGGCTCTAACTTGCTCAGTTTTAGTTAACTCATCAAACTTGTCTGAATCTTCCAGAGTGATAATTACCAGAGTGAGGGCAAGAAAAAACTCCTCGACTGGAATCTAATCTCATCACAGCAAGCTATGGTGACACTTTCTTTTCCAACAGAAGGAGTCCAATTTTTTGAAAGATTAATAACCTCTTTAGTCTGATTACATGTTGAATTAAGGCTAGAGGGGTTTTAATTTGTGAATTTATATCCCCATAACAAGAGAAGAGTACGTTTGTATAGGATTCATATTTGATTTCTGAAAAACCAAATTCTCTATAAACTTGCTATACAAAAGTTTGTTGCTCAGTATCCTTAGTAGGATTCAAGCACGATTCCTATAGTTCAATAATTGATTAAACCATCTGGAAAAATTTGATTTGGAGTGAGATTTAGTTCGGGGAAAGTCTGAGAGATAATCTGTTCCTTCTCTTGAAACTTACTAATCTGAGAGTTATTACATTAAAAATATAATATCTAAATTAGGAAATTACTATCAGCTTTCCTACTAGGGTTAAGCTTGTAGGTCATAGCATTCAATACATTTGACTCTACTTTGTTTTACTCCAAATGTAGTAATTTTAGTTGTTTGTAAGATTTTGATTGAGCAGATATAGATTTTGTAATTAAATTACAGAATGCGCCTTAGTTGAAACTATCACGAATAATTCTGGCTACATACTGTCTGAAAATTAAATATTGGACGGCTAGATAATTTAGCCAAGATTTTCGGAAAATTCTGTATTATAAACTACAAAAAATATTATCGTTCATTAGTATTATTAGGCACGCTTTACAATCAAGTGAATTAATATAAACTAAGATAATTATTCCGTATTAACTCTGATAATTCAAGCAAAATTAATCTGATGTTAATGAATTCATAAATATTAGCCAAAAATAATTAAGTGTAAATACTGTAGCTTAATTGCAGCATTTACAAATACAAATAGTACATATACGCAAACTAAAATAGGACTAATTCAGGATAAAAACTGATTAATTCATATTGGGAAGTAGCGTATATCTGCGTATTAATTGGTAGTTAAATAGAGCTTCATCTATCAAGAGTATTAGATACAAGTATGACTATTTATATATAAACAAATTAAATAGAAATCCTGCAAAAGAAAGTATCATCCCAACAATAGATAGACAAAAATATTTGACATATTAAATTAAAATAAATATTACTCAAAGTTCCTACACAATTCGAGTATTTACACTGTCAGCAACATGGGAACTGCTCGCAACTTTATTCACATCAGCAACACACAAACTATGAACGCTCACATTGGAAAACGTATAGCTTTGATTTCTGTACACGGAGATCCAGCAATTGAAATTGGTAAAGAGGAAGCTGGAGGACAAAATGTTTACGTGCGCGAAGTAGGTAAAGCCCTAGCTGAATTAGGGTGGCAAGTTGATATGTTTAGCCGCAGAGTTAGCTCTGAGCAAGAGACAATTGTGCAGCACAGTCCACTTTGTCGAACAATTCGTTTAACAGCTGGGCCAGTAGAATTTGTACCCAGAGATCAAGGATTCAAATATTTACCAGACTTTGTACAGCAATTACTAAAATTTCAGAAAGAAACTCACATTAAATATCCAGTTGTACATACAAACTATTGGCTTTCTAGTTGGGTGGGAATGCAATTGAAAGCCCTCCAAGGTAGTAAACAAGTCCACACATATCACTCTTTAGGAGCAGTCAAATACAAAAGTGTAGATACAATTCCTTTGATTGCAACTAAAAGATTGGCAGTAGAAAAACAAGTTTTGGAAACAGCAGACAGAATTGTTGCTACTAGTCCTCAAGAACAGCAACATATGCGATCGCTAGTTTCTCCAAAAGGATATATTAACGTTATTCCCTGTGGTACAGATATCCAACAATTTGGTTCAATAGATAGAGAAGCCGCTAGAGCAGAACTAGGGATTGCTCAAGATGCAAAAGTGGTGTTGTATGTAGGACGTTTTGATCCGCGCAAAGGGATAGAAACTCTAGTCCGTGCAGTCAATCAGTCTCAGTTACGCAACTCTGGTAAACTCCAACTGATCATCGGCGGTGGTAGTACTCCTGGTGCTAGCGATGGTAGAGAGCGCGATCGCATCGCAGGCATTGTGCAAGAATTAGGTATGAGTGAATTTACAATTCTTCCCGGTCGTCTTGGGCAAGAAATTTTGCCTACTTACTATGCAGCGGCGGATGTATGTGTCATTCCCAGCCATTATGAACCTTTTGGATTAGTAGCAATTGAAGCGATGTCCAGTGGTACACCAGTCATAGCTAGTGATGTCGGTGGTTTGCAATTTACAGTAGTGACAGAAAAAACTGGTTTATTAGTCCCACCAAAAGATGTAGAGGCTTTTTCTGTTGCAATTGACCGAATTTTAATGAATCCAACATGGCGAGATGAATTAGGTCAAGCTGCCAGAAAACATACTGCATCTAAGTTTAGTTGGGGTGGTGTTGCAGATTGTCTCGATGAACTGTACACCCAAATTTTAGATATATCAGTTCCAGAACCAGTATTAGTTAGTAAATAAAGCTGCATTTTCTCAAAGAATAAGTATTAGGGGACAGGTAAAATAAATAATCTCTGAGAGACGAAACTAGCAAGTCAAACTAGACTTGTGAAGTGTGTTTAATTCTCAGCAATCTTGGCTATTAATGCTTTTACCTCTTCCCTTTTACTGTTTAGTAATTACTCCTAATTAATTATCTACTATTTATTAGTAAATATGCTGATGTAATCAGCATATTTTATAGTTCTTTGACCAATTAAGTCAAGAAATTATGACTTGTATTTTTAAGCGATTGGGCATTGAGCAGGAGGAGTAAAAGGTGTAACGGATTTATTCCTTTTCCCCTAACTCCAGAAATTCTTGAATTTTGAATTTATTTTTCTCCTGCGTGGTAAGAGCTACGAACCAATGGTGCAGAACGCACATGACTAAATCCCAAATCCCAGGCTATTTTGCCAAGTTGATCAAACTCCTCTGGTGTCCAGTATTTTTGGACTGGTAGATGATCTAGAGAGGGGCGCATATACTGACCAATCGTGATGCGATCGCATCCTACTGCCCTTAAGTCTTTCATGGTCGTGATCACCTCATCTACAGTCTCGCCATGTCCCAGCATTAACCCTGATTTAGTGGGAATTGTCGAGTCGAGTTCTTTGACTATAGCCAGCACTCGGAGAGAGCGATCGTACTTAGCACCCCGGCGGACTGGCCCAGTTAACCGCCTTACTGTCTCAATATTATGGTTAAAGCAAGCTGGCTGGGCCTGTATAATCACTGCTAAACGTTGACGTTGTGTCGTTTCTTCTGCACCTACACCTCCCCAAAAATCAGGGGTTAAAACTTCAATTTGCGTATCCGGGTTCAATTGTCGAATAGCTGTCATGGTATTTACAAAATGACTTGCACCTTGATCTGCCAAATCATCACGGGCAACGGAAGTTAAAACCACGTACCGCAATCCTAAAAGCTCTACTGCTTCCGCTACCTTTTGTGCTTCCTCTGGATCGAGAGGCATGGGTGCATGACCTTTATCTACTTGGCAAAAAGCACAAGCGCGAGTGCAGGTCGGCCCCATCAATAAAAATGTGGCTGTTTTTTGGGCGTAGCATTCACCCCGGTTAGGACAACGGCCTTCCTCACAAATTGTATGAATTTGCCGTTGTTTAACAATGCGTTGTACTGTAGAGATTTCACTGGCTTTACCTATAGAACGCCGTAACCAACTGGGCATAGCCACAATTTCTGCTTTGATTTGGGCTGATTGAGAGGAAGTCATAATTGATTCAAAATTTAAAATTCACAATGGGGGACTAGCTATTGGAGAATCCAAGTAGCTTGAGGATGAATAACACCTCTGGAATAGCCTATTCACTAAGGCTTTTCATCCAAAATTGACATAAGCTCTAAATCTTACAATGACACAAAATCTTCCCTACGCAACTTGAAGTTTGTTAAAACACTAGCGGTAACGAGATTTATACCGAAATATACTATCCCCCAATTAACAACAATGTTGAGTATAGTGGGAGCATTCTCACAGTCAATTGATGTGACCGTTATTGAAACTTAAATATTCTTTTAGAGCAATCAGTCGTGGCAAGTAACAAAATTCTAGTTATCGATGACACTACCGTTGTCAGGGTAAAAGTAAGAGAAATGCTACCTCCTGGCAATTTTGAGGTATTGGAAGCAAAAGACGGTTTGGAAGGTCTAAATTTCATCCGTCAAGAAAAACTCAGCTTGATCATGTTGGATTTTTTGTTACCCAAGATGAGTGGGTGGGATGTTTTCCAACAAGTTCAAGCTCATCCTGATTTAAGAAAAATCCCGTTGGTTATTATGTCTGGTCGAAAGGAAGAAGTAACAGAGAAAATTACCGAACCTTTTGAGTATTTTGAATTTTTAGGTAAGCCTTTTGATCAAAAACAGTTAATTGGTGCGATTAAGTCAGCAATGACTAAAGCTAAATTACCTCGACCAGAACCTGTGTTTGCGGCTGCTAGCACAGTCAAAAATAATGCTGCAACTACTGCTACGGTCACAAATGGGGCCGTTGCAACTGCTAGCGTCACCACAACTGCGGTAGTTGCTAATACAGAAGTTAACTCTACTTCTGCGGTTGAAGTTCAAGCATTGCATGAAAAAATCGACAAAATGCAAGCAGAGATTGAGGGATTGAAGAAACAGTTAGCTCAGGTGGTAACGTTTATTAAGCAAAAAATCAAGTAGTATGAGGGCTTAGTAATTCACGAAAGTCTCCTAGGAATACCATTTCACGAAATATATGATGCAGCAGTCCTTTCCCATACCCATAGCCTATTCATTTTTTGGCAAAATGTTTGAAAAGGTTATGAGATCAAAAAATTCATAAAAGCGTCACCATCATGAAAATGATTGGGATCTATGTTGATTAAAGTCCGCTCAAGCGGACTTATTTTATATTTAACTAATAATGATTGATAATCAAGCAGTTTTGAGGTTATTATCAATCAAATATGGGCTTATGAAAAATAATATTTCAAACATAGCCAATGCAACTACTAAGTTGATTTTAGAGAGCTAGTAATCAATGCACCTTGTTATATTAATACTGAAAAAATGGGAAAAATAGTAGAAGGCATATACTTAAACGAATTTTTAGCTACTCTTTATTCGTGAATTTCACATTTCCTTAGATAGCACTCTTGGTTAGATTCAATTTCTCTAGCTAAATTTACATACTACCTTATGAGAAATTTAGGATATGACTATTTAATTATTAGCTTCAAAGATTAATAAGGCATTATTTCCAGGATTGATAGATGAATAATTCTCTAGATAATTCTATTCTAATTGTAGATGATATTCCTACAAACATCAAACTTTTGTTTGAAATTTTACATCAAACAGAATTTAATGTTTCTGTCGCAAAAGACGGAATAACTGCCTTAAAAAAGGCGGAAGAGACATTACCAAATTTAATTTTACTAGATGTTATGATGCCTGGAATTGATGGTTTTGAAACTTGCCGTCTCCTAAAAGAAAATCCCAAAACTAAAAATATTCCAGTCATTTTTATGACAGCGCGTTCTGATTTAGTTGACAGAGTAAAAGGCTTAACAATTGGGGCAGTAGACTATATCACTAAACCCATTCAATATGAAGAAGTTTTAGCAAAGATTAGTATTCATTTAGAATTGAGACGTACTCAATTAAAGTTATCTCATGCAGCTAAAATGTCTTCATTAGGACAGCTAACTTCAGGAATAGCTCATGAAATTAACAAACCAATTAATTTTATTTTTGATAATATAACTTCTGTTCACAATTATGTTAAAGATTTATTAGAATTATTAACAATATACGAACAATATAATCAGAATAAATATATAGAAATTCAAGATTACATTAATAAAATCGAGATAGATGTTATTAAAAAAAACCTACCCCAGCTATTATCCTCTATGCAAATAGAGACTGAACAGGTTGAAAAAATTGTGCGATCGCTTCAGTTATTTTCCTCACTAGACGATACGGAATTTCAACATTTCAAAATCAATGAAGGTCTGGATAGTACATTAATTCTCTTAAGTAATCGCATTAAAGCTACATCAAAACGTGTAGAAATTCATATAGTAAAGAATTATGGGTATTTGCCTTTTGTAGAATGTTATCCAGGACAAATGAATCAAGTATTTATGAATCTTCTCACTCATGCGATAGATTCCTTAGAAGAACCTCCATTAAGTAGTAGAATATATAAAAACCCCACAATTGAAATTTGCACAGATGTGACAGAAAATCAAAAGTCCGTCTTAATTACAATTGCTGATAATGGGATAGGAATCGCTGAAGAAATTCAACAGAAAATATTTGACCAATTTTTTGTTACTAAGACCTTAGAGAAAGGGACATATTTTGGATTAGCGATCGCTCACGAAATTATAACAAATAATCACAGAGGGACTTTAGAGTTAAAATCTTCTCCAGGAGAAGGATCGCGATTTTTAATTACTATTCCTATCGAGCAAACAATTAGCAAAGTCTCGTAGGAGATGTTCAATTACGTAATACTAAGGATGTTGCTCTATTTAATTTTATGGGAACTATAATCTTGTAGCGTGTTAATAGAACCTACGTATAGGTTACGGAAAATTAAGGTTTTGTACAAAGTTTATAGGTGTTCAAAACCCTTAAACCCCTGTTTCCTGAAAATTACCCAAAGCAAAGAGTTTCTTGGACTAAGTCCCGCTCAAGAATAACTATACACTTTAAATCCCATAAAATGCTTTATACATCATCAGAAAATAACTTAATTTTAGTCGTAGATGATACACTTACAAATTTAGAAATTATCTCAGTAGCCTTGATTGAAAGTGGTTTCACAGTGATCACAGCTATTAATGGAGAAGAGGCAATCCAGAAGATAAAATCTCAATTACCAGATTTAATTTTACTAGATGTCATGATGCCGAGAATGGATGGCTTTGAAACCTGTAAAAATTTAAAAAATAATCCACTTACTCAGGATATTCCAGTAATTTTTATGACTGGAATCACAGATACAGATAGTAAAGTCAATGCTTTAAATTTAGGCGCAGTTGATTACATCACTAAACCTTTTCAAAAAGAAGAGGTATTAGCACGGATAAAAACCCACTTGCAACTAAGAAATTTAACCAAAAATCTAGAAGATATAGTAGCAGAACGTACTTCTAAACTTGATAATGCCTTGCGAGAATTACAAGAATTTCAAGTTCAGCTTGTCAAACAGGAGAAAATGTCTGTACTTGGTCAATTAGTAACTGGAATCGCTCATGAGATTAATAATCCTGTTAGCTGTATTTATGGCAATTTAGGCCATGCTCTCACATATTTTCAAAATATGATTAACCTCATTGAGCTTTATCAATATAATTATCCTGAACCTACAGCCGAAATTGAAGACACAATCACAGCAATGGATTGGGAATATGTACGTTCAGATTTACCTAACTTGATTTTCGCAATGAAAGAAGGTATTCAACGTATTCGAGATATCAGCAATGGTTTACGGATTTTTTCTAGGGCTGATACTGAAAATAAAGTTGATTGTAATATTCACGAAGGTATTGATAGTACTCTTTTAATTCTCAAACATCGTCTCAAGGGTTCTGATAATAGTTTTCCGATCGAAATCATTAAAGAGTATGGTGATTTACCTTTAATCGAATGTTTTCCTGGACAACTTAATCAAGCATTTATGAATATTTTATCTAATGCAATTGATGCCTTAGAAGAATCAAATGCTAAATATACATTAGAACATTCCAAGCAGATTTTTATTCATACTAGCTTAAGTGAAGATAAAAATAATGTCTTAATTACAATTAAGGACAATGGTACAGGGATGACCGATGAAATTCAGCAGAGAATTTTTGAGTATTTATTTACTACTAAACCTGTTGGTAAAGGTACAGGTTTAGGTTTGGCGATCGCCCATCAAATTATTGTCCAAAAACATCAGGGTACTTTAGAAGTAAATTCAGCGAGGGGTGTAGGTTCAGAGTTTAAAATTACTATTCCTACATTCTAATAAAGCAACTAACTTAAACTTGATTGAAGTATTCAAAGTTTACTGAGTAAAATGCTAAATTTATTATCGAGATTTGGGAATTATAAATTTGTAGAGGTTGATTTACCAGAGATTTAAATCGATGTTAAAGATAGTGGTTGGTCATAGTAATGACCCAGACTCCTTCGCTGCTGTTGAGGAAGTAATTCAGCAATGCACTACTTCCCTGATCGGAAACATTCCCCAAGCTGGGATTCTGTTTACCGCCATTGATTTTGAACATCATCTCATTCTGCAACGAATTCATCAGGCTTTTCCCGGAATTGAGTTAATTGGTGGAACTACGGATGGAGAAATTTCTTCAGTCTTAGAGTTTCAGCAAGATTCAATTACTTTAATGTTATTTTGCTCAGATGATATAGAAATTTTTGCCGGCGTGGGAGAGCAAGTCTCTACTGATCCTTTTACTGCGACCAAGCAAGCTGTAGAACAAGCAAAAGCTAAAACTACCAAAGCACCTCAACTATGCTTAACACATCCAGAAAGCCTGACTACTAGTGGTGTATCGATATTAAAGGGTTTAAAACTAGCGTTAGGGGAAAAATTCCCCATATTTGGTGGTTTAGCTGCTGATCAATCGAAATATCAGCAAACCTATCAATTTTTTCAAACACAAGTCCTTAGTGATTCTGTCCCAATTTTATTATTTTCTGGAAACGTTATATTTTCCCACGGTATTGCTAGTGGTTGGTTTCCGATAGGTAAAACTAGTAAAGTTACCAAAGTAGAGAAAAATATAGTCTATGAAATTGATGGTAAACCCGCTTTAGAGTTTTATCGCCATTATTTAGGTACACTATCACCTTCAATAGAATATCCTTTAGCAGTATTTGCAGAAGATGGGGTAAATTTTTATCTCAGAGCGCCAATTGCTCATGATGAAACAACAGGTACTATTACGTTTTTTGCAGATATTCCTGAACAAGCAACTATTCAAATTTCCGAAGCTGGACATCAAGATATTTTGTCAGCTGCTCATGATTCATTTATGAATGCCATAAATAATTATCCAGGAAAAGAGCCAGCGGGGGTACTATTTTTTTCCTGTGTAGCTAGACGGCAAATATTAGGTATGCAAACTCAACAAGAATATCAAACTACAAAAAATTATCTGCATCACTGTTTACCTGCTTGTGGATTCTATTCCAATGGTGAAATTGCCCCGATTAATTCCACAGGTCAAACACATTTTCATAATGAGACATTTGTGACCTTAATTTTAGGAAGTAG
Organism: Trichormus sp. M33_DOE_039; assembly: GCA_015296085.1. GTDB lineage: Bacteria > Cyanobacteriota > Cyanobacteriia > Cyanobacteriales > Nostocaceae > Trichormus. The sequence continues at coordinate 1,255 of DVDT01000039.1, read as the reverse complement.
TTAAATAATTACAGAAATTATGAATTGCCAACAGGAAATTCAAAAGTTACAAAAAGAGAATAGAATCTTACAAAAAAAATTAGAAAGATCGGAAATAGACCGCATCAAGTTAGAGGAAACCAATAGAAAAAAAGAATCATTACTCAAAAAAGTGATAGATGAAGTACAAGCATCACAAAATCAACTAGAACAGAGAACATTAGAACTAGAACGAACATTAATGAATCTGCAAGTAATGCAAGATAAAATGTCCGTTCTAGGCGGATTAGTTGCAGATGTAGCTCACGAAATTAATAATCCTGTGGGATTCATTATGGGGAATATCACCCCAGCTATGGAATATATTCATGATTTGCTATATCTCATCGAACTCTATCAACATTTTTATCCTGAGCCTTCCCCAAAAATCAAAGAACAAATTCAAGTTATGGATTTGGATTATGTGTGTGAGGATCTACCGAAACTCATTACTTCTATGAAAGAAGGAACTGCACGCATTAGTCAGCTTAGTTCTAGCTTGCGAACTTTTGCACGGGCTGACACAGAATCTAAATTACCGTTTAATATTCATGAAGGTATTAATAGTACTCTTGTTATTCTTAAACATCGTTTAAAAGCTAATCAAAATCGTCCAGATATTCAAGTAATTAAACAGTATGGAGATATTCCTTTAATAGAATGTTTCCCTGGTCAGCTGAATCAAGTATTTATGAATATTTTAGCTAATGCAATTGATGCTTTAGAAGAATCTAATCATGGACTCAGTTTTGCAGAAATCGAAGACAAGAAGAATCAAATTATTATTAAAACAACTTTAGATTCTCAGAATAATACAGTTGTAATTTATATTAAAGATAATGCTTTAGGTATGTCAGGGGTAGTTCAAAGCAAAATTTTTCAACATTCATTTACTACTAAACCTGTTGGTAAAGGAACTGGTTTAGGATTGTCAATTGCCCATCAAATTATTGTACAGAAACATGGTGGAACGCTAGAAGTAGAATCCTTTGTAGGAGAGGGTTCAGAGTTTGCGATCGCAATCCCCATTTATTAACACATCTTCAAGCAAGTTTTGATGAAGTAAAATGAAAATAATCATTGATTTTGTATGTATTTTAACCTGAGTTCGGGTTAAGCCAGAAGCTCAAAAGCTTATTCTGTAAGGATTGAGCAAAAATCTAAGTGATAAAAGAAGCGATTAAAGTGGAATCATTTTGTCACTAAGTTTCACAAATGAGATTAATCTCAACAACAT
>DVDT01000080.1 GCA_015296085.1 Trichormus sp. M33_DOE_039 | reverse complement strand
TATTAATCCCAGAGTCGTGAAAAAACCTGTATCAAAATTTCGTTCTAAAAAACCGCAACACAGAGGGACTGGACAACGAGTAGAAGCTCCGAAATTTCATATCACTAATCAGCTTTCTAGCCTTAACTGAACCGTATTGGGTTTAGTGTTGCTAACACAGGGTAATTTTTTGCATAAGTATTAATTTTAATCAGGTCTGATAACCCAACTTAACAGTCGTGATTAGTCAATAGCAAAAGCATTTTCCAATTATTTCTAAAACACTTCACAGGAAAGTAGCTATGTCGCCAAAACGCCGGCTATTCAAAGCAAGAACCAAGCTCTTCAAGAAGCTTCAACTGATTATTAAGCAGTCTTTCTCTACAATTAAAAAGCCTATTATTTGGTTGCTGCGGACTTTATTTGTCACCAGAAAACGGCGAAGTTCTGCCAATGCTGGTTTTGTTTTGCCGACAGTAGTGATGGTTGCTCTAGTAGTAGTTTTACTCACCACAGCAATCTTATTTCGCTCTTTCGAGCGTTCTAAAAATGCTAGTAATGTGAGAGTTAACGAAACCGTTCTTAGAGCAGCAGCACCAGCTCTTGATCGTGCAAAAGCTAAATTAGACAAGCTATTTCAAGACCCAAGATTGCCACGTTCAACACCATCAGATTTTTCATTGACGCAGGTTATTAATGATAATATTAACGAATTTACCTTTGGTGACGAAACTCAATTAAAATTGGTTAAGGACGTTAATACTGATGGGACTATTCAATACGAAGATACTCTCCAATCAGCTTGGAAATATCCCATTGATACCGATAATGATGGTAAGTTTGATAGTTTTACTTTATATGGAATTTATTTTAGAACTCCTAGCAATACTAGAGCCAGAAGTCCTCTAGAAGCACGAGCGCAGCCTATGGATGAAGGTCTTTCAGGTGGTCGATGCTCAAGTAATGTTGCGACTAGTGCGGATTTGGTAGGTAGCCAGGGTTGGTATAAAGTTGGCAGCAAATTGAAAAGAAGTATTTTTGTTTATACTACCAACGTACCTATTACAAATTTAGGAGATTTAGATAATACTAAATACGAAACATTTACAGGTAGTAAAGGCTTTGCATCTTTAGAGTATCAGCAAGACCGGGAAAGAATTCCACTAACCAACAATGCTGTTATTTATGATAACGATCTGGAAATTTCACCTGGAGCTGGAATCAGGATCAATGGACGTGTTTTTACTAATGGTAATTTGCTAGCCAGAAACGCGGTTAACTTTTTTCAAGTTAGTAGCCCCTATTCTTGTTACTACACAGAGGAAAATAGCAAAATTATTGTTGCTGGCAATGTAGTCAACACCAGAATAAATGAAACTACGGATACCTCTAATTCTACTAGCGTAGTAGTAGATTTCTATAAAGATGGCAGACCTTACTCTCCCTCAACTAGCAGTAGCCCCAAAACAGCTGATAACATCAACAACACTAATAAGACTGTACCTAGCACTGTTTATGGAGACAAAGCAGGTTTTAACGATGCTGCCTATGCTCAAAGAATTAACCGCTTAGTTGACGCAGCTAATAGTATAGCTACGACATCTCTACCTAAAGAAGTTCAAGATGGAATCACCTCTGCTCAAGAGGCTGACCCCACACTATCAAGTAGTGATGCTAAAACACAGCAACTAACAGTCTACTTTAAGAGGCGGACACGGCGTGTTCCTTATGCAGAAGTGCCTGTTGGTGGCGATGCTTTAGTCAGAACGGGAACTGGAGCTTATAACTATACAACCACTAGCCCACTTCAAGGAAGTGGGACTGATGCTCTAAGACCGATAGATGTATGGGTTTTCCCCTTTGATCCCAGTAATGGTACAACTGAGACTGGTGGTTATGCAGGGATAGGTGTTTATGGGCAAAGTACCGCTAATAAGATTAATCTACCAGCCACAGATCCAGCGGTTTTGAGAAGCCTTACTACGCGACAAGAACAAAGAATTGGCGATCGCATTTTAGTAGGAAATAACTTACCGCAATTATGGTACGACACTACCAGTAGTAAATTTGTCAGTTCAGAAAAAGGACAAAACATTTCTACTAAGCAATGGGATAACAACACCACTACTCGTCAGCGGTTCACCCAAGCTAATTTACTAGATGATTTGGGTGTAACAGAACGAGATGGCTTTTGGGAAAAAGCATCTACTCAAAAACCTACAGGCCCTCTAGATGTAGTTGGAGGCTTGCGAGTTGTCACCGGTGCAGGAATTTATTTGCCGAATGACTACGACAAGACAAACAAGACATTTACTAGTACGATTAAGACAGTATGGCCTGATTCGATGGCAATGGGTGTTACTAATGCCACTCAGGGTTTGCCTAACGATAAGACACCGTATCTACAAATGCGGGCTACCGCAGTTTATCACTATCAAGATTCGTCATATAATCCCGATACTCCCAGCACTTATCAAACTCCCATAGCCTGTGTTGCTACCTACTATGACCCCACTAACGGCGATACAGCTCAGAATAGTAGTACGGATTTTGGCGGTAATTCTCTAGCCAGCTTAACAGGAGTATCCACAGTTGATCCTGATAGTCCTGCGAATACCAATAACAAATCTGTGAATGGCGTTGTTTACTCAGCCTCTTCATTAGCAACCACTGATTACACAGATGTATTGAACTACCAAGCAGAATTGAAATATCCCAATGGACGTTGGGTAAATAAGCCACTTCAGGATGCTTTAGCTAATACTGGAAATCTTACCCTTTCCCAGCAATCGGCTATCGATTCTGCTATGTGTGCTTTAAAAATCTTAGATGGTACTATTGGCGCACCCACCAATACCAATGTTCCACATGGTGCTGTTAGGGAAACAACTTTGCTTGATGCTAGACAGGTTAAGGCAGTTGATAAGCCTTACTCGTCCAGTGCTACAACATATGATTTGGATGTAGAGTTGCGCCAGCCGTTAGAAATTCGTACCACCGTCTTGGATTTAAACTTACTGAGAACAAAATCTAAGACTGGTGGAGAGTTTTTATTCCCCAATAGTGGGATTATTTACGCGACCCGTGATGATGCTCTCCCAGATGTCAGTAGTGTTAGTGACCCCAATTCTGCTACTAGTGCAGATATAGATTTAAGTTCCAAAGACTTTAAGCTAGACCCTACTCGCCGACCTAACGGCATTATGTTGATTAATGGTAGTAACTTAAGTCGGAATTCGACCTATAAAGCAGAGGAAAAAGGCCTAATCTTAGCTACTAACCTACCTGTGTATATTAGGGGTAATTTCAATCAACATACTCAGCAGGAGTTTAAGGAAGATTTAACTAGCAATTGGGATAACTTTTATACTCGTGGTAATGCCCCTGCCAGTGAATTAAATCCCAACTTTGCTTGCCGTCAAGGTCAGTTTTCCAGTTGTGGCACAGGTGAATCATGGCGATCCGCAACAGTGCTTGCTGATTCCATCACCGTGCTGTCTGGTAATTTCATAACCGGCTATCGTAATGATGGTGACTATGACCTGAATGATAATTACGGTAATTATCCTGTGGGTTTTGACTTTAATGGAGATGGCACTATTAATGCAGCAACAGCAGTCACACTAGATGAAACAGCCATTAAATTTGATGCTAATGGTGACGGTGATATGGCCGATACTGCTGTCAATATTAATGAAGACAACATCACCGCAACAGTTGCTGCTAGGTTAAACGGTTTTTGGGATAACAACTTTGTTACTAGCCGTAGTTTTCTAGATAGTGCCTACTCTACTTCTAGAACTGGTGCAGGTAGTTCTTATTTCAACAACTTTGTTACTCCGGTTCAGCGTCGGGCAACATTTGCTGAGTATGTGATGGAAATATGTCGCAAACCAACAGTAACAGCTTGTAAAGCGACTGATTGGGTAGTTGGATATGACCTTAATAATGATGGTGATTTGGATGATTCAGCAATAACTGGATATGATGTTAATAATGATGGTGATTTAGATGATGATGAAGTAACTTTAAACCAGGATCTCAACGGTAATGGTACTCAGGAAGCTACTGTCAAAGAAGCTTATTGGGTATTTGGATATGATGTCAATAATGATGGTGATTTAGATGATGATGAAGTAACTTTAAACCAGGATCTCAACGGTAATGGTACTCAGGAAGCTACTGTCAAAGAAAAAGATATTAGGTATAGTCAACTTGCAAGTTTCAAAGAAAAAGACCTCAAAGCAAACCACCTAAACCCTAACATTTATAACGTTACCACCCTTGGTGCAGGTACAACGGCTAGATCCGCGACTCTAGCAGCAGACGCTGCTTATCCTCGTAGAGTTGCTTTTTTAAGGGATGGATTCAACAAATTAAAGCTAGATGGTACTAACGCACCCATTCCTCTTGGGATCAGCATTCCTGCGAAAGTAAATTACTATCCATATTCTGATCAAGTCATCAACGGTACTACATACAGTGCGTACTCTAGCACTGATACAACCAAGCAACCGCGCAGCACACAAATTAATGCTTTATGGTTTAGGACTAAAAACTCAACAGCAAATAATTATGCTGCTAAATATCCTTTATTTATTTCCAATCTGAGTAGTTTAACTGGAACTAGAGCTACAGAACAACCTCTGTTAGTGCCAGTATTACAAATACAATATCCAACTACTTCACCAAGTGATACAGCCACACTCACTGATAATGGTGACAGCACAAAGAATTCAAGTGGTTGGCTTCAAATTGCTACAGCTACAGAAACAAACGTTGTATTCGCTCAAGGTGATACTTCAAGCCGCCCGCCTAGCACTGGCAATAGTGGCGAACTTGGTGGTGGTTTAGAAAACTTTGTACGTTTTCTAGAAAATTGGCAAAGTATAGATTTAAAAGCGAGCGGATCTTTTATCCAATTTAAACGCAGTTCATATGCTACAGCACCTTGGCAGGTGTTCATTTTGAACTACACTGACAGCGACAATTCAGGTTATTCACCATCAATATCAGGAACAATTTTAGGATATCCACAAGGCTATCGAATCACTAATACACAAGCTAGTGGCGCGTCTGTAGGGCGTACACCTTTTTATCTTCCACCTAACCGTGTTTGGGGTTTTGATGTCGCCTTATTGACTCAGTTACCAGACTTATTCTCTCAACGCTTCACATCACCAGCAACCAATGCTCCTAATGAGTTCTACAGAGAAGTACCACGAGACGATAACTGGGTGAAATCTTTGTTATGCGCTGCTCAAGTCAGCACTACTGGCGGTTATGACAATGCAGCTAGCCAATATAACATTGCTGCTGTTCCGGCTAATGCTGCTACAGGTACTCCTGCTACTCCAGCAATTAACTACAAATATGCTATTAGCTCAGATCAACGTCCTAGTTGCCCTTGATACTATTTATCTAAATTGCTGAATTATGATTCATCACACACAGCAACAAACATCTTTATCTCCAGAATCAGGATTCTCAATCATCGAATCGTTGATAGCTCTTTTAGTTGCTGCTATTCTGCTAGCGGCGGTTTCACCTGTGATCGTCATCTCAGTAGCAACACGGGTACAAGCAAAACGGGTTGAGAGAGCCACTGACGCAGCTAAAAGCTACATTGATGGTGTTCGTTCTGGAACAATAACCGCTCCTGATTCTCCTCTTACTGGTAGCACCAGTGATTTTGCCATAGCAAGTTACAATCCTCCCACGGTTGGAAGTTTAACTTGTGCAGCAAATAGTTACTGTTCTGCACCTGAAACTAATTTGTACTGTGTCTCTGTTGATGGAAGTAACTGTACTACTACCAGCAATAACAACTTTGTAATTCAAGCGATTCGCTATAACAAAGCTACCGTCACTACTAGTGGAACTACCAGCAATATTGTTGACTCCACAAAAGGCTATCAGCTAGGTATACGTGTTTACAGAGCAGATGGCTTTGCTAGTGCTGGTGGCAATTTGAAAAAAGCACCTAATAAACAAACTACCTTTACTGGTGGAGTAGGCGATCGCAAAACGCCATTAGTAGAAATCACTACAGAAATCACAAAAGGAACAACATTCAGTGATTTGTGTACTCGGCTCAAAAATACTAGCAATACAGCTTCTACTTGTAGCTAGCAGCTAAATATCTACAACTTCCAGGAGAAAATGTAGCATTATGAAACTGTTAAAATGGCTTTTAAGTCATCAGCTAAAAATCTCTAAAGTGAAGCAAAAAACAGGTGGCTTTACTTTAATTGAATTACTGGTAGGTCTACTTTTAGCTTTCCTTGTAATCACACCTTTAATGGGATTTATGATCAGTGTTATGGAAAATGATCGTAAAGAACAAGCTAAGGTCAATACAGAGCAAGACATCAAAGCAGCACTAGACTACATAGCAAGAGATTTACAGCAAGCAGTATATATATATGATGCAGATGGTATTGCTGCGATTAGGAATCAATTACCTAAGTCAGATAACAAGACACAGTTTTTTCCTGTTTTAGTATTCTGGAAAAGACAGTATATTGCAGGAGGACTAGCTGTGAAAAATGGAAATACCACTGTTGGCAATGATGATACTTTTGTCTACTCTTTAGTTGCTTATTACTTAATTAAAGATGGTGACTCCACCTGGTCTAATGCAGCTAGGATTGGTAGATTTCAAATTAGTAATGGTTATGGCAGTACAACAACTGAAATCGAAAATACCAGAGATCCAGGATTTCAATTATTTAGCTTGCAAGATGAAGGTAGCTTAAAAACCAAAATGAATAAATGGGTCAAGAAAAGTAGTGAGACCTATACACAAGACGTTTTGCCTCTTGTAGATTACATTGATCAAACTACAACAGGTACTACAACGAATTCAGTACCTCCTAGCTGTGCTACTGGACAGCAAATGGTTCCACAATATACAGGTACAGGAGATGCTGTTGCTACCAATGATGTTAAAACGCGTGGATTTTATGTTTGTGTAGATTCTGCCAAAACCGTAGTAGAAGTTCATTTACGTGGTAATGCCCTGGCTCGCATTCAAAACAACAACATCAATTTTAATCAAAATATTCCAAGCACAAAAATGTATTTTCCTGAATCGACAATAACGGTGAGAGGAATTGGTTTCTTATTTACTCAGTAATTAGACATAAATTCTGAAATATTCAGAAGATTTTGACTCAAAGTTTAAAAGTTTTAATCACAATTAAGGTAAACCTGCCATGTATGATCTTGTGCTAGGTAAAATAACACACAAAATTTTCATAAATTTATTTTTTGTGAAGGCAAATAATAATTATCAACATGAGCAAGAAGATGATGGTTTTAGCTTAATTGAAGTTGTGGCAGTCGTATTAATGATTGGTATTTTAGCAGCGATCGCAGCACCTAATTGGATAACCTTTGTGAATAGACAACGAGCTAATAAAACTAGCGATATTGTTCTGTCTGCTATCCAAGAAGCTCAACGTGAAGCTAAACGAACCAAACTCAGTTACAGTGTAAGTTTTAGAAATAACAACAACGTTCCCCAAGTTGTTGTCCACCCTAAAGGTTCAATACCAACTGACGAAGAATGGAAGGTGAGAGTTCAAGATTTAGCAATTGAGCCAGGACAAATTGTGATTGGTACAAATCTCACAAGTAACAATCAGACTACTAACACTACACCTGTTACGTATGGTTCAACAACTGCACAAACAATTAGTTTTGACTACACTGGTGCTTTAGATATTTCAGTCAAAACAAACACTGAAGGATTAACATCCGTACAACAAAGCAAATTAGGATATGATAGTACCACCCAAAGGTATAAAGGTTTAATTGTTGCTGTTGCTGTGGCTAAACGAGGAAATCCTACTCAAGCAAGTACTGCTAAAAGATGTGTCATGATAAAAACCCTATTAGGTTCAATCAAAACTACAAATGAAAAAGATAGCGATTGTAGCTAACAATGTATTCATGAAAAGACATTTCTCAATAAAATTCCGTAAATATACGGGATACTACAAAGATCATTTCAACTAAAAATGGAGATATCCAGTTAGATTTTTTTGTTTAAGATGATAATGTATACTGACTTCACCGTAGCTATTCCAACTTATAACGGTGCAAAACGTTTATCTGAATTGCTGGAACGATTACGTAATCAAACGCATATTGAACATTTATCTTGGGAAATTATTGTTGTAGATAACAACAGCAACGATGACACAGCAAAAGTTATTAAACTTTATCAAGATAATTGGCCATCCTCACATCCTCTAACATATTGTTTTGAATCTCAACAGGGAGCAGCATATGCAAGAAAACGAGCAATTCAAGAAGCTAAGAGTGAATTAATCGGTTTTCTTGATGATGATAACTATCCCGAACCAAATTGGGTAATATCTGCCTATAATTTTGCTAAAAAATACCCCCAAGCAGGTGCATTTGGTAGTCAGATACATCCTGATTGGGAAATAGAGCCTCCAGAAAACTTTCAACGTGTTGCTGCATTTTTAGCAATTACAGAACGCGGCAATTTACCTTTAAAGTATGAGCCAGCGAAAAGAATACTTCCCCCTTCTGCTGGTTTGGTTGTACGTCGCCAAGCATGGTTAGATAGCGTCCCAAATAATCCCATCCTAACAGGTAGAGTTACTGGCAGTATGCTTACCAGTGAAGATTTAGAAGTATTATCCTATATTCAAAAATCTGGCTGGGAAATTTGGTATAACCCGGAGATGGAGATATATCATAGAATTCCTCGCTCACGGTTAAAAAAAGAGTATTTAATTCCATTTTTTAGAGGTATTGGACTAAGCCGCCATGTTACTAGAATGGTCATGGTTAATCCGTGGATGAAGCCATTGGCTCTATTAGCTTATTTGCTCAATGATACCCGAAAAATCATATTACATATACTTAGATATAGAACAAAAATTACAACAGATTTAGTGACTGCTTGTGAAATGGAACTATTTTTAAGCAGTTTTATAAGTCCTTTTTATCTTTGGAAAAAAGGGTTTTTTAATAAAAATTATAATTAATTTGCTTTGTGGCGGTTATAGTTTGAATAAGGTACAGAAGTTATGGATTCCAGGCTTTACACCTCCAGATAACTATGTATTCCACTAAATTGGAAACTGCCATAAAAATTAATAGTTTAACTTCAGCCTTATTTGGATCATTTATTACTTAATTGTAGGTGCATACAGTTTGGATAAATCTTCAGTGCGTTTTTGGCTTTGTAGCACTATCCAAAGTTGTTCTCGTAATAATTCTAGCAGTGGCTTTACTCTGATAGAGATTTTAGTGGTTGTTGTTGCACTTGGTATAATTGCCACGCTTGCACTAACTAGTTGGCAAGCTTTTATAGAAACTCGTAAGCTTAATGATGCCCAAGAAAAAGTTTATTGGGCTATGCGTCAAGCCCAAAGCCAAGCAACTAAAGAAAAGATCACCAGCCAAGTCACCTTGCGTGAATATGACGGTCTTGTGCAATGGGCTGTTCACCCAGCCGATCCAGATCAATTTATTGCCGACAATATTATAAATAATCATCAACTCTGGAATAACCTGCATCCAAATGTTCAGATTTTTCAAGAAGAAAATGAGCGAGGAAAAAAAGAAACTACTTTTTCCAAAAACTCTTCTCAGCAGGTTTGGCGAGTTTTATTTAACTATCAGGGATGCCCAGTTTATAATATTGATGACGAGTGTACTAAAACATCTTTGAGAACATTGGGACAATTAACTTTTTATAGTCAAAAAGTTAATAAAGTGAAACGGTGTGTCTATGTTTCTACAATTTTAGGTGCAATCAGAACTGGTAAAGAACATTCTAGAGCTAACACAAATGGTAAGTATTGCTATTAATATATTCTTAGTAAATTTAGATTAGGTATTGTGTGCTGACATCACGACAAATTTCTCAGCAGCATTTGATTATTTTTACACGCTATCCAGAAGCAGGGAAGACAAAAACCCGACTGATATCAACTTTGGGTGATATTGGTGCTGCTAATTTGCAACGACAAATGATTGAGTACACAATATCTCAGGCTCAAAAATTGCCCCGGAGCATATCTATAGAAGTGCGCTTTGCAGGGGGTAATTTACAACTTATGGAAGAGTGGTTGGGAGCTAGCTTATCATACCAGTTTCAAGGAGAAGGGGACTTGGGCGATCGCATGGTGCGATCATTATCTGATGCCTTTGAGCAAAATGCCACCCAAGCGGTCATAATTGGCACTGACTGTCCCGACGCTGATGTCTATATTCTTGAGCAAGCCTTTGCAAAACTGCAAAATTTTGACTTAGTGTTAGGGCCAGCAGTGGATGGAGGTTACTATTTAATTGGCTTGCGCCGTTTGATTCCAGAGTTATTCATCAATATTGATTGGGGAACTACTCAAGTTTTACAAGCAACCCTAGATGTTGCTAACAAGCTTAATATCGTATACACTTGCTTACCTGTTTTGTCTGATATTGATCGTCCAGAAGATTTACTAGTTTGGGAAAGAATTTTACACAAAGAAGCTAGAGACTAGTACCAGAAGTAGAAAAGAAAAAAGAACAAGTCATAGGCTGACTAGTTTCCTATCACTTAATGCAACAGTATCTTTTAATACGTTGAGATACTCAATATTTCATAGGGACACCCCAGATAACAAATGCTAGTGTAGTGTAGTTTGAAACAAAATTACATCCAATCCATCTTTATATGTGCAAATAAATTCACGCGACTAACAGCATTATGGGAACAATATTCAAGTAACTTTAAATATGATCATCATTTTGACTTGAACAAAAGTTTGCAAAACTATGGTTAATCGTTTTACTGCTGTAAATGCTGCCCTCACCCTGAAAGTAGTGGGGATAATTTTAATTGTGTCTTTTTTACTTGACTTTTTGGTGCTTTTGTTTCCTTTCCAACCTACAGATCGGATATGGCAAATCAACATAGCCACTGCACTAGTTGATCGAGGTATCGTACCCTTGGTTGGTGTGGGTGCTTTGTTTACTGGTTATTGGATGCAGGAAACTAGTGATAGCCCGAAAGGCTTTGATTTTAGATTTCCCGTTTTGGTACTGTCTAGCATCTTCGGCTTGATGTTCTTACTCATTTTCCCGTTACACCTCAACAATGTGCGACAGGCAAGTGTACAAACAGTAAATCAAATTAACCAAGATGCAGAACAGGCAGAAAACCAACTGAAAAACCAGTTATCTCAATTTCAGGCACAATTAAACAATGAGCAAGGTAAGGCTCAGTTAGAACAATTACGCACCCAAGCCAAAGCTCAGTTTACTGAATTGCTCCAAGATGAGCAAAAATATCAACAAGCACTGAATAATCCCCAAATTCCAGCCACACAAAAAGAACTACTCAAGAAGTTCAAAGCTAATCCTCAAGAACTTGATCAGTTTATTGCCCAGCAAACAGATCCTCAAGGACTGGCTAATCAAAGATTGACCCAAATTCGTCAACGCAGGGACGACGCTTCTAAACAAGCCAAAGACAACGCTTGGAAATCAGGATTACGGATTGGGATTAGCAGCTTACTCCTATCCATTGGTTACATCATCATTGGTTGGACAGGTTTAAGAGGGATGGGTTCTTTTCAAGGTGGTAAGCCTAAAGGTAAAGTACCAGCCCGTTAATTTACCATTTGCCGAGGCAGTATAAAATATTCAACAATTTTTGGCCGTTTATACTGCCTTTCACTAATATTCAGATAATAATAAAAATATACTAAGGTATATAGCAAAATTACTATATTTTTGGGAAATGTTCTCAATTTACATACTGACATATAACGAAGAATTAGATATTGCCGCCTGTATTGAGTCAGCGATGCTATCAGATGACATTATTGTTGTAGATTCATGTAGTAGCGATCGCACTGTTGAAATCGCTAGTCGCTATCCTGTGCGTGTAGTTCAACACGCGTTTGAAAGCCACGGACGACAACGAACTTGGATGTTAGAGTCTATACCCCCAAAACACGAGTGGGTATATATTCTCGAAGCAGATGAACGGATGACACCAGAACTATTTGCTGAATGTGAGCAAGCAAAGCAAAATCCAGAATACATCGGCTATTACGTTGCTGAACGAGTGATTTTCTTAAATCAATGGATTCGCCGCAGCACTCAATACCCCCGCTATCAAATGCGTCTTTTCCGTCATGGTAAAGCTTGGTTTACAGACTATGGCCATACTGAGAGAGAAGTTTGTGATGGCGCAACCAGTTTTTTAAAAGAAACTTATCCTCACTATACCTGTAGCAAAGGATTGAGCCGCTGGATTGAGAAACACAACCGTTACTCTACTGATGAAGCCAGAGAAACGTTATATCAATTAGAAAATGGCAAAGTAGATTGGCGAGATTTGTTGTTTGGTAAGTCAGAAGTCGAAAGACGGCGGGCATTAAAGGATTTGTCTTTGCGTCTACCGGCTAGGCCATTACTGCGCTTTTTATATATGTACTTTCTTTTAGGTGGCTGCTTAGATGGGCGTGCTGGGTTGGCTTGGTGTACCTTACAGGCTTTTTACGAATACCTAATTTTATTGAAAGCTTGGGAGATGAAACACGTACCTACCCCCAACTTAGAAACATCATTACCTCAATCCAGCCAACGAGAAGTCAGTTATACGGTTTCAGAAACTTCTAATTAAAAGATTGAAATTGGGGGTTGGGGAGACAAAGTAAATTTTATTACCTAATGCTCAATGCCCATTTCGGAATTTTGCATTCTACATTTGAAATTGCTGAGACACCAAGCTACGGATATTCCCTACCTGCCTGAGTCACTGAATTCAGGCTAAGTTTATTTAATGGTGATGATAAGTTAAAATTTTTAACATCCCATTCTCAGAAAAATTACCTCTACTCGGTTGCAAATCGAGATAAAAAACTGCGTTAATTACTGCTAATTAATGATTTTCCAGAATTAGCAGCTTTTAGATAAGCGCGGTAGGATAATTAATATCTCCGATATTTGCAACAATCATTTACACGTCATACAAAAAAAAGTAACAACCTCCAAAACCAACCAGCTTTGATCTGAGTTGGAACGTGCCTATATGTACTTTGGCTAGGAAATACTATGTTTCCCCGCTGATCCAACATATTGCCTTAGTCACAACCCAACTGTTTGTCGTTATAGATAGTAGCTTGCAGTCAAAAAGACTACAAGTTATGTCTTAATCCTTGGACAAATCTTCTGGCATGAATACGAATAAAGAAATTTCCACTATTCTAAAGAAGGAGAATAGGGGCTTGGGAATTGACCGCTTAAAACAGGACTTGAAGAATGACTTAATAGCTGGGTTGTTGGTGGTGATTCCACTAGCAACAACCATTTGGCTGACGATTACTATAGCTAATTGGGTAATCGATTTTCTCACCCAAATTCCTAAGCAGCTGAATCCTTTTGATGGTTTACACCCGATTCTAGTAGATATTCTAAATTTAGCGGTAGGTCTAGCTGTACCACTACTCAGTATCCTGTTGATTGGGTTAATGGCTCGCAATATTGCTGGACGCTGGTTGTTAGATTTTGGTGAGCGATTATTACAGGCTATTCCCTTAGCTGGACAGGTATACAAAACCCTGAAACAGCTTTTGGAAACACTGATTAAGGATTCTAATAGCAAGTTTAGGCGAGTGATTTTAGTAGAGTATCCCCGCAAAGGAATGTGGGCGATCGCTTTTGTGACTGGTGTGATTGGGAGCGAAATTCAAGCCCAAATGTCTCGCCCCATGTTGAGTATTTTTATCCCCACCACCCCTAACCCGACTACAGGATGGTATGCCGTAGTTGCCGAAGATGAGGTGATCAACCTCTCCATGTCGGTCGAAGATGCGTTTAAGATCATAATCTCTGGTGGGATTGTTTCTCCTAATACACCCTTACCCGCCTTGGTGATCACCAAAGAACATAAGCAGGAAAAGCCTAATAACGATATCCACAGGCCAGTTATCCCTATCGAGGAAAGCTGAAACAATCCGGTAAACTTATAGCCAAACAGAATAATATGGTTGTTTGGCTCAATGAAAATTGATAAATTTGTCACTCCAAAATTAGAACATTACTGAAACACTGAAACTATTATGCAAGACCGCAAACCTCAACAAATAGCCCGTGAACTGGCACTATTAAGTTTGAGCCAGTTACCAGTCAATCCTAAAAAATTGACCGAAGAACACCTCCCTAAACTAGTGCTAGCGACAGTACGCACCTTAAGAGCAGAAGTACAAGATACTTTAGACAACGCGTCCGGGGAATTACAACGCAGTCATGATCGCCTGCTAACTAGCGAAACTCGTGCCTCAGACCTCAATACAGCCAGAACTATGCTCAAAGAGGCGATCGAATACACTCAAACAGCCATTAATCAATTAGGTGCATCTCTGGAATTTCCAGAATTAATTCAACTAGCTAATCAGGATCGGGAAGTTGGTAAATACGCCATCAAACTTGTTCAAACCATTAACGAGCATCGCATTGTAATTGATGAACAAATTTCCTTGGCTTTGGTAGATTGGCAAGTTGCCCGTTTAGCCCAAATTGATCGAGATATCCTGCGAATTGCTGTGGCAGAGATGAGCTTCCTTAACCTTCCAGATCGAGTAGCAATCAATGAAGCCGTAGAACTGGCAAAAAGATATAGTGGCGAAGAAGGACATCGTTTTATTAACGGCGTTCTGCGTCGAGTCACAGAACAGAAACAAACCGCATAGGAAGGCAAAGGTTAACATTCAAAGGGCAAAAGAAAGAATTGCCTATTTTAGATCGTGGCTTGATTTATGCCTTGCCGTACTGAAATAAAAACCTAACTTGATCACCGTGATGAGTGGTAAGTTGTGAGTTGGCAGTGAGGAAAAGCAACTAGTGCGGATAACCCGGAGGTTTTCACGCCAAGTCAGAGTCAAAAGTTAAATTAAACTCATAGCTTATAACTCATAAACGTATAGCTCATACCTCACAGAACAACTAACACCGCTAGCTGCAATGGTTTTTAATTGGTTCAATCGTCAAGATAAAGATTCCCCAGATCCAAAACCAGGAGAAACACCTGCAATCCCAGAAACCCAACAAGATTCAGCCGCAACGTCACCAACAACAGCCGACGCTGCACCAGACTCAACGGCCGACTTGTTGGCGTTCGCTAAAGCTGCTTATAAAAATATTCAAGAGAAACAAAAGTCTCAATCGGACTCAGTAGATGTTTCTACACCAGCCACAACGCCTGAAGTAGAAGTAACTACTACTAAAACTGAAGTTAGAGAAACCAGTCCAGAAGTGGTAGTAGCTACTGAAGAGTCCCCAGAATTAATTGTTGCTACACCAGAAATAGTAGAAACCGCTACAACAAGCGAAACATATTCAGAGGCAGAAATTCCTCAAGAGCCAGTTGCCGCTCCTTTATCCTTTCTAGAAAGGGCAGCGGCAGAACGAGAGGCCAAGCAAGAACGACTGATTGCCAGTGCGATTGAGGTATCAGAACCAGAAGTAGTTCCAACAGCCGTGACTACATCAGAAACCCTAGACGAAATTTCTGGACTGGATTTTGATGAAGGATTTGTTTGGTCAGCAGAAGTATTAGCATCACAAGGTAGACGCGCAGAAGATATATCAATTGAAGAAATTACCTGGTTGAAAAAGCTGCGCGAAGGGTTAGATAAAACCCGTCGGAATATTCTTAACCAACTGAAAGCAATTGTTGGGCAAGGGCCACTCAACCAAGCGGCTGTCGCAGAAATTGAGGCTTTACTGCTACAAGCTGATGTGGGTGTAGAAGCAACAGACCACATTATTAATGCGCTCCAGAAAAAACTGCGGGAAGAAGTTACGCCACCAGAAGCAGCGATCGCCTACTTAAAACAAATCTTGCGGGAGATGTTAGAAGCTCCCCTCCAGACAACTCATAAAGCCAGCTTTGCTCCTGAAAAAGATACTTTGAATATTTGGTTAATTACTGGGGTGAATGGTGCAGGTAAAACTACCACTATTGGTAAAATCTCCCATTTAGCTCAAAAATCCGGTTATCGATGTTTGATTGGTGCAGCAGACACGTTCCGGGCGGCGGCAGTAGAACAGGTGAAAGTTTGGGGTCAAAGGAGTGGTGTAGAAGTTATTGCCAATCCTGGCAAGAATACAGATCCAGCTGCTGTGGTTTTTGATGCGATCGCAGCTGCTCAAGCACGAAACACCGAATTACTTTTGGTCGATACCGCAGGTAGACTGCAAAACAAGAAAAACTTAATGGATGAACTCAGTAAAATCCGCCGGATTATCGACAAAAAAGCCCCTGATGCCAAAATTGAATCACTTCTGGTTTTAGATGCCACTCTTGGTCAAAATGGACTACGACAAGCTGAAATCTTTTCCCAAGCAGCTCAACTCAGTGGCGTAGTTTTAACCAAACTAGATGGAACGGCTAAGGGAGGTGTAGCTTTGGCCGTAGTACAACAGCTAGGTTTGCCCATCCGTTTTATTGGTGCAGGTGAAGGAATGGAAGATTTACGTCCTTTCTCTAGTTATGAATTTGTCGAAGCCTTATTGAGTGGCTAGTAGAAGAAGCCAGGAAGGAGTTGAAGCAGTGCAGTCTTCTCTATGAGAGACTGCGCCAATGAGACGCGGCACAAACGTGTTGGCGGAAGATTCTTCTAAAGAATGGAATTTTCCCCGTGTAGCTTGTTTTCTCGAAGGGACGCAACTGTTGTTGACACAGCGTTAGTTACGCAGAAGCGTCACCCAAATGTTACAAGCATTTTAGATCTTAGTCCTTGTCATGAGTCCTCTGGGGAGGGAGTCGGCGTGAGATCATGCACAAGCCGTTTCAGCCAAACAGTCTGGGTTTTGCATGAATTGCAATTTCATCTACAATCTAAAATTCCAAACTGACCCCTTCAAAACCTCATCACACACTTTTGTAATTTTTATAGAAGAAATGAATGATATTTGCTAAAGTTACACTCTAATACTGTATTCTTGTCTTTTCTAGGTTGGCTAGAATGTCACAATTATTGCTTTAATTCATGTATGACAGTCTTATTTCTATGAATGATAACTACATAGGTCGCTTTACCAGTGTTCAAAACAATATGAATTAGTATTAACCAGACAAACAAATTTCAACCCGATTACTAGTAAATTTTGTCCTCAATATACTTTCTTTAAAAATTTAGTGTTTCCCACAATAAAGCATGAAACACAACTCCCGACGGTAAATTTCTATGACTGATGACAAAATTTTGCTTCTAAATCTTGATCTGTCTTTCTTCGTGCCTATCAGATATTGAGCAATCAGAAGGCGGAATCGTATCAATCGTATCAGAATATGCTAGATGAAATTCATGTGCTATTAAAATGTATATTTCTTGCTTGCCTCTATCAAACTCATCAGCACAAGTTCGGAATTCTTATGCCTGAAGATGTATGATTTGCTAATTTAAGATATGGAAAAATCAACATTTTGTTTACGGGCAGCAAGAATCGCTAGTGTTTATGTAGCAATTTTTGCGGAAAAATACATTTATTAACATTCTGATCTTAAGATATAAATTTTATAACCCGATGTAATACTTATATTGAGTTATGTCTTACGTCTTTCTACTCTTGCTAAAGGACAAATCTTGACCCAATATGGTTTAGCAATGTCAAAGCAAAAACTGTATAACTAATCTCAACCCTGTTTTTCCAGTGCAATACTAACTGTAACTGTGTCTCAACTGCCGTCTCAACCTACTGAAAGTAATAATAGTGCTACAACCAGCGAGGTCACACCAGTAGTAGCACTCAAAGAACTCGTGGCCAGGTTGCATCGGGAGCAAAATAAAATCCAAGATTTACTCAGTTCTTTGGGTTTTGCGCTCAGAAGTTTTAATAATTTGAATCAGTTTTTAGAGCTGATTCCCTTAATGGCAACCAGAGTGACAGATGCTGATGGAAGTGCGCTATTTCTTTACAAACCCAATGGACAAATCCGTCTAGAGCAGTTGCATTGGCAGGATAGTCGCCAGCGGAAAAATATTCGCAAAGCTTTAGAAACAGCTAGTAGTCAAGTCACGCTTGCAGCCAATAGCGCACCCCTAGCTACTGCCACAGGCATCTTAGACGCGCAAATGCACCACCACTTGGGGCCGGATGTACAAATTTTCGGCACAGCAATTTTGGTCAAGCATACAGAAAGGGGTTGGCTATACGTACTCAGTCGTGACCCGGAATATAGCTGGACAGAAACCAGACAAAAGCTAGTTCGGTTAGTAGCAGACCAAACGGCAGTAGCAATTGAAAATGATGAACTAGCGGTAGAACTGAGGAAAAAAGAACGCTTAGATCAAGAACTAGAAATTGGTGCAGAAATTCAAAGGCGACTTTTACCACGTCAATGTCCAGCGATTCCTGGTGCAATTTTGGCTGCACGCTGTAGACCAGCTAATCGTGTGGGTGGAGACTATTACGACTTTATCCCCACCAATCAGAGTCAAATTTATCCATACGTCACTAATGGTAGTCAGAATAATGGGCGTTGGGGTTTGGTAATTGGGGATGTTATGGGTAAAGGTGTGCCGGCTGGTCTAATTATGACGATGATGCGGGGAATGTTGCGAGGAGAGGTCTTGCACGGTAATTCTCCTGGAGGAATTCTGCAGAATTTGAACCGAGTCATGTACGCAGATTTGGAAAATTCCCACCGTTTTGTAACACTATTTTACTCAGAATATAATCCTCAAAATCGGGTTTTATCATATAGCAACGCCGCACACAACCCCCCTTTGTGGTGGCACGCAGCGACGAAAAGTATTACGCGGTTAGATACTTTGGGGATGTTAATTGGCTTAGATGCTCACAGCCAATACGAAGATGCCCATGTACAGTTAGAATCAGGCGATACAGTTATTTATTATACAGATGGTTTGACGGATGCGGCGGCGGCTAGTGGCGATCGCTTCGATGAAGAAAACTTTGTTGCCGCCTTCCAAGCAGCCTGTCGCTACTGTAACGGGCCTCAAGAAATTGTTGATTACCTATTTGATCAGGTACAGCAATTTATTGGCCCCGATAGACAAAATAATGATGATATGACACTAGTTGTTTTGCAGATTCAATAGTCATTAGTTATTAATCATTAGCTATCTTCCCTTCGGTTTTACACCCCTGCACCCTTTAAATTACCTTTATTGTCTGTATCTTATCTGCGAAAGCATATTAAGCGACACACTTGATGGGACAATAAAAATGAGAAATTATGCTTGCTTGTTCTGCTTCCAGCCGAAAGGAAACTATAAAAATGTGGAAAAGACTTGTATTTATTTTGCTATTGGTATTGAGTTTCAGTTTAAGTAATCCTGATTTAGCCTCTGCTGCCGGATTCAAAAGCTTTGTAGATACAACTGATGGCTATGAGTTTTCATACCCCAATGGCTGGTTGCAGGTGAAAGTTGCAAATGGCCCTGATGTTGTATTTCACGATTTAATTGAGGTATCAGAAAATGTCTCTGTAGTCATTAGCCCCGTCCCAGAGAACAAAACATTACAACAATTAGGAACACCAACAGAAGTTGGGTACAAATTGGGTAAAGCTGCTTTAGCACCTGTTGATTCTGGTCGTTCAGCTGAATTAGTCAACGCTTCCGCAAAAGAAAATGATGGGAAAGAGTACTATATTCTTGAATATTTAGTAACACTTCCCAATCAGCAAAAACGTCACAATATCGCCAGTGTTGCTGTAAGCCGGGGTAAAGTTTTTACTTTTAACGCCTCTATTCCCGAAAAACGTTGGCAAAAAGTTAAACAGACTATGGAAGATGTTGTCAATTCTTTTTCAGTGTACTAAATAGGGAATGAGGGAATGGGGCATGGGGAGTAATTTCCTATGCCTAATACCTAATGCTTAATGACGCTGGTGAAAAATTTTGAATTTTGAATTCCCCGAAGGGGTTGACTCTCATGAAACTTCCCCAATTTGTACTAGCCTCCGCTTCTCCTGCGCGACGACGCTTGTTGCAAAGCGTGGGTATTGAACCTATAGTTAATCCCAGTGATTTTGATGAATCACAAGTTCAACTGAATGAACCCGCAAAATTAGTACAAATTCTAGCTCAGAGTAAGGCGGAAACTGTAGCACCACAGTTTGCATCGGGTCTGATTATGGGTTGCGATTCAGTTTTAGCAATAGATGGTAAGATTCACGGTAAACCGACAGATGTAGATGAAGCGATCGCACGCTGGCAATTAATGCGGGGTAAAGTTGGTGATTTATACACCGGTCACGTTTTAATCGACCTTGAGCAGAAGCTTACTGTAGTAAAATGTCAAGTGACAAGGGTCTATTTTGCTCAAATTAGCGATCGCACCATTCAAGCCTACGTAGCTACAGGTGAACCACTTAAATGTGCTGGTGCTTTTGCCTTAGAAGGTTTTGGTAGTCTATTTGTAGAAAAAATTGAGGGTTGTCACAGCAACGTCATCGGACTGAGTTTACCCTTATTGCGACGAATGCTAGAGGAACTCGGTTACGAGGTTACTAATTATTGGCAATAAGGCAAAAGGCAGCAGGATTTTCTATATCTCCCAATGCCTAATGCCCCATTACTGTATTTGTCACTCTGTATCAGTATGCGCCATTGTTTTTTGGCATTACTACTACATCAATTGTTTTCAGTATTATCCATAAATCCAACCAAAAAGTTCTAGCTTTGACGTAATGTAAATCTATTTGAACTCTACGTGGATAGGGAATGTCATTTCGTCCCGATACTTGCCATAATCCGGTAATTCCTGGTCTGATTGTTAAAACCTGATCAATGTGAATGCCGTATTTTGGTAGTTCTTCTGCAACTAAAGGGCGTGGGCCAACAACACTCATATCCCCTTTTAAAACGTTCCAGAACTGAGGAAATTCATCCAAACTAGTAATTCGCAAAAATCGACCTATTCTAGTGATTCTAGGGTCTTTTTTCAGCTTAAAACTGCTTTCAAATTCTTGCCGCAACTGAGGGGATGTTTCCATCATTTGCACTAGCACTTCGTCCGCGTTGCGTACCATTGTGCGGAATTTAATACAATTAAAAGGTTTGTAATTTTTTCCTATTCTTTCCTGGACATAAAAAATCGGGCCTTCTGAGCTTAAAGCAATCAGCAAGGCCAAAATTAAGTAGACAGGAGAAAACAGAATCAAAACCAACAAAGAAAACACGATATCGAACAGTCTTTTGGCAAACTCTCCGTTCAAACGTGGAAAAGACAAACCTTGAGGTTTTCTTTTAGGTGTCTTTGTTTTTTGAACTCGCTTGAGTACAGAATGCGTAGACGAGCTAGCATCTGTCTTTAAGCGTCGCTTACCGGAGAGGAGTGAGCTCTGGGCAGTCATCATACTCCTTAATAATCCACACCACACATAGTCCCAATCTTAAAGCTAAAAGGAGGTGCTTCTGGGGTAAAATTGCCAAAAGCACAAAAAACAATTACAAAAAATTCTGGCTGTCACTCTCCAGAATGCCTTTCTTATTATGCTGGTTTAAAAAATCTAGGTAGCGTTGAGCAAAAACTTGCGGTGAAAACTGAGCGGCATGCGATCGCATATACTCAGGGCTAAGAACATTTTGATAAATTTCAAATTTTTCTACTGCCTCTACCAAAGCATCTGTTGTTTGACTCGGAAATAATATTCCTGTGCCAGTATCCTTGCAAAATCGGAGATCTTTGACTGTTTCTAAAGCACCTCCTGCACCATAAGCAATCACTGGAGTACCACAAGCCTGAGCTTCTACTAGGGCAATGCCAAAATCTTCACAAGCGGCATACACAAATGCCTTAGCTCTAGCCATATATTTTTTTACCACTTCATCAGGTTGCCAACCCAGTATTTGAATATTAGAGTGTGCTAGCTTGCGGATTTGTTTCATTTCTGAACCTGTACCAATGATCACCAAAGGACGCTGCAATTGATTAAACGCTTTCACAATTAGAGATACTTGCTTATAGCTCACTAACCGGGAAACAGTCAGGTAAAAATCCTCTTTTTTAGGCAAAAATGGAAATTTTTCTACATTGACTGGTGGATAAATGACTGTAGCTTTTCGTCGATAGCAACGCCAAATCCGCCGAGCTGTATGGTGAGAGTTAGCAATAAAATAGTCAACCCGATTTGCACTCAATACATCCCATTGACGCAATTGATGAAGCAAGTAGCGAGTCACCCATCCAGCTGCACCACGCCCCAACTTACTGTGGTGTAAATAATCAAAAGTTAAGTCCCAAGCATAGCGCATGGGGCTATGACAATAGCAAATATGCACCTGGTCGCCAGTAGTTAAAATGCCTTTGGCTACAGCATGAGATGAAGACAAAATTACATCATACTGGCGTAAATCCAGTTGTTCAATTGCCAGTGGTAAAAACGGCAGGTATTTTTGAATCCCATTTTTGGCAAAGGGAAAATGCTGGAGAAATGTACTACCAATCTGACGTTGATACAAGTAACTCTCAGAATTGGTGGATTCAAAGTCGATGAGGGCATATAAATCTGCCTCAATATGATTCAGAATTTCTCGCACAACTAGTTCTGAACCACCGGTGGCTTTTGGTGTTAGCCACTCATGAACAAGAGCATATTTCAAGGGCACAGCTAACTTTAATATGTAAAAAATATGTCAAGCAGAGTGTGAGGTTAACTGCAAAGTTTCCCTTTGCGATTGAGGAATAGGGAATGCCCCAAATTAAATACTCAAGACGCAATTTTTCTGGTTGATGTTCCAGAGGGATGCACCAACCTGATAACCTCAAAGGGATTGGGCATTGGGCATTGGGGAGACACTACTTTGGGTGTTAACACCCGACTTGTAGCAAGTGTCATCATTGGGAATGAGGAATTGGAAGATTTTTCTCCTTACCCAGTCCCCAGTCCCAAAAAAATACATAGGAGTTGGTAAATTATGCGAATTTTGATCATGGGTGGTACTAGGTTCATTGGTGTTTACCTAACTCAAATTCTTGTAGAACAAGGACATGAGGTAGTGCTGTTTAATCGTGGTAATCGCCCCCTACCAAGTTTGCAGGGAGTAGGACAAATTATAGGCGATCGCACTGATCCTACACAGCTGAAGGAAAAATTATCACAAGAAAATTTTGATGTGATTTTTGATAATAATGGTCGGGAACTGACTGATACGCAACCACTAGCAGAAATTTTTTCAGGTCGAGTACAAAATTTTGTCTACATGAGTTCTGCGGGAGTATATCTCAAATCTGACCAATTGCCTCATGTAGAAGGGGATCAAGTAGACCCAAAAAGCCGCCATCGGGGTAAACATGAAACTGAAGCCTACTTACAAAAACAGGGATTACCCTTTACTTCTATTCGCCCTACCTATATCTACGGGCCGCTAAATTATAACGATTTAGAAAGTTGGTTTTTTGATCGGATTGTACGTGATCGCCCGATTCCCATTCCTGGTAATGGCTTACATATTACTCAGTTAGGTCATGTCCAAGATTTAGCTATGGCGATGTCGCAGGTGATTGGTAATCAGCAGGCGATCGGGCAAGTTTATAATGTATCAGGCGATCGCTTCGTTACTTTCGATGGTTTAGCCCGCGCTTGCGTTCAAGCTGCTGGTAAATCGCCCGATGACATCAAAATTGTGCATTACGACCCAAAAAAATTTGATTTCGGTAAACGCAAAGCTTTTCCCATGCGCGTGCAGCATTTCTTTGCTTCAGTGCATAAAGCCCAAACAGAATTAAATTGGCAACCCCAATATGATTTGATTTCCGGGCTAAAAGACTCTTTTGAAAATGATTATTTAGCTACTGGACGAGATAAAGCAGAATTAGATTTTTCCGTTGATGAAGAAATTTTACAGGCTTAGATAATAGTTATTGGGAATTGGGGAGGCAGTGGGTTGGGAGGCATTGCCGACTTGTAGCAACTGCCGTCATGGGGCATGGGAAATATAATCTACCTATTCCCAATCTCCCAGTCTCTATATCTCAATCAAGTTCAGTTAAGATTACAAGCAGCTTGCGCATGAAGCAAAAGTTCTTGGTAAGGACTTTAGTCCTTATTTTCTCAGTACTAAAATCCTTACTCAAAACCAGACTCACTAATACCATGTTTTCTTAACTGAACCGTGTCGCCCTATGCTTGATTTATATCAATACTTAACTTTTTTAACTTAGCAGCTAATTTTTTCTTTGCGTAGTCTTTCTTATCCTATTAGAGTGGGAATCTCATGCGTAAATTCGGTATAACTCAAAATGTATTAAATCTAATTTTATAATTGCTATGCAAACAATCCTAGTTACAGGGGGAGCAGGATTTATTGGGGCTAATTTTATTCTTTTAGCAAGAAGATTACAATGGGCTAATATAGTTAACTTAGATAAACTAACTTATGCTAGTAATCTAGAAAACTTAGCAGAAGTGCAAGCTGATAAAAATTATAATTTTATTCAAGGGGATATCGCTAACTTCGAGTTAGTTACTTATCTATTAGAACAATATCACCCTGATGCAATCATTAATTTCGCAGCTGAAAGTCATGTTGATCGTTCAATATTTAGCCCACAAGAATTTATTCAAACTAATGTAGTAGGTACTTTTCAGTTATTAGAAGCAAGTAGATTTTATTGGCATAAGTTATCCTTTGAACAACAAAAAAAATTTCGTTTCCTACACATATCGACAGATGAAGTATATGGCTCGCTTACTCCGCAAGAGCAAGCTTTTCGAGAAGACATGCCTTATGCCCCTAATAGTCCTTATGCAGCCTCTAAAGCTGCATCTGATCATTTTGTACGTGCTTACTATCACACCTATGGTTTGCCAACTTTAACTACTAACTGCTCTAATAATTATGGGCCAATGCAATTCCCTGAAAAACTCATACCTTTAATTATTCTCAATGCCATAGATAGTAAACCTTTACCTATTTACGGAGATGGGCAAAATATTCGCGATTGGCTATACGTTATTGACCATTGCCAAGCTATATATCTAGTGTTAAAACAAGGAAAAACTGGCGAAACATATAATATTGGCGGGATGAATGAACAAAGTAATGTAAAAGTTGTCGAAAAAATTTGTGCGATTCTTGATGAACTAGTTCCTCAACCTAATTTTCATTATTCATCTTTAATTACTTTTGTTCAAGATCGCCCTGGACATGACCGTAGATACGCAATTAATTGTCATAAACTCAGCCATGAATTAGGATGGCAGCCTCAAGAAAACTTTGATAGTGGTCTAATAAAAACTGTGAAGTGGTATTTGAATAATATATCTTGGGTAAATCAAGTTCGTTCTGGAAGTTATCAAAAATGGTTAAAACAAAACTACGAAAATAGGTAGGTTCAAAATTTAGTGAATAATGTTTGCTTTTGCGGGTAAACAATGAAAGGCATTATTTTAGCTGGCGGTTCTGCTACACGTCTTTATCCCATAACTCAAGTTGTCAGTAAACAGCTTTTACCTGTTTACGACAAACCCATGATTTACTATCCTTTATCTGTGTTAATGCTGGCAGGTATTCGTGAAATTTTAATTATCTCTACACCTGCTGATTTACCATTATTTCAAAGATTATTGAAAGATGGTACTCAATGGGGTTTAAAGTTCAGTTATATTGCCCAGCCTCAGCCAGAAGGTTCGGCACAAGCTTTTCTTTTAGGAAAAGAGTTTATTGGTAATGATTCAGTCTGTTTAATTTTAGGTGACAATATTTTTTATGGTCATGGCTTGACAGAAGTTTTAGTCAAGGCTGCGACTCTAACAACAGGAGGATTAATATTTGGCTATCAAGTTAAAAATCCTCAAATATATGGAGTAATCGAATTTGATGCTAATGGCAAAGCTATTAATATTGAAGAAAAACCTTTAAGTCCTAAATCAAATTATGCTGTGCCTGGTATCTATTTTTATGATTCACAAGTATTAGAAATCGCTACTAATTTAAAACCTTCTATCCGTAATGAGTTAGAAATTACTGATGTAAATTTAGTTTACTTACGCAGAAATCAATTACAAGTGGAATTATTAGGTAGGGGATATGCTTGGTTAGATACGGGAACTCATGAATCCTTGTACCAAGCAACTAACTTTATTCAAACTCTTGAAGAGAGACAAGGATTAAAAATCGCCTGCATTGAAGAAATTGCCTATCTCAAAGGATATATCAATTTATCCCAACTACATCAGTTAGCTGAATCGATGGCTAAAAGTAGTTACGGTGAATACCTGATGAGAATTTTTGAAAATGAGAAAAAATATATTTTAAGTAAAGTAGTCAAATAGATGTTAGTGGAGCATTGTATAAAAATATATATGAAGATGCAAAACAATATTAATCTACTATAGCGTGAAGTGATCACAAATCACCGATCGCCTAAAATTCCTATACAAAGCAATTATTACACCTCAAGTCAAAATGCAACTTTACAATCATGTGTAGAATTTTTACTATGACAACATCTATAAGCTAAAAAATTTTAACTATTAATATCATTTTATAAAAATTATGAACATTAATTAATGAATTCCACATCATTAGATTTAATCTTAGAAAATATGTGACATATGTAACCAGATAGTTATTGTAGGCTGCGCGATGATTAACATTTCTCCCAGAAGAAATCAGATTACTCAATTCAAGTTTTTGAATCTTATGAGAAAGAAAATAGGTAAACAAGAACCCTTATTATTGCTAACGACTTTATTTATTGCTTTTGTCCCATCGATGGCTCAAGCTAGCTGTTTAATCTGGACTTCTTGGGAGGAAACTAGATTAACCCAACAGCAATGTCTGAATCGTGCTGAAGTAGCCATTAGAAATGCGGGATTCACTAGAAATTTTAGTCCTTTGGAATCAGGAGTATATGCAGAAAGAGGAGAATATAGCGGTACAATTCGGTGCATCAGTTCTAAACGTATGGCTTTCTTTATAGTGGCTGGGCCATCAGCTAATACAGCTAGAAGTTATCTCACACGTTTAGAAAACAGCTATTAACTAAAGAATAATTCAAATTGAGAATTTCAATCTTTCTCTGGAGGTTCGTTACTAGTGGAATTGTGTGGCCACAGATAAATCCCTCCAGAGATTAACGTTAAAATTACGGAAATCCAAAAGCCGATTAGGGATGGAACTTGCCACTTAGATGATAAAGGTGCTATTAGTAAGGCGATCGCAATAATCTGACTGACAGTTTTGAGTTTACCCCAAATATTAGCCCCGGTAATCGTCGCTTGATTAACTCGCCAACCAGCGATCGCTAATTCCCGCGCTAAAATCAGAAACACTCCCCAAGCCGGGATTTTCCCCAACTCCACTAAAACTAACAACGGTGCTAGTACCAGGAATTTATCCACTAAAGGATCAAGAAACTTACCTAACTCGCTAATTTGGTTAAGTTTTCTTGCTAAATAGCCATCTAACCAATCCGTCAACGCTGCAACTAAAAAAATCGCTAAACATATCCATCTAGCTTCATCTGTAGGGTTATATAAACCATAAAGCAGAAATGGAACACCCAGAAGGCGCGAAAAAGTAATCCAATTGGGTAAAGTCATAATTTTGGTCGAGAAATTTTCTATAATCTCAACCAACCAAATAATTGCCCTAATGTCAAATTTAAATCACTCACTAAATCGGGGACTGGCAATATATCTTCCTCGTTTTCTAAATATATTGGTTGCTGGTGAGGTGGATAAACTAAAACGCTAGATTCTTCTGGATCAATTAACCAACCTAAACTAACCTGAGTTCGGGTTAAAGATAAGAAGGTAAAAGCCAGTCCAGATGGAGGCTAGGCTTCTGAGGTAGATGACAATAAGCGATCAATCCGCACAAAACGTTAACACAAAAATTAACGGGGCTTCGATGTCTGGAATGCTC
>DVDT01000078.1 GCA_015296085.1 Trichormus sp. M33_DOE_039 | reverse complement strand
ATAACGGACGCGATCGCCTGTTTTATATAGGGCATGGGGCATAGACAAGCTTTTTTCTCCCCTGCTTCTCAAGAGTCCCCAGTCCCGAATAAACCTCTGTGCTGTTAATTCTGGACGTTGCCAATATCCTCTGGCGACTCCATATCCACCAATATATAGTTCTCCTGGTACGCCGATGGGGACTGGTTGTAAATGCTCGTCGAGGACGTAAAATTGGGTGTTTGCGATGGGACGACCGATGGTAACAGGTTCATCTGGGCTGAGTTTTTGGGCTGCTGACCAAATTGTGGTTTCTGTTGGCCCGTATAGATTCCAGACTTCTTGAGTACAAGATAATAGCTGTTGGGCTAGGGTATGGTTTAATGCTTCGCCGCCACAGAGGATTTTTAAGTCAGGCTTTCCCTGCCAACCACTGGCTAGAAGTAGCCGCCAAGTTGCAGGGGTGGCTTGCATGACGGTGATTTGATGTTGTTCTATGCAGGTAGCGAGTTGGCTGGGGTCAACTAGGGCGGTTTGGGGAGGTAAAACGACTTGTGCGCCTGCAATTAAGGGGAGGAATAATTCTAAGGCGGCGATATCAAAGGCAATGGTGGTGACTGCTAATAGTTTGTCCTTGGAGGTAATGGATAACCGTTGTTTCAGGTCGGTTAAAATATTGACAAGCGATCGCGCTTCAATCATCACCCCTTTTGGTTGTCCCGTTGACCCTGATGTATAAATTAAATAAGTGAGTTGTTCTCTTGTTACACTAATTTCTGGGTCAATTTTTGGTTGCTGACTAATCTTTTCCTCTAATTCGTCCAAGTTAATTGTTGCTACTTCATCCGTAATTATGCTATTTAAAGATGTTTGAGTAAGTAGTAATGTTAACTCTGCGTCTGCCATCATGAAACGCAGACGTTCTGGGGGGAAGGTGGGGTCTAGTGGTACGTAGGCTGCACCAGCTTTGAGGATACCTAGTAGGGCTATGATTAATAGTGGCGATGAACGCTCTAAATAAACTCCAATTCTGGCTTCTGATTTGATTCCTAGTTGTAGTAGATAATGGGCGATTTGATTGGATTTCGCGTTTAATTCGGCGTAAGTTAGGGTTTTGTCTGCAAATGCAACTGCTGTTGCGTCTGGTGTTTGCTGTGCTTGCTGGCTGATGATTTCATGAACACATTGCTGAGGAATTTCCTGTGTGGTGGCGTTCCAGTCAATGAGTATTTGCTGTTGTTGGGTGGGACTGAGAAATGGTAGTTCTGCTAGGGTGCAATCTCCCTGTGTCATTCCTAGCAACAAGGTTTCTAGCTGTTCTAAGATTTGGGTGATGGTGGTATTGTGGTAGCGATCGCGATCATATAAAACTCTCAAAGACAGCCGAGAATCGACCATTGCGTACAGCGTCAAAGGATAATTCGTCTGTTCTGTGGCTTGGATATTACGGATTTCCAGTGCTTCTAAGGACTGCTTGAGGGTAGGTTCAATGGGATAATTTTCAAAGACCACCAAAGTTTCAAATAGCGGTAGGGATGGTGAAACTTCACTCCAGCGATGAATATCTACTAAAGAACTATATTCATATTGCTGTATTTCTACTTGCTGATTTTGTAGCTTTTGCAGCCATCTATATAACGACTCTTCAGGTGATATTAATACCCGAAATGGCAAGGTATTGATGAACAATCCCACCATTGAATCAGCACCGTGAAGCGACCCCGGACGACCAGCGCAGACTGTAGCAAATAAAGCATCTTTTTCCCCACTATAGCGACTCAACAACAACGCCCAAGCACCTTGAACAAAGGTATTAATAGTTAACTGTTGTTGTTTTGCTATGGTTTGCAGTTTGCTAGTTAATTCGACTGAAAGCTGAATGTTCTCCTCATGATAATGACTATGTAAATTATCTGGACGAATATCTCTATGTTGATTAATATTTATTTGCGTTGGAGATACAAACCCCTGTAATTGCTGTTTCCAAAATATCTCAGCTTCAGCAAAGTTTTGTTGCTGTAACCAAGCAATGTAATCGTGATAGCGACGTAGGTTTGGTAAAACAGGTGTTTGTTGTTGACTATATGCTTGATAAATAACAATAAATTCTTTTAAAAGCACCTGAATAGACCAACCATCTAAGAGTAAATGGTGATAACTCCAAACAAACTGATAAACTCCAGTGGTTAACTGAATGAGTGTCATTTGCATCAGAGGTGCTTGGGATAAATTAAACCCCTGTTCTCGCTGTTTTTGCAGCAGAGTTTTTAAAGCTTCCTGTTGTTGCTGAACTGAAAAATCACACCAATCAAGATGATTAATTTGAAACTTTACTTGCTTACCAACTACTTGTAGAGGCTTTTCTAACTTATCCCAAACAAAAGCCGTGCGTAAAACAGGATGACGATTGATTAAATTTTGCCAAGCAGACTCAAAAGCAGGAATATTTAAACTACCGTGTAACTCATAACTTACCTGTACCACATAAGCACCAGAGTTAGGTGCATACAGACTATGAAATAACATACCCTGCTGTAAAGGTGAGAGGGGATAAATATCTTCAATAGTTTTGTGATTTAGAGTTGTATTCATTGCACTCCCTCCGTTTCAAAACTGATCATCCCCATCACTAAATCCAAAGTTTCTTGATTTAAATTTGCTAATTCAAAATCAGAAGGTGTGTAACCTCCCGCATTAGGTAAACGACAGTGATTGATAATCGCTTGTAATCCTTGCTGGAAATGATTTGCTAATTGTGAAATAGTTTCCTGTTGATACTGCTGCCGACTATATATCCAATCAAACTGTAATTTTCCTTCACGGACAAACCCAATAATTTCTATAGCATAGCGTCGAGTTTGTTGTTGATCTTGGGTTGTAATTCCAGGTAATGGTAGCCATTTTAATCTTCCCTGTTCTAAACCTAAATCTAATTGTCCTAAATAGTTAAAGCTAATTTCCGCTTGGGGTAAATCCCGCAACCTTTGACTTGCTTCACTGTCATCAAGGTAGCAGAGTATTCCATAACCAAATCCTTGATTGGGTACTGTTCGCAATTGTTCTTTAATACCTTTAAGAATTTCCCCCCAATCATCACTGTCTTTTGATAACAAACAGGGATAAATTGCTGTAAACCATCCCACAGTGCGAGATATATCTATATCTTCTCCTGGGAAATTACGACCATAACCTTCTAAATCAAGCAACACCAAAGGATTATCTATCCAGGTTGATATAGTAGCAGTTAAAGAAGTTAACAATACATCATTAATTTGTGTATTGTAGACCGTCGGAACTTCTGTAAGTAAAGCTTGGGTATCTTCCACAGAAATTTTTATAGTCACAGTTTCAACGTCAGCAACCTGATTAGCACCATCAGGATAATCGATTGGTAATGGTTTAACTTCTGCGTATTTACTTGATAACCAATATGTTAATTCTTCTTTGAGAAATTCCGACTGAGCATAATTATATAATTTTTCTGTCCAAGTTAAAAAAGAAGTAGTCTTAGCAGGTAAATTAATTGTCTGTTTTTTCAAAGCTTGTTGATAAGCAGTTTGAAAATCCGCCAAGAAAATCCGCCAAGAAACCCCATCAACAACCAAGTGATGGATAATAATTAATAACTTAGATACCTCTCCCAAATCAAAATGAACTACACTCAATAAAGGAGCGTGACTAATATTTAAACTACCTTGTAGTTCATCAGCAAATTCTTTAATAGCCACCTCTTGTTGACTAACAGACAAAACTGATAAATCACAACAAACCAGAGGAACATCCCCAACCAACTCAACAATTTCTCCTCCTATCTCTCTCTCTGCGTTTCTGCGCCTCTGCGTGAGTAAATCCCCCTCTCCAAATTGACACCGCAACATATCATGATGCAGCAATAACTTATTAATAACTTCAACCAAAACTTCCTGTTGTAACTTCTCCGCAGACTCTAAAAATACCGCCTGATTAAAATGATGCTGATTCATCAAATCCTGCTCAAAAAACCAATATTGAATCGGAGTCAACCGCACAGCACCAGTAACCATACCCTGCGGCATTAGAGCCAATTTATTAGGAGTAACAACTGCTGCAAGTTCAGCAATAGTTTGATATTGAAAAAGCTGTTTAGGTGTGAAGTGTAATCCTACTTGATTAGCCTTAGCTATCACCTGAATCGCCAGAATTGAATCCCCACCAAGCGCAAAGAAATTATCATAAATACTCACTTGGGGCAAACTCAAAACTGATGACCAAATTTCTACTAACTTAGCTTCTATATCAGTCCGCGCTACAGTCCCATCTGGGAAGTTTATAATTTCTGGTGCTGGTAATTTTTGTCTATCTACTTTACCGTTAGCTGTGAGAGGTAGATTTTCTAAAGGGACAAGAAAGTTAGGAATCAAATAATCAGGGAGACGTTGCTGTAAAAATTCCCGTAAATTATCCGGTGTTCCATCTGAAGGGATAAAGTAGGCTACAAGTTTTTGTTGACGCGCAATAACCACACATTCCCGTACTCCTGGATGCTGATTTAATACGGCTTCAATCTCGCCCAACTCAATCCGAAATCCCCTGATTTTTACTTGATTGTCTAATCTTCCCAAGTATTCAATATTACCATCTGCAAGGTAAAGGGCGCGATCGCCTGTTTTATATAAAGTGCTTGATGCTTCGGCTGATGTGCTGAGTGTGCTAATTCCCAGTCCCCAATTAATAAACCTTTCGGCGGTTAACTCTGGTTGATTTAAATACCCACGCGCTAGTCCATCACCTGCTATATAAAGTTCACCGGGAACTCCTACTGGTAAGGGGTTGAGATGGGAGTCGAGAATATATACTTGAGTATTGTTGATAGGACGACCGATGGGAACAGTGTTTCCCTGACAGATATCGTTAACGGTATAACAACAAGTAAAGGTAGTATTTTCAGTAGGGCCGTAACCGTTGATGATGCGACATTCAGGATAAGTTTGCAGCAGTTTATTAATATGCACAGCCGATAAAACATCGCCACCAGCGATTAATTGTTTAACTGGTGTTAGACTTTCGAGATGTTCATCTACCATCAGATGAAATAAGCCGGCTGTTAACCACAGGGTAGTAATTTGATGCTGTGTAATAGCCTGTCCAATTTCTGCTAGTGTGGGTTGTTGACTGGATAAAATTACTAAACGACTACCATTTAATAATGCTCCCCAAATTTCAAATGTAGAAGCATCAAAAGCTATTGGTGCGGCTTGGAGTAAGCTTTCATTAGCATTTAAATTGATATAGTTGCAATCTTTGACGAGTCGCACTACACCCCGATGAGGTATACATACACCCTTGGGAACTCCTGTAGAACCAGAGGTGTACATGACATAAGCCAAGTTTTCTGGTGTGGTGTGGTTGACGGGGTTAGCTTTGGGGTGGGATGTTAGATGTGCTGTGTCTGTATCAAAACAGAAGATGGGTAAATCGGGTAGTTGGGAGATGTGCTGCTGTTGGGTGAGTAGTACCTGTATTTGAGCATCTTGAATTAGAAATGCTAGACGTTCTTGGGGATAATTCGGGTCTAAAGGAACGTAAAAACCTCCTGTTTTGAGGATTGCTAAAATACCGATGATAAAATCAAGAGAACGGTGAGAGCAAATTCCTACGGCTATTTCTGGCTGAACTCCCAAACATTTGAGATGATATGCAAGTTGATTGGCTTTGGTGTTGAGTTCGGAGTAAGTAATTGCTTGGTAGTCACAAATAACTGCAATTTCATCACCAAATTTTGCGGCTTGTTCCTCAAATAATGTGTGTATACAGTCGGAAATTGGATGACTAATTGAACTACCAAAATTGATGATTTGTTGAAGTTCTTCCTCACTCATCAAAGGTAATTCGGATATTTTTTGATTCGGTTGAGAAGTCATCGCCAACAAAATATTCTGGAAATGTTCTGTGAAACGATGAATCGTTGTTTCTGTAAATAAATCACAGTTATATTCCCATTTACCTTGTAAACTTGCGTCTGTTTCCGCAATCATTAAGGTGAGGTCAAATTTTGCAGTACCGCCATCAATTTCTAGGGCACTCCAACGAAAACCGGGAATTTCTATTGATTGGGTAGGTGAATTTTCTACTACCAGCATAACTTGGAATAGGGGCGAGTGAGAGAGCGATCGCACCAAATCTAATGCTTCCACTACCTGCTCAAATGGTACATCTTGATGGCTATAGGCAGATAGAACTATTTCCCGCACTCGTGGTAATAATTCTGTTACGGTGGGGTTATCTTCTAGGGAAATCAACAGTGCGAAGGTATTAGCAAAAAAGCCGATTAATTCCTCAGTCCCAGGATAATGACGATTGGCTACAGGACTACCAATCACAATTTTGTCTTGTTGGCTATAACGATGTAACAGGATACTTAACGCAGAAAACATTACCATAAATAATGTAGTATGCATTTCTTGACCAAGTTGCTTAATCTGCTGCGTTAATTCCCCAGATAAAGTAAAACTGTGCAGATGACCTCGAAATGTTTGAATAGCTGGACGAGGGTAATCTGTAGGTAATTCTAATAGTCTTGGTGCAGACTCTAATTGTTGTCGCCAATATTCTAGTTGATAGTTAAATTGATCATTTTGCGACCTTTGCCAAGCTGCAAAATCAGCATATTGAATTTTTAATGGTGTGAGAGGAGAAGGTTGTTTTTGAGAAAATGCTTGATATATACTCACCATTTCCTGCGCAAATACATTAATTGACCAACCATCGGTAATAATGTGGTGCATGGTCAATAAAAGGATGTATTCGTGAGTATTTAAATATAATAATTTAGATCGTAAAAGTGGACTGATTTCTAAATTAAAAGGTTGCTGACTTTCCTCTCGCGCCAGTTCTTGGACAAGTTTTTTCTGTTGAGATGGGGGAAGAAAACTTAAATCTACAACCGGGATATGGAAATTGATTTCTGTTGCAATGATAGCTATCCCTTGACCATCGACATTTACAAAACTGGTACGCAAAACTTCATGACGCTGGATAATTTCTTGCAAACTTTGTGTCAGAACATCAACATTCACATCACCAGTAAGTCGTAAAGTCGCCGCCACGTTGTAGGATGGGTTTTCCGGTTCAATTTGCGCTAACATCCACAAACGCTGTTGAGCAAAGGAAAGCAATATTTTATCCGTACTTTCCCTCACAGGAATTGAGTTAGATAGGGATAATCTTGAAGAATTAATTAACGTTGCTAGTTCAGCAATTGTCGGTTTTTCAAATACCTGTCGTAACGAAATATCTACCCCAAACGCCTGCTGAATTTGGGAAACCAGACGAATTACTAATAGTGAATGACCACCCAAAGTAAAGAAATTATCTGTAATTCCCACTGAATTTAAATTCAATACACTTTGCCAAATATTCAGCAGTAATTCTTCTGTGGGTGTGCGTGGTGCAATTATCTCTAATGATGTTTTGAATTGTGGCTTTGGTAATGCACGACGGTCAACTTTGCCGTTAGGAGTTAGCGGCAGTGCATCTAAGGTGATAAATTGAGAAGGAATCATGTAATCTGGCAGATGCTTGGCCAAAAATTGCCGCAAATCCGTTATTTCTGGATTTTCTGAGACAATATAAGCAACTAAACGCTTATCATCAGTAGTATCTTCCGTCACAACTACAATAGCCGCTTGTACCTCTGGATGTCGGCTGAGTACCGCTTCTATCTCACCTAATTCAATCCGAAATCCCCGAATTTTTACTTGGTTGTCTAATCTGCCTAAGTACTCAATTGTACCATCAGGTAAGTAGCGGGCGCGATCGCCTGTTTTATATAAAGTGCTGACAGTTGACAGTTGACAGTTGACAGTTGATAGTTTACTAATAAATCTCTCTGCTGTTAATTCGGGGCGATTTAAGTAACCTCTGGCTACTCCCGCACCACCAATGTAAAGTTCTCCTGGTACGCCGATGGGAACGGGTTGTAAATGCTGATCAAGGATGTAAAATTGGGTATTGGCGATGGGACGACCGATGCTGACAGGTTGATCATGAGAAAGTTTTTGTGCTGCTGACCAAATAGTTGTTTCCGTCGGCCCGTAAAGATTCCAGACTTCTTGACCAGATGATAACAACTGCTGCGCCAGTGACTTATCTAAAGCCTCCCCACCGCAGAGAATTTTTAAATCTGCTTTACCCGTCCAACCATGAGTGATAAGTAAACGCCAAGTAGCCGGGGTAGCTTGCATCACAGTGACTTGCTGCTGTTCGATGATAGCTGCTATCTGCGAGGGGTCAACCAAAGCTGTTTGCGGTGTTAAAATAACTCGCGCACCGACAATTAAAGGCAAAAAAAACTCTAAAGCTGCAATATCGAAAGAAATAGTCGTAATTGCTAACCAAGAGTCTGTATAGCAGATTTCTAACTGCTGCTGCAAAGCCGTGATCAGATTGGTGAGCGATCGCTGTTCGATCATCACCCCCTTCGGTTTACCCGTAGAACCAGAAGTATAAATTACATAAGCCTGATTTTCTGCTGTGATCTTGGTGATAGGATTCTCAATAGATTGTATTGTTATACCCTCCCCATCTCCCTCCCAACAAACAACCCTCCTTTCCCCCTTTGCGCGATGGACACTTTGCTCAAGTCGGGAGACCCGCCCACGCAAGTGTCCTCCTCTGCGTCTCTGCGTGAGCATTACCCCTACCTGAGCATCCGCCAAAATCCACCTTAAACGCTCATCAGGATAAGTTGGATCTAAAGGTAAATAAACCCCACCAGCCTTGAGAACCCCCAAAATCCCAATTAACATTTCCGGGGAACGTTCCAAACAAATTCCCACAGTAGTTTCCGGTTTTACCCCCAACTGCTGCAAATAATGAGCCAGTTGATTAGCTTTATTATTCAGTTCTCTATAAGTCAAACATTCCTCACCAAAAACCAACGCAATTTCATCAGGTGTTCTTTCCACCTGCGCCTCAAATAGCTGATGAATGCACTGATTTGGATATGCTTGTATAGTTTGATTCCATTCTTTTAATATTAATTGCCGTTCCTGGGGAGTTAACATGGATATTTGTGAAAGCCTTTGCTCAGGCTCATTCACCATTGACATCAGCAAAGTTTCTAAATGTCCTAAAAGGCGCGAAATCGTTGCTGCATCAAAATAAGAGACATCATAACTAACTTTAAATAACAACTCTTGCCCAGGAATTACTGTTAATGTTAGAGGATAATTTGTTTGTTCAAATCCTTGGGTATCTTCAATTTGGAGAGTCTGATCAAAACTTTTGATAACTGATTCTATCGACACTGGATAATTTTCAAATACCAGCAAACTTTCAAATAAAGATGTTCCACGAGGAACGGAACTCCAACCTTGAATATCTACCAAGGAACTATAACTATATTGTTCTCTTTCTACCTGTTGTGCTTGTAATTGTTGCAACCAAGGTATTATTTGCATCTCTCCATCTACATCGACGCGTACAGGTAAAGTATTGATAAATAGCCCAACTATCCTTTCTACCTGTGGTAATTCTGGAGGACGACCGGAAACAGTAGTACCAAACAATACATCATTTTCACTGCTATAGCGGCTTAACAATAACGCCCAAGCCCCTTGTACTAAAGTGTTGAAGGTGAGCCGATGCTGACGGACAAAGTTTTGTAGTTGTTCTGTTTGTTGACTGTTAACCGAGGATTTTCTTTCGTCTACTTCTTCCCAGTCCCCAGTCCCCAGTCCCCAGTCCCCAATACCCAAAACTGTCGGTGCTGTAAAGTCTTGAAGATGCTTGCGCCAATAGCTTTCTGCTTGCTCTGGGTTTTGTTGCTGTAACCAGAGAATATAATTGCCGTAGGGGATAGGTGGTGGTAATGTTGCATCCTGACCTTGACAAAATGCTTTATAGAGGGTGAAGACTTCTGTTAATAAAATTCCGTTACACCAACCATCCATGAGTAAATGATGGTGACTCCAGATAAACTGGAATTGATTGGGTTGTAAGCGAATTACAGCACAGCGCATTAGGGGAGGTTGCTGTAAATTGAAACCAGAATTACAGTCGCACTCTAAAAACTCAGTTAATTTAGCTTTTTGTTCAGTTGTTTCAACACCACACCAATCTAATTCTTGCCAAGGTAATTCTAGATAGTCATACACCACCTGAAGCGGTTTTTCTAACTCTGAGTAGTGAAAGCCAGTCCGCAGAACTGAATGACGCTCAACTACATGCTGCCAAGCTTGACGAAAAGCTGCTAAATTTAAATTACCGCGAATTAGACAACTACGCTGTTCAAAATATACCCCCGAATTGGGAGCATACAAGGTATGAAATAACATTCCCGCTTGCATGGGAGAAAGTTCGTAGATGTCGATAATACTGCTTTCCACTCTCGCTACCTTTTCTTCGGCTGAAGCTTGTTTAAAAATTTGTCGAGTTGTTGCTGATTCAAACGGGCCCCTACAAAATCTGACGGTGTGTAACCGCCACTTTCTCGTGCTTGGCAATGTTGAATTATTGCTTGTAATGTTTTAATGAATTGCTGGGCTAAATTTTCAATGGTGGTTGTGTCATGTAAATTGCAACTGTATCGCCATTGAATTTGTAACTGAGATTGGGCTATCCAAGCATTGATATTTAATACATATCGCCGAGGATTTAGAGGATGTGATGATAATCCTGTTGATTCTTTTGCTAGTCCCAGAATTGATGTTTGGGAGGAGAATAAATCTAGTTGTCCCAAGTAATTAAAACAAATAGCAGATTGGGGTAGTGCCTGTAAAGTTGGGGATAGTTTCTGATTCTGAGTTAAATATCGTAGAACGCCATAACCAATTCCTTTTTGTGGGATTTGCCGTAATTTTTCCTTTACATATTTTAAATTTTCTCCCAAGTCATTGAGATTTTTAAATTCTAAAAATAATGGAAAAATTGTTGTAAACCAACCAACTGTCCGAGTGATATTTATATCAGCAAATAAATCTTCTCTTCCATGTGTTTCGACATCAATGAATAAGGAACGTTGTTTTGTCCATTGACTACAACTTATTGCCAAAGCTGTTAATAATACATCATTGATTTGTGTATGGTAGGCTTTGGGTACTGCTTCTAGTAAAGCGCGAGTTTGGGTGATGTCTAGATTAACCTTAACTTCAGCCTCGGATGCAACATTGTTCTCACCTTTACCCATATTATCCAGAGGTAAGGGGGTTGATTCTTGGGGAATAATTTCTAACCAAGTTTTGAATTCGGCAGCGATTTGATCAGATTGAGCATAATTGACCAAACTTTGCGCCCATTGTCGAAAAGAAGTGGTTTTTGGTGGTAGTTGTATGGGTGTTTGCTTGGCTTTTACTTGTTGATAGGCTGTGACTAAATCTTCTAGTAAAATTCGCCAAGAAACTCCATCAACAACTAGATGATGAATGATAAATAATAGGCGATGCCTGTGGTGGGCGTTGCTTACGCTTTCACCATCTCCTAGTTTAAACAAAGCTACTTTGAGTAATATCCCGTTAGCTAAATCTAAGCTAGCTTGCAGTTGAGATGCGATTGATTCAATTTGCTGGGTTTGCTGGCTTGGCGAGAATCCATTCAAATCAACAACTGACAGTATATCCTCATGATCGAAGGTGGGAATTATATCTTGCTGCCATCCACCATCTAAAGAGGAACTTGTAAAGCGCGATTCTCCCAAAGGGAGACGTGCAAAGCGCGATCGCAATACATCATGATGTACTACTAACTCCTCAATTGCCTGTTTTAAGTAATCTACCTCTAAATCTGCCGCTACTTCTAAAAGCACAGCTTGATTAAAGTAATCCCATTTGTGCAAATTTTGCTCAAATAGCCAATGTTGAATCGGCGTTAAGGGGACTATTCCCGTCGCTATCCCTTGTTGTACTTGAGTTGTAGGGACAATTTCTATAACAGTTGCTAGTTCAGCAATGGTTTGATGCTGGAATAATTGCTTGGGAGTTAGCTTCATCCCTGCATTATTCGCCTTCGCTACCATTTGAATACTGAGGATAGAATCTCCCCCAAGTTCAAAGAAATTATCATGAATCCCAACAGTAGCACCGAGAATTTCTGTCCATATTTGTACGAGAGTTGCTTCTGTGGCGTTACGTGGCGCGACTTGTTCTGACTGTGGTTTAGCTACGGGTGCGGGAAGTTGCTGTTTGTCAACTTTCCCGTTGGTTGTCAATGGTAATTGTTCCAGCCAGACAAACGCAGAAGGTAGCATATAAGCTGGTAGTTTTGTTGCTAAATATTGTCGAAAATCTACCGTTTCCTGATTTCCGACAAGATAAGCGACTAATTGAGACTGCTGGGGGTGATCTTTCCGTAGGATGACTATCGCTTCTTGTACTGAGGGATGAGCTTTTAAATTTGCCTCAATTTCCCCCAATTCCACGCGAAATCCGCGGATTTTCACTTGATCATCTAACCTACCCAAGTACTCAATTGTACCATCACTGAGGTAACGAGCGCGATCGCCTGTTTTATATAAAGTGCTGAGTGAGGTAATTCCCAGTCTCCAATTAATAAATCTCTCTGCTGTTAAATCAGGGCGATTTAAATAACCCCTTGCTACTCCCGCACCACCAATGTAGAGTTCCCCAGGAACGCCTACGGGTACAGGTTGCAAATAGCAGTCTAAGATATAAAGTTGAGTATTGGCAATAGGACGACCAATAGGAACGTTTCTCGAAATTTCCCTATCCCCAGTCCCCAGTCCCCAGTCCCCAATCCCCAATGTCGCATCATAAACACAGCATCCCACAACGGTTTCTGTTGGGCCATATTCATTGATTAATTTTGTTTGGGGAAAATAACTGCGCCAAAATGCTAAATGCTGTTCGCTGAGTGCTTCACCGCCAATGATGAATGCTTGGGGGTATCCTGCTTGCACTTGTCGGGATAGCTGACTGTTCACTTCAGATGGAAAACCTAACCCCCTAACCCCCTTCCCTAGTAGGGAAGGGGGAATTTTTAAAGCCTCTCTCCTTGTAGGAGAGAGGTTTGGAGAGGGGTTTTCTAAATCCTGTGCAAAGCTAGGTTGAGGTAAAAGTTGAGACAGTACGCTCAAATGAGCAGGTGTCAGCTTGACTAAACTAAAATTGCTTGCAGAACTGAGGGCGTTTTTCAGTGCTTCGATTTCCTCGGCTTCTGGTAGCAATATTACGGCTTTCCCCACAAGCAGGGGTGTATATAAACTGGTAATTGTGGCATCAAAGCTAATGGCAGATTGTACAGGTACACCCACTCCTAAATCTACTGGATAGGTTTGAATTGCCCATTGCAGATAATTTGCTAATCCTCGATGGGTAAGCATTACGCCTTTTGGTTTACCCGTCGAACCGGATGTGTAAATGATGTAAGCAAGATTTTCACCTGTAACAATGTTGGGTGGGTTTTCGGCTGGGTGTTGAGCGATCGCTTGCCAATCTCCATCTAAACACAGTACAGTCTCTTGATATTCGGGTAATCCTGTCACCGATGCAGCCATCGTCAAAACAATTCCAGGTTGAGCATCCTGAAGCATATAGGCTAAACGTTCGGCGGGGAGTTTGCTATCTAGGGGTATGTATGCGCCTCCAGCTTTGAGAACTGCTAGTAAGGCGATGATTAATTCTGGTGAACGTTCTAGATAAATTCCTACTAAAGACTCACAACCTACGCCTAATGTGTGTAAGTGATGGGCGAGTTGATTGACTTTGCTGTTCAGTTGTTGATAGGTAAGGGTTTGCTCTTGATAACAAACAGCAATACTATCAGGTGTGCGCTGAACTTGCTCCTCAAATAGTTGATGTAACCACTTTTGCGGATAATCTACCTGGGTTTGATTCCATTCCACTAAGATTTGATGTTGTTCTTGGGGGGTGAGAATGGGGATTTCGGCAATTTTTAGGTGGGAGTTTTCCACAATGGCTGCTAGTAATACTCGTAAATGCTGAATCATACGAGTGATAGTCTGTGGCTGAAATAAATCTGTACAGTATTCCATCGCCACTAGCAAACCTTGAGAACGTTCCACCATGTGACAAGTTAAGTCAAATTTGGTTGCGCCAGTTTCTACCCACGTTTGCTGAATTTCTAAGTCTGGTAGTTGTAAATCCAATTGCGAATCGTTTTGCAGTTGGTATGCTTCATTTTGTACCTGAAACATCACTTGCACTAAGGGATTGTGGCTTAAGTCCCGTTCTATTTGCAGTGCTTCCACGACTTTGGCAAAGGGAATTTCTTGGTGTTCAAATGCTTCGGCTGCGGTGGTGCGTATTCGTTCGAGGACAGTTTGAAAGGTAGGATTCCCAGATAAATCTGTGCGTAATACTAACGTGTTGACAAAAAAACCAATTAAACTTTGTACTTGTTGGCGATCGCGGTTCGCACTGGGTACTCCTAAAACAATCTCATCTTGTTGACAATAGCGATGTAGCAACACTTTAAAGGCTGCTAACAGCAACATAAACAACGTTACACCTTGCTGCTTACTCAAGTTTTTGAGGGATTTTAGGAGGTTTTTTGGCAATAAATATGACTCTGTTTTACCGTTAAACTTTTGTAGTGCGGTGCGTGGGTAGTCTGTTGGTAGTTCTAAGGTTGGTAATGCAGCTAGTTTTTGTTGCCAGTACGCCAATTGCACTGTCATTTCCTCTCTTTGCAGCCATTCTCTCTGCCACAGAGCAAAATCTGCGTACTGAATCGATAATACGGGTAAAGATGGTTGTTCACCGTTGATGAATGCACGATAGCAAGCTGCTAGCTCCCGCAACAGAATTCCCCGTGACCAACCATCGGCGATGATATGGTGTAGGGTTAGCAGTAGGGTGGCTCGATCAGGTGCGAGGCGGATTAATTTCACTCGCATCAAGGAGGCTTGAGTCAAATCGAAGGGTTGACTAGCTTCTAGTTTAGCTAAATCTTGGACGGCTTGTGCTTGTTGTTGCGGGGGTAAGTCTTGTAAGTCAATAACTGGTAGTTGTAAGTTAACAGTTGGGGAAATTTCTTGATAAGGCTTACCTTCCTGGGATGAAAAGGCTGTGCGTAGGCTTTCGTGGCGTTGGATAATTGTTTGTAAACTGGCTAATAAAGTAGGAATTTGTAGTTTTCCTACTAATTGCCAAGAAATTGCAATATTATAGGCAGAATTGCTGGGATCGAGTTGATGCAGAAACCATAGTCTTTCCTGTGCTAAGGAAAGTGGTAATTCGGTATTTTCGCTCCGGGGTGAAATGAATTGTATAGATTTGGAACTGGCTTGTTGGCGCAGCAGTTTTTCAAATAAGGCTCGTTTTTCAGGAGGTAGTGCGGCTATGCGACTTTCTAGCTGATGGTGGTTGCTTGGCTTGGAGGATGTCATATCAATATTTACTTACTCAGGCTGGTTGCTGAGTCAAGTAGAAAATAATAGTTGCTGGAAGCTTGAAAGTTAAGGAAAAACTTTAGTGTTGATTGTTTGGTTTTATTATTGCAAGTTTTTACTAATAAATCTAGTAGCTGGGGAATATATGTAGATTTTTAAACGCAAAGTAGCGCAGAGGTTTACGCAGAGAGAAGTCTGTGGCTTGCTTCCCCACAGGGGTGCGGTGAGGAGGTGGAGGTTTTTAAGGTGATTGCTGTACACAAGTACCACTACTGCTTAATTCTAGTATCCAGTGATGGAAGGAGCGTAGTGAGGAGCGATGTCCAACGCTAATGTAGGTGATGTGCGTTTTTTGTAGTTGCTGATAAAGTAAAGTCTGATTGGTTTCATCTAAGGCACTGGTGGCTTCGTCGAGAATGGCGTACTG
Organism: Trichormus sp. M33_DOE_039; assembly: GCA_015296085.1. Taxonomy (GTDB): domain Bacteria; phylum Cyanobacteriota; class Cyanobacteriia; order Cyanobacteriales; family Nostocaceae; genus Trichormus. Next base: position 6,607 of record DVDT01000078.1, on the reverse strand, counting down.
GGGAGACTGCAATAATAAGCGAGCAAAAGCTAGCCTTTGTTGTTCTCCGATGGATAAGACTCTACTCCAGTCGGCGATGCTATCTAAGCCGTCAAAGCGTGCTACTAGATCCGTTAAGTTTACTTGCTGCAACACTTGCCAGAGTTGATCTTCTGATATGTTGGGGTTAGCTTGGGGATATAGTAATTGTTCTCGTAAACTACCGAGAATCATGTAAGGACGTTGTGGTAAAAAGAGTCCCGATCGCTCTGGGTAGGTAATCGTTCCAGTCCCAGACTGCCACAATCCTGCTAATGCACGCAATACAGAGGTTTTACCCACGCCACTTTTGCCAGTGATTAATAGAGATTCTCCAGGGGAGACGGCAAAGGATAAATCTTTGACTAAAATCTTTTGATAGTCGGGAGTGTGTAGGGTGACGTTCTGGAAACTGATGCCGGAATTCTCAATCCTACTCAATACAACGGTTTGTTCTTGATGAAGATGGGTGGGATTTTCTAATTCCCAAATCCTATGTTGCAACTCATCTAACCGAGTAACAGCTGCGGCTAAGTTACTCAGTTGCTCAAATTGGCTGACAATTAAACCTAAAGCAATCAAGATACTGCGAAAAGCAACTCCGGCTTGAGCTGATACGCCTAGTTCTAATTCACCCGCTAAAATTCGGGGAGCTAATATGAAGGTTGGCAGTAAAAATGTGATGTATTGATAGCTGTTTTGAAATAAGTCTAAACCTAATTGCCAACGGATTAGGTGTGTAAAGTTGCTCACAACTCGTAGAAATCTTTGCCAGATTTCTTGAGATTCTACTGCTTGTCCTTGGTAGAAAGCGATCGCCTCTGCATGATCCCGCACGCGAATTAAGCCGTAGCGTAAATCAGCTTCTCGTTTGAGTTGTTCAAAGTTAATTCCGACTAAAGCTTTGCCAAAAACTATTGTGGTGACTGTTGTACCAAATACAGCATAAATGATTAAAAACACCATCAATGCAGGAGCAATGCGCCACAGGACTCCAGAGAAGCCAATCAGTTGCAAAATTGAGTCAGATAGGACTACGGCAAAATATAGCGATTGTTGCGTAAAATTTTGAATATCTTCAGCAATACGCTGATCTGGGTTATCGATATCCGCAGTTGTGGTTAGGTCGTAAAAATTCCGTTGATGCAGATATTGATTGAGAAAATATGTGGTTAACCACTGTCGCCAAGATAAACTTAACTGTGCTTGCACATAGGTTTTCAGAGCCAGAATCGGTACACCAATCAATAATATTCCGAGGAAAACCACCACCGCTTGCAAAAATCGGTTGCTATCTACGACGGCTAAAGAAGATTCTAATTCGCCGAGAAAAACACTTAATACGACTGTGACTACTGTACCGATGAGTGAAAGACATAGTAACAGGAAAAGGAGTGCGATCGCTTTCCACTTTTGCGGTGAAAGCCAATAAAGTTTGCCTATACGCCAAAACTGTCTGAGCATTTTCCTAAAAAACATCTGCTGGATCAGCAGAACGGAGTTTACTGGAAGCGATCGCTGCCGAAACTATACACATAATAAATGTAATAATAAACACCATAATTGCCAAATTAGGAGTCATCGCCAGTTCCAGGCGTGTCAAATCTGCGAGAAAATTGTACATTCCCACAGATATCAAAAAACCGGGGATAAAACCTAATACTGTCAGCATCGCTGCTTCTTGAAAAATCACTGATAAAAGATAAATATCAGAATAACCCATTGCTTTAAGTGTAGCGTATTCAGCTAAATGATCCCTGACATCGGCATACAAAACTTGATAGACAATTACTACCCCAATAATAAATCCCATGACTGCACCAAAACTGAAAATCAATCCGGCTGGATTTTCTTGTTGATATTTCAATTCTTTAGCTATTAATTCTTGATGAGTATAGACGCTAATACCAGGTACATTTTTTTCAATACCAGCCTTCACTGCTGCCAGATTTGCATCAGGTTTTAAAATAACTATGCCAATGCTAACTCTATTTAATATCTCCTTACCAAAGATTTCTGCATAATTAGCCTCACTCGTAATCAAATTACCAGTACCCAGAAAGAATGAATTACCTAGATTAAATAATCCAACAATATCAGCCTTGCGTCTATTAATTAGAACTGGCAATTTATTATCTAGTTTATTATTAAAATCTTCAACAACAGTTCCTAACTCTTGTTTAGCAAACCGATCAAATAAAAAACTATCTGGCACACTTATTTTCAAGCGTTGAGAATTTAGTTCAGTGAGCTTAAAAACTTCTCTATTAGGATTAAAAGCAATTACTCGTGCTTCGTAAGATTGATATTCTTGAGTATAAGCCCAAGCCACACCTGAATTAATATACAGAGGAATAGTATCGGCAACACCTTGAATTCCTGCTGCTTGATAAAGTCGCAATCGGTCAAACTCGATTGAACCCAAAAATCTAGTGTCTGGGTGTACTAAAAATAAATCACCCTTAAGACTTTCCGGTAAAGCCGTAGCCCCACTAGCAAATAATTGTCTAAAGCCCAACTGCATAAAAATCAATATATTTGCAAATGCAATTCCTCCCATTGCTACCAAGAGACGCGTTTTTTGATATGATAACTGTGACCAAGCAAGCGGAGTTTGAAATCGGATTTTTTTAGAAATAGACTTTAACATTAATAATTTCTAATTCTTAATATACTAAACACAGAACCCTCATTAACCCTTAGTGTTCCTCTGCGTAAACCTCCACGATGCTTTGCCTTTAAAAATTCATTTCCAATACTAACGACTAATATCAATCTTTATCCGCACCAACATATAAGTTAAAGCAGCAATTTTAGAATTATATTTAGGGTCAATCCGCACCTTAACAGCAATTACCCGTGAATTATCATCAGTGGTAGGGCCTCTGGAATTAGTTGCATTTTGCAGAGTTCTTTTACCAATTTGCAAAGCGATTTGTTCAACAGTACCTTTAATTTCGCCACTAAAACCGCCATACTCACTGCTAATAATTGCCTTTTGTCCACGACGCACCTTATCAATATCAGTTTCCGCCACCTCAGCCACAGCAAACATTCGGTCTGTGCGAGCAATTTCTACAATTCCTTGACTAGTATTTACTTGTTCACCAATCCGAGTATTTATTCTTAATATTTGACCGGCAGAAGGAGCGCGAACTTGGGCATTTTCTAACTGAGCTTTTCTTTGAATCACAGCTATTTTTGCTTTCTCTAACCGCACTTTAGCAATTCTGATATCTACAGGACGAATTTCTTTTAATTGTGCTAATATTGCTTTTTCTTGAGCAATTTGTGCTTGTAGAGTTGTGATAGTTTTCTCTAATTCTGCTTGGCGTTCCATTAATGTAGCTTCAGCCGTGGCTAATTCTCGTTTGGCTGTGTCTGCGTCTGCAATAGAAACTGCGCCTTGATTAGATAAATTGTGGCGACGTTGATAAGTTAATTGTGCTTCTTGTAATGTGGCAGATGCACTATCTATAGCTGCTCTTTTTTGGATACTTTCTGCTTTTAACTGTGCTTTTAGACGCACAATAGTAGCTCTTTGTGCAGCAATTTCTGCTTGTTTAGCTTCACCTTGTTGTACTTTTAAAAGTTCCGCTTCCTGCAAATGCACATCAGCTTCAGCATCGCGTAAATCAGCTTCTAATTGGTCAATTCCTTGTAAAATTGCTATGACTTGATTTGTCCTAACAAAATCGCCTTCCTTCACCAAAATTTGGTTAACCCGACTATCTTGAGCATTGGGAACAGAAAGTTTGATCACTTCTCCTTCTGGTTCAATTTGTCCCAAGGCTATCACAGCAGTCACAGGTGCAGGTTCAACCGCAATTTGAGCATTAGAATTAATATTTGCCTGTGACGTTGTACAAGCTGTAGATAGGCTCAATAAGCCCAAAACAATCGTGAAGTTACACCATTTTTTCATGCGGTTAGATACCTAATCCCTACACCCCCACGAGGAATTCAAAATTCAAAATCCAAAAGTAAGAGTATGTTAATTTTGGCTTTTGATTTTTGACTTGATTAGTCCCCTATGCCCTTGTTGCAACCATTGATTTTTTGCTTTCTTGAGTAAGTTTTAATTGACTTACAAATGGTAAACTTGCCATCACCATCTCATAATCTTGCACAAAATCAATTAAACAAGCAATTTCATCTACACCAGCAGCACCTATTTGCTCAACAAATGGGCGACAACTTTCAGGAGTTCCAATCAGCGATCGCCCTTTCATAAATCCTTCTACACCAAATTGCAGTAAACTATCAATATCATCTTCAGAGAAGTTTTTGATACTGAAATTTATCCCCATACCCTTAGCTAAATTTTCCAGCAAGTCGTAGTGAGTTTTCAAGTAATTACAGAAAGGCTGTGTGACTTTTGTCTTCACATCATTGATATCATCCCCCAAAAAGGTATGAATCATCAACGCCACTTTCCCAGCTTGAGGATTGTGTCCATGTTTTGCTAAAGATTTTCGATAAAGTTGAATTTTCGGCACAATATCATCAAGAGTACCACCTAATAAAGAAGTCAAAACGTGCGTTCCTAATTTACCCGCTTCTACGAAGGTTTCTGAAGATTGGCAAGTCATCCAGATAGGAAGTTCTTTTTGCACGGGTCGAGGCAGTGTTTTTACTGTGAAAGTTTTCCCGGTAGCATCTTGACGTTCTACGGCTTCACCCCGCCATAGTTTTCGCATCACTTCTAAATCACGCCACATCACAGTTTTGCGGTTAGCATGAGGTTCACGCGCCAGAACGAAATCATCGACAGTCCAACCAGAAGCAAAAGCGATCGCCACCCGGCCATGTGATAAATTATCCACCGTAGCCCACTCTTCCGTAGCTCGTACAGGGTCGTGTAGAGGTAAGACAAAACTTCCTGCACGGAGTTGCACCTGCTTAGTAATCATTGCCAAAGCCGCACTTGTCAGGGCAGGATTGGGGTAAAGGCCACCAAAAGCGTGAAAATGTCTCTCTGGAGTCCAAATTGCTGTAAAACCGTTAGCATCAGCAAATTTTGCACTTTCTATTAAAAGTTGATATTGATTGGGACGAGCAACAGAACCATCACCATCAAAATAAAATAGGCTAAAATCCATACTTTTTGTAGCTTATCTAGTACGTGAAACCGGATATTCAGATCAGCAAAGAGAAAGATTTAATCCGACCAAAAATTTCAGCAAATATATCGCGCTGTTTAACAATTTCATTGGGCTTTCCTAATTTTTGCACAATTCATGAACCAATACTAGAACAACCTCATATTTTTGTAGAGACATAGCATTGCTACATCTCTACATTGCGTACCTCTGCGTTTAAATGCTCACTTATTTCCTAAACAACCGTAAACGCCGATGAACTCAAGCTACTAGATTGAACAAACTTCAACACAGCCAGAGTTTCGTCGCCAACTTGAATCAATGTATCTAAACCACCTTGACTTAGAGTGAGTTGTTCAAAGGTGAGACCACCACTCAGACCAACTTTCTGACCCAAATTGACTTGAAAATTGTTGATAGTGTCAATACCTGCACCTTGGGCCACAACTACGGTATCCTGACCACCATTCAAGAAGATAATGTCATTACCCAGACCACCGTTAATCAAGTCGTTACCAGCACCGCTGTAGATAATGTCATTACCAGCACCACCAAGTAAAGTGTCATTGCCACCATTGCCGTAGAGGATATCGTTACCGTCACCTCCATTTAAAATATTGTCGCCAGTACCACCTGTTAAATAGTCATTGCCAGCACCACCCAACAAGGTGTCTGTACCAGTACCACCAAACAGTGCGTCGTTACCGTCGCCGCCATCTAATAGGTCATCGCCAGCACCACCAAATAGATAGTCGATACCAAGACCACCAAATAGTCGGTCATTACCAGCATTACCAAACAAGTTGTCCTTGTTGTCAGTACCGACTAGGATATTGTCACCAGCATCACCAACAGGATTAGTTGGAGTATCACTAATTGCCAAAGTGATACCGCTAGATTCAGGATTAACTTGATACTGTTCCCCATCTACAACATTGAAGCTTAAAGTTTCGATACCTTCATTAGCACCATCATCAAAGATCTTCACATTCAAAGAAGCTGTTGGCTGGGTCAAGGTGACAAAGAAACCACCACCAGTCCCATCTGGTTCTGGAAAACCCGCAATCCCTTCCCAGGTGACAGCAGGTGAACCGTCTTCATTAAAGATGACAAACTCACCTAATGCTCCCCTGGTGGGACTCAAGACGAACACGGTTAACCCTTCGACGGGGATTTCTCCATCCACACTGAAGTTGATGGTCAGGGTATCGCCTTCCTTGAGGTTGCTTTGTGCTGTGGAAATGCTGACGACTGGCCCGACACCTCCAGGTACGCCGTCTGTGTAAGTCACCTCTGTTGAAGTTGCTGCTGGGTCTAACGCATAGGCTTCACTTGCTAACAGTTGATAGGTATAGGTAGTGTCTACTTCTTCTAATATGTCATCAAAGACGGGAATCGTAACTGTGGCGTTGGCTTGGGTGAGGCGGAATTCATAAGCTTGGGTGTCACGGTTGAAGCGTAGATAATCTATGCCTTCTGACTCTACT
>DVDT01000031.1 GCA_015296085.1 Trichormus sp. M33_DOE_039 | reverse complement strand
CCACAAATCTTTCAAAGATTACACCCAGCATTTACTTTCTCCTCTGATGCTCCTGAGTATCCATCTGCCCTTCTCGGTTATGCTTGCGCTCTCTCTCCCATTGCTCTTATTATCCAGCTACTAGTCACCTTGACAGGGCTACCCTATACCCCCATACCCCTACACCCCTTATGAAGATCTGCCAGCGATCGCTTTTTGATATGCTGGCCTTTCTACCATGCGCTGAATATATTCCTCTACAGCTGGGTAAGCACTCAAATCTAGCTTGAGCATTAAGGGAATGTACGCCAAGATAGACCCAACTGCGACATCAGCAACGCTAAATTCTTCTCCCAGTAAAAAGGGTTGTTTGGCAAATATCTCATTGAGGGGAGTTAATAAACGGGGCGTTTCCCGTTCGCGGCTTGCTTCTATGAAAATACCTGTACCCAAAGTCGCATTCGCAAATAGTACCCATTGAGCAATTATTGCTCGGTCTTCCGGTGAAGCGGGGAGTTTGCCATACTTTTCAGCCAGATAAAGCAGAATCGCGCCTGATTCCCATAGTTGAAAGTCACCATCTACAATCGCTGGGACTTTACCAATGGGGTTAATTTTCAAGAATTCAGGCTGACGATGTTCTCCCGCCTGCATATCTAGCAGGACAAACTCATAGGGAACTCCTAGTTCTTCTAAATACCATTGCACGATCGCAGCTCGGCTACGTGCGCCACCATACAATTTCAACATAACTACCTGAGATTAGAGGACTTTGTGAGTGTGAGCATGCTGTTTCACATTATCTTCTTTTGTGACTAATCTAGTGGCATTGAGTAAACGCTTACGCTCTACGGAATATTGTAAATCAGTGTAAGTTGTACCCATAGGTATCAAAGCTTGTGCGCTTTCCTTGCGCTTGTAAGTGCGAGCCGATGCAAACACCCGTGACACAAATTCATCAGCAAATTGCGCCGACTCAGGAAAACCCGTTGGTAAGATTGGCTGTTCGTCATGCAAAACTGCACCAACGTTAGTTGCGCAAGCCAACTTATATGAGGTGGGAATCCCTTTGAAGATTGCTTCTAAAGCAGCCGAAGGAATCGGCTCTAGGACTTCGACTTGATGAAGTTCCCCATCCTCCTTGATGAAGCAGGTGGCTAGGCCAATTACAACATAATCATCAGCCGCTAAGTCAGGTGCATTTTGGTAAGTCACGTCACTGCGCTCCAAATTCAAAATTAACTATGCCCATAAATAAATTTAGGTGGCTCAAATCCTTTTCTTGTGCAGTTATGAGAAATGTTTACATTAGTCATGAGTTAACAGTTATGAATTTTCCCTCTACTCCCTTTGTTTTTCTTGCTTCTCGGCTCTCTAACTTTAGGAATCTTCACAGAGTTTAATATTTGATATTTCAGGAATTTAACTTGGGGAAGAAGTATCCATAACTTGGTTAGAGCATTAATTGTCTGTATAAAGTGTGTTTTTCACTAGTTGCAATTCCTGAAATATGATTTAGCGATTGTAAATAAGTAATCATAGACACCTGCACAAGTGACACACAAACACAACCACGGCGACAGTAAAAACTCTAACTTTACTTCAAGGAGCATTGAGGCGGAAACATGAACAGTCAATCATTTTTAGCTTCTGGTGAACAGCAAAATAACCGTTATCAATTTGTTATCAATAATACATTTGCTGACAAAGAAAACGGAGCTAACGGTGACAGTTATATACGCTCTTGCGCCTTGAGGTCAGCTCAACAGGGAAATTATACTGAAGCGATCGCTTTGTTAACTGAATTAATCGAACGCCACCCGCACAACGCTGTGGATTACAACAACAGAGGGCTGGTTTACTTCCAAGGTGGCGAACTCCATCAAGCACTGTCTGACTATAATAAGGCTCTACAATTAAATCCTCATTTGGCTAGTGCTTACAATAATCGTGCCAATTATTATGCTGCTTGTGGAGAATTAACGGCTGCATTGGCTGATTATGATTACGCCATTGATTTTAATCCGCGTCATGTGCGCGCCTGGATTAACCGTGGTATTACTTTACGAGATTTGGGACAATACGACCAAGCAGTTGAGAATTTTGATAATGCACTGCTATTTGGTCAACTAGAGGGCCATATTTGGGCTGAAAGGGGTAGAACTTATCATATTTGGGGTGAGTGGAATTGTGCGATCGCTGACTATCGCCGCGCCTTGAATCAATTACCAACTGTGGGTAATAAAACAGATGTTCCTGGTTATCGTTTACGATTACAAGTGGAAAATTGGCTTAATGAATTATTGCCTACACATCATATGCAATAAGTTAAAAAGCCAACAATGGGATGTAAACGTAAAAGTAAAAATAAAGATAAATTTAATATTTATTTTGGCTTTTGCCCTTTAACTTTTACCTGGTTTGTGAATGTTTTACCCCTGATAGCTAATAGATAATAATTAAAATAACGCTGCAAAACTTTAGCTGTTAACTGTAATAAATTTGCACCCAGGTTTATTTTTACTCAACAAATATTCCTATTAGCGATGCTTTTTCTGGGAGATGCTACCGCGTAGCTTGCTTCTCCAGAGGAGTACGACGGACTTCGTCGACGCGATTATCCCCATGAGCAATTTAGTTTATGGTGAAGGTTCGGAAAGGTCTATTTGCTGTCCATATTGATTTGTCAACACAACAGGACGCTGATTAGGCTCAAACTTATATGTTTGCTGCTGCATCACACTTTTAGCTTGACGCGGATCAAAATTCCGATTAAATTCCGCCTGCAATTTACTGACGCGCTTTTCTAGTTGTTTAACTTCTGTATTAACTTCCTTTAGCTTTCCTTGGTGTGACCAATTGTAAGGCACAAGTTTTGCTAAAGCTGATATTGCTGCTGCTGAAATAGCAACATTGACAGCTATTTTGGCTGTCATTTCTACAGCCATTACTCTATAAGAGCGCTGGCGAAGATGGCGTTTTGGCCGAGAAATGGGTTGCTGTTTCTGTGTAGGTGTCTGCTGTGGAATCTGAGAATGTTGGAAAGCGTTCATGATGCCTAAAACGAGAAATTTCCTGATGAATATAACTAAGCCATAAAAAGCTCACTAGCAATAATTAAGGCTGAGATTAGCTGACATATTACTTCATTTTTGCCAAATTGCTACACGTATTTCGTTTGTCAAAAAAACACAAAACACACGTAGGTAAATGGTTTAAATTGATGGTGTTAGTTCACCGACTTTGAGAAACTGCACCTAATCTGCCAGGATTATTATTCTTTTAGTAATTAATGTCAATTCCAAATTACAGTCTCACTTGTGAGTGACAAGCTGCTGTATCATGTATTTTTTGGCGTTTTTTGGGTGTTACCTGGATTTAGGCATTACCAATTCCTTACAAGGTATCAAAATACTCCTGCTATTGTCAAATTTCATTGACTAGCATCTGTTGATGAAGTGGTATTTATCTCTTATCAAAGATAGTTTTTGAAGAATTTTTACTATAGTATCTTCATCAGTATTAATACTGATACAAGAGAAATTATTTAAAAATTAATTAGAGTATTAATACTGTATCTAAGTTTAAAAGACTGATATTTTCTCGCCAAAATCTTGTCTAGACTAATAAAGAAAGTTTTGGGTATTAGGCATAGTGAAGAAATTTTTCTGATCTCCTATGCCCCTCTGCGTCATTTCTTCCAAGAGTGGAGTCTGGATAATCAAACTCCACTCTTGACGGTTCATGCTGGCGTTATTTGTAAAGTTCTGTCGCTAGCCGCCAAGCCAAAAAGCCTGGAAGTAGTGCCACAACTAGAGCAATGTAAACTTGGGTATCAGAGATAGGCATGATTGTAAACCTCCTGAACATCAAATTGATTTTTAAGAGTTCGTTTACTACTTTTCCTTGTTTTGCCAAAATTATGGAACATCTTGTTGCATCTTGTAACAAAATCCGTGATCAATTCGGTAGTCTGGGTTATTTTTCATTAGAAAAATTTATAAAACTATGAGTTGTTATCTGGGGATAGACTTTGGTACGTCTGGAGCGAGGGCGGTGGTAATTGATGAGGCAGCCCAAATCCAGGCGCAAATGCGATATCCCTGGGCAAAGGGAGCGATCGCTAATGTAACATCATGGCAGACGGCATTATGGGCATTGCTGGCACAAATCCCGGAGGATTGGCAGCGAGAAATGAAAGCGATCGCCATCAACGGTACTTCATCGACTGTATTATTGTGCGATGATGTTGGCAACCCCATATCTGCACCATTACTCTACAACGACGCACGGGGATCAGTGGTGCTGGAAGAGTTGAGGAAGATAGCACCGCCACATCATACAGTCTTAAGTGCAACCTCTAGCCTGGCTAAACTGCTGTGGATGATGCAGTTAGCTACTTTCAGCGAGGCAAGATATTTTTTGCATCAAGCGGACTGGTTGGCATTCCTGCTGCATGGTAAGTTGGGCATCAGTGATTATCACAATGCGTTGAAGTTGGGTTATGACGTAGAGCGGTTACAATACCCAGAATGGTTAACAAGTTTACAACTATCTATTCAACTACCCCAAGTATTAGCACCTGGTACTCCCATCGCTGAATTACGCACCGAAATTGCCAATCAGTTTTCATTACCACCGAATTGTTTAGTCTGTGCTGGCACTACTGATAGTATTGCGGCATTTTTAGCCAGTGGTGCAACATCTCCAGGGGAAGCTGTAACTTCTCTGGGTTCAACATTGGTACTAAAACTTTTAAGTCGTACCCGCATAGAAGATGCACGATATGGAATTTACAGTCATCGCCTGGGTGATTTGTGGCTGACTGGTGGTGCTTCTAATACCGGGGGTGCAGTGTTAAGGGAATTTTTTACTGATGCAGAGTTAGAAAATCTGAGTAGAGAGATTGATAGTTCTCAAGGTAGCGAGTTAGATTATTATCCCTTATTAACAACAGGCGATCGCTTTCCTATTAACGATCCCAATTTACCGCCGCGACTCACACCACGCCCGGAAAATCCTGTGGAATTTCTGCATGGTTTATTAGAAAGCATTGCACGCATAGAAACCCGTGGTTATGAATTACTGCAACACTTAGGAGCAGATAATCTCAACCAAGTATACACAGCCGGCGGAGGCGCGAAAAACCTCACATGGACTGCTATTCGTCAACGCTGTTTAAAAGTCCCTGTAGTTTCTTCTGTGAACACTGAAGCAGCTTACGGTTCAGCATTGCTAGCAATGCGGGGAGTGTTGAGTACTGGCAGCAGTAGCGAGGGTTGAGGAGTGAGCAGCATACTGAAAAAGATTCCTCCTTGTCCCCTAACTAATTAATTATCAGTCGGCTGAGTTTCCGGCAGCTTTTCGTTTTTCCGGGATGGGACTTGTACAGGTGGGTTATTAGTAGATGAATTTTGCTTTACTTCCACTGTCGGTACTACCACACCGGAAGACTCTGTATTTTTAGATTCTGTGTCAGGGACAGTTGGTACTATCACAGGATTAGACTGTTTCTCAACGGGAGGCGGAGTAGATGGTTGGTTACTGGTAGAAGGTGAGATATTTTCTGAAGAGTTAGCGGGGTTAGCTGTGCGAGAGGAGCGAACCTTCCGCAGTTTTTCTACTAGGGATGATGAATCAGATGTGTCAGTTGATGTAGGAGATTGTTTGGTATTGACGGTTGGTGACTCTTGTGGGGTGGATGGAGGGGATGCTTCAGGAGAACTGGTGTTTGTTGGCTGAGTTTGTTGTTCTAGTAAGTTACGTCTGCGTCGTCTAAAGTTGGAAACAGGTGCAGCTTCTCTAGAATCAACATTGGCAGATTTTTGAGTGTTGTTATCTGATGGGGAAGTGACGCTAGTGCCGTTCCTCTCTGGTACGATGGGACGTGCTTCAAATAATGGTTTTGAGGGTGATTTGGGCTGTGATCGAGACAAGATATTGGTGATACCAAAACCAGCAGTAGCCGCAACTAAAGCTACAGCCACACCTAAGAAAACCCTAGAAGCCGATAGCTTCTGAAGCATAATTGTCAGGTTTTTCGATGGCGAGGCTTTCTGTACACGACTGAACATATTTCCACTAGCTGCGTTTTCTAGTTGGTGTACAGATAAATCGATGGTAGGGACTGCATAGGTGGGGACGTATTGCGGTGCAACGTTGACACCACTACCTGGTAGTAGTTGCAGCCACTCAGCCACAGTAGCAGGACGAAAACGAGATTCTACCGCCATCCCACGCATGACGGCTTGATTCACGGCTGCACTGAGATGAGGTTGCAGTTCACGGGGGGTTGGCATTTGTTCGCGATCGCGCAACAATGCTGGTAAGGGAACTTGTCCTGTTAACAAGGCATACAAAGTTGCGGCCAAACCATAAACATCTGTAGCGGGTGTACGCGTCGCTTGAGTTAAATACTGCTCAATAGGGGAATATCCCTCAGATACTAATCCTGTGTGAGTTTGTTTCATCCCACTATTGAATTCACGGGCAATCCCAAAGTCAATTAGTACAACTTCCTGAGTCCCTTGACGCAAAATAATATTGTCTGGCTTCACATCTCGGTGCAGCAAACCATTGCTGTGAACTACCTGCAACGCTGCACCAATTTGTCGGATGTAATGAATAGCTGTCTCTTCTTGTAAGGGTATGCCCGGCAAGATAAATGCTTCTCCCAAAGTTTCCCCAGGAATATATTCCATCACCATGTAAGGTAAGTCATCTTCCTCAAAAAAGTCACTGACTCGGACAATATTGGGATGGATACAAGTAGCTAATCTTCTGGCTTCATCTAGGAATTGTTGCTCGAACTTGGCAAAATCTGGATGTTTTCGCAGCTTTTCGTTAATTGTTTTCATCACTACTTCCTGTTCTAAATAGTGATGAGTAGCTTTAAACGTGATGCCAAAGCCACCACGTCCAATTTCTTGGATGAGGGTGTATTTTCCCCCCTGCAAAATTTTGCCTGCTAACATAGAGAGTTTTGCGTCCTGAGTCCTGATTCCTGGTTAAGAATACGGTACTGGTTTTTAGTTATCGGGGAATTACTAAAGTATCAAGTCTGCCCATATTGATTGTAGTTAGTTAGCTAGGCTAAAACTATGATGCAATCATGGACAATTTATTTTCGGTATCTCCCACCGTCGTCAAACCCTCTTGTGGCTGACTGTAGTTTTTCTTCTTCATCATACAGTAGGAGCAAAACAATGCGTATTTAGAATAAGATATGCCAGATTATATAAAGATTTAGTAAATCAAGTAATAAAGCAAAAATTACTTTAATGCGTCGATTTGGACTTATACGACGACGGGAAACTAATAAGCGAATCAGTAGCCACAGCGAGTAAAGTTGGATGGGCAGAAAGATTAAAAGTAGACCAATTATAGCCGTGCGAAAGGCTCTATCGGCTGTTTCATCTACCCAGGATAGTTTTTCAATATCATCATCAGCCTCATCATTTGTCAGGGGTTCTTCTCCTGAAACTGCTGTCTCAAATTCAGAAGACACTAAAACTATTTTGGCTTGTTCTATATCTGCTTGCGAAACTTGTAATTGAATCCAACCAACGGCTACTGTTAGATGCCATGCCATGTTAACAGTAGACTCATTAGCTAAATAGCATTGAATGCCTTGTGATTCTAATAGTTGTTTTGCTAAATTAGCGTCAACATAATTACCAAAGGTAGCTATGGTGACAAAATTATTAACCATGCCGTTATGTGAATTCAAAAGTAAAAAGGCAAAAGGCAAAATTAAAGTGAATTTCTGACAATTAACTATTGAATAACAATCTGAATTTTACTTGCTGCTCTTGTTGCTTTTTCTCGTGCGTCTTGTACACTATCAGCTTTAGCTAAAGCTACTCCCATACGGCGATAAGGATGAGCATTTGGTTTACCAAATAATCTGATATCTACATCTTTTTCTGATAGGGCATCAGCTACACCTGTAAAGACTATGGAGTCTGATTTTCCTGATGCCAAAATCACAGCACTTGCTGAAGCTCCTAACTGTTCTATATGAGGAATGGGTAAGCCTAAAACTGCTCTGAGATGTAACTCAAATTCATTAATATTTTGAGAGATTAATGTCACCATGCCTGTATCATGAGGACGGGGGGATAGTTCGGAGAAAATTACTTCATCTTTGGTGATAAAAAACTCTACTCCAAAAATTCCTGCACCCCCTAAAGCATCGGTGACTTTCTTGGAGATTTCTTGGGCTGCTAATATTTTATCTGGTGAAATTTCTGCGGGTTGCCAAGACTCTTGATAATCACCTCGTTCTTGACGATGCCCAATAGGAGAACAGTAAATTGTGGGGGCTTTCCACTGTTTAATTGTTAACAGTGTAATTTCGATTTCAAAGTTGATAAATTCTTCAATGATGACCTTTTGGCTGTCCCCTCTGGAATTTGCGATCGCATAATTCCAAGCCTGCTCTACTTCACTTCTGCTTTGCACTACTGATTGCCCTTTTCCAGATGAAGACATCACAGGTTTAATTACATTAGGAAAGCCAATTTTATCTGCAACTGCAATTAATTCTTCTAAGCTAATTGCATACCCATACTTAGCAGTTCTAATCCCTAATTCTTGATGGGCTAATTCTCTGATTCTGTCGCGATTCATGGTGTAATTAGTCGCTGCTGCTGTAGGAATAACTGTTATTCCTCGCTGTTCAAACTCCAGCAGTTTCTCAGTTCTAATTGCTTCAATTTCTGGTATAATTAAGTCAGGTTTATGCTGAGTGACTACAGCTTCTAAATCATCAGCACTCAGCATTGATATGACTTCAGAACAATCAGCAACTTGCATGGCTGGGGCATTAGGGTAGCGGTCAACTGCTATCACGTAATTACCGAGCCGTTGGGCTGCAATTACAAATTCTTTGCCGAGTTCTCCTGAACCCAATAACATGAGTTTTTGGGGGAGTTTGATGGAGTTAATCATTGACTTGTCCAAGCCAGTTTTAATCTAGCAATCTGATAATTATTGGGATTTTAATTATCATCTGCCAAATAATTGAACCTAGCTCCCCGCAGTTGTAAATCTTTACGTTGCTGCTTTGTCAAGCCATTACCTAAGCCGAGTTGACACTCTTCAACTAGTGCATCTAGCCAGATAGTTTCATTGAGTGCTGCTCCTCTTAAATCAGCTTTTCGCAGGTCGGCTTTGCTAAAATTCACGAAAATCAGGTCAGCATTTAATAAACTGCTACCTTGTAAGTTTGCCCCTGTTAAATTCGCACGAATTAAATTCACTTCATTTAAAATCAACCCCGATAAATCAGCACCAGATAGGTTAGGAAATTTAACTTGACTAGGATTTTGGAAAAATTCCATTACACAATTGATGTTGGCATCATTGAGACGAATTTTCGTCAAGAATTGGTAGCGTCCTAAGCCTAACTCTTGGAGAATTTGTAGACGTTGCGGCGGGGTCTGCTCTAAAAAGTGAATAGCATTCGAGCGGAGGTCTTGAGTATGATGATTGATCATGATCATTACTTGGCACTATATCTAACTATCGGATGCACGGCTAAAGTTATCTATAGCCAGATGAACAACACTAACATGAGAATCCAGCCAAATCTCCCACTCAGACAAAGGGTAACATCTGACTTTTAGGATGATGGCAAACTTTTGGTAAACTCCGTTGCAGAATTTTAAAGAATTAGTTTTTCTGGGCGATTCTTAAGAGGCAGGAGCAGAAAGCAATAGGGTCTTAGCCCTTGCCCCTCCCCAAGTGGAGCAATTGCGGAGGGGAAAGGGAAAAAATGTCCTCTGACTTATAAGTGGGGAGTAGTGAAACACCTCTTTCATACCTGACTGAAAAATTTTTTCATCGGGACTACCTCCTTCTCCCTGCTCCCTGTTCACTGCCCTTTGCCTCCTTCTTCAATTTCTTCTCATGTGTACGCTCCATGCTCAAATCACGATTAACTTGACAAATTCGTTCAGATTGTGCATCAGTCAATGCCAAGATTGGTAGTAAATTTTGCCTCAGAGCGTTCATTTGCTCTCACCCATTCTCCGACGATTCGATCTCAGCTAATTCTAACCAGCGATTGGTGGCGATATCAATTGCTTGTTTGAGCGATTCTATTTGTTCGTAGAGTTGCTGGACTTGGGTATAGTTGCCGGGAGCGACTTTTGCTAGTGCTTGCTCAGTTTGGGCTTTTTCACCCTCTAGTTGAGCAATTTTGCTTTCTAGTTGCTCAAATTCCCGTTTTTCCCAGTTAGATAACCTACGTTTCTTTTTGTTGTCTACATTCTTAGTTTGCGATGTAACTTTTGATTCTTCAGAATTTTTTGTTTTTTCTTTAGTGTTGGCAGTGCTTTGTTGTGCTTCTTCAGCTTTCTTATAGTCAAGGTAGACTGAGTAATTGCCTGGATATTGCCGCAGGCTACCGCCTTCTTCTAGTGCGAATATTGTATCAACGGTGCGGTCTAAAAAGTAGCGATCGTGGGAGACTACGATCACGCAACCGCTAAAATCTTCCAGGTATTCTTCTAATACCGCCAACGTCTGCACATCTAAATCATTGGTTGGTTCGTCTAAAATCAACACGTTTGGCGCACTCATGAGAATTCGCAACAGAAATAACCGCCGCTTCTCACCTCCAGAGAGTTTATAAATGGGAGCGTACTGCTGATTTCCTGGAAACAGAAACCGTTCTAACATTTGGGAAGCAGTAATTTTTGTCCCATCGGCAATTTTGACAAATTCCCCTTCTTCTTTAATGTAATCAATCACGCGCTGATTTTCATCTAAAGCTGTGAGTAATGCTTCTGAATGTTGGTCGAAATAACCGATATGAATGGTAGAGCCAATTTCTACACTTCCTTGATCTGGCTCTACTCGTCCAGTAATGATATTCATTAATGTGGACTTACCTGCACCATTACCGCCGATGATTCCCACTCGGTCTTCGGGACTAAATTCATAGGTAAAGTTATGAATGAGGTTACGTCCATTATAGGATTTAGCAATATTATTGAGTTCAATTACTTTTTTGCCGATGCGCCGACTGACTGTAGAGATATCAACTTTACCCTGAGCTTGTTTAAACTCAGTTTCACGCATGGCTTGAACGCGTTGAATGCGGGCTTTTTGTTTGGTGCTGCGGGCTTTTGGCCCCCGCTTTAACCATTCTAATTCCCGACGTAACACACCTTGGTGTTTCCGTTGGCTACTCAGGGCTGATTCTTCAGCCAAGGCTTTCTTTTCTAGGTAATATGAATAGTTGCCGGAGTAAGTGTAAATATCACCGCGGTCAATTTCTATGATCCGATTGGTGACTTGATCGAGAAAGTAGCGATCGTGGGTGATTAAAAACAGTGCGCCGCGAAAGCGATTGAGATAACTTTGTAACCATTCGACAGACAACGCATCGAGATGGTTGGTTGGCTCATCCATGAGCAAGACATCAGGATCGGCGAGTAAAGCTGTTGCTAAGGCAATTCGTTTACGATAGCCCCCAGATAACGTGCCTATGGGTGCATCAAAATCAACAATTCCTAATTTGCTAAGGATAATTTTGGCGTTGGTTTCTAATTCCCATGCACCAGTTGCATCCATACGTTGCATGACCACAGAAAGGCGGGACATTAACTGACTATCTTCTGGATAGTGCGCTAGTTTATCAGAGATTTCCTCATACTCTTTGACCAAAGCCATTTGTTCGCCACTGTCAGCAAAAATCTGCTCTAAAACTGTGCGATTTTCGTCTAAATCTGGCTGTTGGGGTAGGTAAATTATATTAGCACTAGAACTGCAACTAATTTGACCACTATCAACTGTTTCAAGCCCAGCAATCATTTTTAATAAGGTTGATTTCCCAGAACCATTTGTGCCAATTAAACCCACTTTGTCAGTAACATCTAAACTAAAGCTGGCATCTTTTAAAATTTCTTTGATTCCAAAATCTTTTTTAACTGATTGTAGGGTGATGATACTCATAGAATTTTAAAAGAGACTGATGAACTGAGAATGGGGCGTTAAAGCTCACGCAGAGAGGCGGAGAGGAGTTTGAGAAATGTTTTTGGTTAAAAGTAAATATGAGGTGCATTAAATGCAAATAAAATACACCTCATATTTTTGCCTAATTTTAGACAAATAAATCGAGTGGTAAATGTCCATACATTTCGTTTATGCCTCCTTCTTCATAGGACTGACAAGAGACTAATACGCCACGATGATGACCTGCATAAGAATCGAGGTAACATAAGCCATTTTTGCCATTTAATTTGATATAAACTGGCCCTTCTACTACGGGTAAATCAATTGGTACTTCATAACCCAAAGCATGAGAGTAGGTTCTCATGGCTAGTAGTCCTTCGGCGGCTGTGTCAGCACAAATTCCGAGTATTTGGTAATCAGAAAGTTTGGTGAATAAAATCAATGCTTGACGCACTAATTCTTTTTCTGACGGTTTCAGAATTGGTGCTATATCTAAACAATTAAATTTATTGAGGATTTTTTTGGCTTCTGTAGTTGTCAGGTTGGGGTGGTTGGGCATTGGCATATATTGTTTCATGGTGTCTTGAATGTCATTGTGTGTGATTAGGCAAATTATAGTCAATTTTGGGGATTGCCAAGATTGAAAATAAAGGGAAAATTACCTTGTGATTCACTACCCATAACTAACACTTTGGGCATTTGTGCGCCACCAGTTTTCCAAGCTTCAATTGCTTCTTTTTGTAGCACTAATTGTCCGCCTTGGGCTTTGAGAGTTTCTGCTAGGAGTCGTTGAGCTTCGGCTTTACCTTTGGCGCGATTAATTTCTGCTTGAGCTTCTTGTTCTGCTTCTCTGGCTACATAGACGGCTCTTTGGGCGCGTTGTTCGGCAATTTGTTTTTCTTCTACAGCTCTAGCAAATTCAGGAGAGAAAGTGAGATCAATGACGCTAGTATCTAATACTATTATTCCATATTTATCCAGGCGATCGCCTAGGGCATTATCAAAGTCTTCTTTGAGTTCACTACGTTTAGTAATTGCCTCTTCTACTGTTCTTTTGGCAGCCGCAATTTTAAATGCTTCCTGTGTTTGGGGAGCAATAATTTTGGAGACAATATTTTCTAGTGTTCCTTGCTTTCTTCTCACTTCAACTACCTGGGTAGGATCTAGACGAAAGTTAATAGCAAACCTAGCAGTTAGATTTTGCAAATCTTTAGTAGAACTTTCGGCGGGAACTTCAAATTTTTGTACCGTTAAATCATATACATCTATCACTGAAATAAAAGGCGGCTTCAAGTGAATACCCTCTATCAAAGCACCGTCTCTCGCTTTCCCTAATATGCTAATAACTCCTGCTTGTCCTGGATTGATAATAATAAAAGAATTTAACCCAACAATCACAACTATGGCTAACAAAATTCCCAAAACTGTAGTTTGCCAATTTCCTAATTGTTGATTTTTCAAGCTCTTCTCTCCTTATTGAGTGCTGAGTCAATTAGTACACATGAGGGTGTCCGCGTAGCGTCTCCGTCAGGAGACGCTAGCAAGTAGTCAAAGTTTTGGCGTTCAATTTACTCAAGCATTCCCCCAGGATTCACTAAACGTTTCAGAAACAAACCTACTAACCATCTAAATTAGTAGTTATCCACTACATCACTACTCGTTATACTAAATACTTCTAACTCCTAGCTCGCAATT
The DNA here is from genome assembly GCA_015296085.1 of Trichormus sp. M33_DOE_039. Lineage (GTDB taxonomy): Bacteria > Cyanobacteriota > Cyanobacteriia > Cyanobacteriales > Nostocaceae > Trichormus. The sequence continues at coordinate 194,702 of DVDT01000031.1, read as the reverse complement.
CCTAACTCGTCACTCAGCACTTTCTTCCGTGGTAGTATCAGGTTCTCGTAACTGTAAGCATCTGTGGCTATAGCATCTCAATCTCATCGGGTATTAAAAGGGCGTAGACATTCTGTGCATCCTCTTCAACGCCTGTTTGACTATGGATACCAGTATCGTCAACAAATCTTGTTGGCGATCGCTTGTTCAGTTTTAAATAAAATTTTCGACTTAGCTCCACCAGCTTTAATTGGGATTGCGGTGGATGTGGTAGTTAAGCAGCAGGATTCTATCATTGCTCAGTGGGGAATTAAAGATATATTTGGGCAATTTTTAATTGTTTCGCTGCTAACCGTGATCACTTGGATACTAGAGTCATTTTTTGAGTATCGCTATAAGTTGTTCTGGCGTAACTTGGCACAGAATATCCAGCATAACTTACGGTTGGACGCATATAGACACCTACAGGAGTTGGAGTTAGCTTATTTTGAAGAACGCAGCACGGGGGGTTTAATGTCTATCCTCAGTGATGATGTTAACCAACTGGAACGTTTTTTGGATGTGGGAGCTAACGATATTATCCAAGTAACCACAACTATTGTAGTCATTGGCGGCGCATTCTTTTTATTAGCTCCCAGTGTAGCGTGGATGGCTATTTTACCAATGCCATTTATTCTTTTGGGTTCGGTGGCGTTTCAAAAGTTGTTAGCACCGCGTTACGCTGATGTCCGGGAAAAGGTAGGTTTACTCAATGGACGGTTATCTAATAATCTGAGCGGGATTACCACGATTAAAAGTTTTACCGCCGAAGAGTATGAAATTAAACGGTTAGAACAAGATAGTTCTGCTTACCGTCAAAGTAACACGAAAGCGATCGCACTTTCTGCGGCGTTTATTCCCTTAATTCGGATGCTGATTTTAGGGGGCTTTACTGCTTTGCTACTATTTGGCGGAATGGAAACTGTCGCAGGTAGGATGTCTGTAGGTGCTTATAGTTCTTTAGTGTTTTTAGTGCAGCTGTTACTTTGGCCTTTAACTAGATTAGGGGAAACTTTTGACCTTTATCAAAGAGCGATGGCTTCAACTAATCGAGTCATGGAGTTGTTGGATACTCCCATTACAACTCACTCAGGGAATATTTCTCTGCCAGTAGATAAGGTGCGCGGCGAAGTGGAATTTAAAAACGTCACCTTCGCTTACAAAGATAGATTACCCGTGATGAAACATCTATCTTTGAAAATACCCGCTAGTCATACCATCGCCATCGTTGGTTCTACGGGTTCTGGAAAAAGCACTTTAGTCAAGCTTCTGTTGCGCTTGTATGAAGTCCACACCGGAAAGATTACTTTGGATGGAATTGACTTACAGGATTTAAAATTAGCTGATTTACGTCGCAGTATTGGTTTAGTTAGTCAAGATGTCTTTTTATTTCATGGCACGGTAGCGGAAAATATCGCCTATGGTAGTTTCGACGCAACACAGGAAGAAATTATCACGGCTGCGAAGGTAGCGGAAGCACACGAATTTATTAGCCGTTTACCCCAAGGGTATGAAACGATTGTGGGGGAAAGGGGACAAAAGTTATCTGGTGGACAAAGACAACGAATTGCGATCGCGCGCGCGGTTTTGAAAAATCCACCGATTTTGATCTTAGATGAAGCGACCTCGGCAGTAGATAATGAAACAGAGGCGGCAATTCAGCGATCGCTAGAACGAATTACGGTGGACAGAACCACAATTGCGATCGCCCATCGTCTTTCCACAATTCGCAATGCTGATTGTATATATGTTATGGAACATGGACAATTGGTTGAGTCGGGAACTCATGAGGAATTGTTAGCAGTTGGTGGGATTTATGCTAGTCTCTGGCGGGTACAGAGTGGGTTGAGGTAAGTGTCGCACAAAGACACACAGAGAAATCAGAGTGATTTATTGAATTTTGAATTATTTATGATGTTTGGTACTAATCAGCAAGAATCAGGGGACAATCGGTGGCGTGGTCAGTTAGATCGATTTATCAAGGAAAATCAACAGGAATTGGCTGCGCTAGCTTGGGGTTTGTGGTTAGCAAATGGTGATGGTCAAGGGACTATCGGAATTGACTTACAACCGACACCACATTTTGTTTATTGTCCTCAAGAGGCGGTGGAAAAATTAAATAGTAATGTGGAAAATCGGCTACAAGAAATCTTGGGTATTATTGAGCATCATCAGCCGGAAGTTGAAGTATTAATGATTGGAATTGGTAAAGGGGAAATTAAGTTAATTCAGTTTGCACCAGAACCAACGCCACCAGTTTGCTTTGAGCAAGTTGGTAAGGATGTTGACGATTTGTTAGATTTGCTAGAACAGCGCATGAGTGAGATGATTGTTGTTTAACGCAGAAATAAAAATCAAGAACATCGTGGAAAATATTTACTCACAAGTTGTGAGGGATTTATCATCATAAGCAAGTGCGATCGCATCTAAACAACGCGCTCAAAGATTAGCCGCATAATTGCGAAGATTAGAGATATATCCTGATAGTTTGATGTAAGGTTACGTACTTTTTTCAAATATTATCTTTCACCCAAGACCGAAAAGACTTAATCAAAGCAGTTTCCGACATACTTTTACTTTGCTGCATAAATCTGCCCATCTCACTTACAGATAATATAGGAAATGCAATGCTAGATTTCATCTCAATATACTGATCGTCAGCTAACTGATAAAATTTTAATTTCTGTCCGTCATATCTCCACAATTCAGCAATATCTAACGCTGAGTAAATATGAAATTTGTTCACTGAACTGCAAGTAATGTCTATTTCTATAGCTAAATCAGGTGGTGGATCTGTTTCTAAATTTAATTTTTCTTTACCTCTCACTCTCAATTCATTTTGAATGTAGTAACAGTTATCTGGTTCTATTCCTCGTCTAGCTAATGGGAGTTTTAAGGTTGTAGAGCCAGCACTTTTTATTTCTAATTCTAATTCTTCAACTAGAGCAAATATTAAACGGTCAAACTGAATTTTAGGGTTTTCATGTTCAAAAAGTGGGGTCATAATTTCTAAAGTGCCGCAGTCATACGCAAACCTAGAACCTCTATCCTCGCCTGTATCTCTCAGTAAGGCTTCAAAGGTCTCCCAGCTAACGTTATGTAGAACTGTTCTTTGTTCGGCAGGGGTTGACTGTATGAGCATATGACAATACTTATTCTGTCAAAATATGCGATAAAATTCCTAAAATTTTACCTATATCATTAATATAATCTTCACTTAAGTCAATTTCGACTACTGGCTATATAGGATCGTAATAGGAATATACGGCATTTTGTTTACTAGGATGTTCTTGACGCACATCAAGTCCTCGACTTTCAAAAACACAGGCTTTACCATTTACTTTCTTCAAACCAGTGGCTATCTCACCGAATCTAGTTGGCTTTTTCTTTTGAAATGATTCTTCGAGTAAGCGAAGAGCTTGATTTTGTGTTCTTCGAGAAACAAATCTACTCCACGTCTGTCGCCAAAATGCTTCAGGACGATATTGGGCGCGTACTATAATTTCTTTGCACTCTCTTCTAGGATAGTTCTGTTCTCGCTTTGTGGGACGTAGAGAAAATTCTGCTGATGTCGGGGATGTCTTCTTGAAATTAACGACTTGATATTCCCAACTTGAACCTCCCGCGATCGCAACACTAGGAATAAAGATCCAAAGCCAGCATAACAGGATTAAAGTAGGCTTTTTCATAAAACCTGTTTACATAATTATTATGAGTATTGATATATTTATATCCAAATTTAGTTTTGATGTATGCAAAGTCTGATGATTGTTCACCTGTTTAAGCGTTGAGAAACAATTATCAGACTTTGTTGGAAAAATAAAAATTAAAAGGTGGGTATTGCCCACCCTAGATTAACCAAAGATACCAGCAAAAAAGTCAATAGTTTCCTGGAGTGCTTTGATGAAAACATCAATTTCCTCGCGGGTGCTATAGAAAGATAAGCTAGCTCGCGCAGTAGCTGGTAAACCTAAATGACGGTGTAAGGGTTGTGTACAGTGGTGTCCAGAACGAATGGCTACGCCTTCTTGATCTAATAATGTAGATAAGTCATTGGCATGGATACCTTCAACGGTAAATGCTGCTAAAGCAGCTCTACCTTCCCCTCTAGCATCGGGTTTTGGCCCATATATTCTGACTTGGGGAATTTTTCCTAATTCTTGGAACAAATAAGCTGTTAATTCTGCTTCATAGGCGTGGATTTTATCCATACCTAAGTCAGTCAGATAATCTATGGCTGCACCAATGGCGATCGCTTCTCCAATGGCAGGTGTTCCCGCTTCAAATTTATGGGGTAATTCTGCATAGGTAGAATGGTCTAAATACACATCCGCAATCATTTCACCACCACCAAAAAACGGTGGCATTGCTTCTAGTAATTCCAACTTACCATATAGAAAACCTATGCCAGTGGGAGCGCACATTTTATGTCCAGATGCTACCAACCAATCACAGTCGATTTGTTGGACATCAACAGGCATATGGGGAACACTTTGACAAGCATCAACTAAGAATTTCGCGCCGTATCTGTGAGTAATCTTTGCAATCTCTCTCACTGGATTTATACAACCCAGTGTATTAGAAACATGAACTATAGAAACTAATTTAGTTTTTTCGGAAATCAGTTGTTTAAACTGTTCTAAATCAAAGGTTTCTTCTGGTGTTAATTCGACAAACTTGAGAACTGCACCAGTTTTTTGCGCCACAAATTGCCAAGGCACAATATTACTGTGGTGTTCCATCACCGACAGAATAATTTCATCCCCAGCTTGTAAATTGTTCATTCCCCAGCTGTAAGCTACAAGGTTAATAGCTTCGCTGGCGTTGCGGGTGAAGACAATTTCTTGGCGGGAAGTGGCGTTAATAAATTTAGCAATTTTATCCCGTGCGCCTTCATACGCATCTGTGGCTTTCGCACTGAGGGTATGCGCTCCCCGATGCACGTTGGCATTATATCGCTCGTAATAATCTCTCAGTGCATTTAAGACGAACAATGGTTTTTGCGATGTCGCCGCATTGTCTAAATAAACCAAGGGTTTATCGTTGATTTCCTGATGCAATATCGGGAAATCAGCGCGGACTTGATCAGCTAAGGTTTTGGTAGGAGTGTAAGTCATTGGTTGTGAGTCATTAGTCATTAGTGATTAGTCATTAGTCATTAGTCATTGGCTAATGACTTAAAACTGGTGACTGTCTTTAACAATGTGTCTCTTAAGGAGGCGACTGGGATGTGGTTGATGATTTCGGCGGCGAAGGCGTTAACTAATAACTTGCGCGCGTCGTTGGCATCAATCCCTCGACTTTGCAGATAGAATATTTCATCATCTTCTAACTGACTAACTGTCGCACCATGAGCGCATTTCACATTATCAGCGGTGATTTCTAGTTGGGGTTTGGTGTCAACTCTGGCTTTCGGTGATAGCAGCAAGTTACGGTTTAATTGGGCTGCGTCGGTTAGCTGGGCTGGCTTGGGTACGAAAACTTTACCGTTGAAGACTGCGTGAGCGCGATCGCCGACAATACATTTATGTAATTGTTTACTTGTACCATAGGGATGATTAAGGGCGATCGCACTGTGAGTATCCGCTACTTGATTCCCTGCAATCATCGTCAAACCGTTGAGAGTTGTTTCGGTTTGCTCACCAGTTTGCAAAATCTCTAAATTATGCCGTGATAGCTTCGCGCCTAAACTGATAGCGTGACAGGTATAGCGACTATAACGCGCTTGAGTAACGGCAGTCTTGCCAATATGGAAAGCCTGTTGACTATCTCTCTCTACTCTAGTGTGAGTTACATGAGCGTTATCTGCAATGACAATTTCCGTAACGGCGTTGGTGAGGTAAACCCCCTCTTCCCCTTGTGAGGTAGTCACATAATCTTCAATGACACTCACCTGTGAACCACTTTCCGCCACTACTAAACACCTGGGTTGAGAAATAGTTGCTGTTTCACCAGCCACGGAGATAAATAATAGATGTATGGGCGTTTCTACGATGACATTTTTCCCCACCAAGACAACGGCAACATCAGCTATTCCCGCAGTGTTGAGTGCAGTAAATACTTCTAATGCTCCCTCAGCTTGGGCGAGATGCTGTTGTACTCGTTCCTGTTCAGTTACAGATAAGGCAGATAAATTACCGACAACGATACCAGTCGGTAAACTTGCAACTGCCGATAACTCTGGTGCGTAAACACCGTTAACAAACACCAAGCGACCGTGATCAGATTCTGGTAGCGTGAATGCGGTGATGTCGGGAGAAGTTGCTTGCAAGCTATGGAATTTGACTTGGCGCAACGCTGATAAATCAGTAAACCGCCATTCTTCTTCACGGGTAGTGGGAATAGTAGAATGACGCACCCAATTCGCAGCGCGATCGCGTAATTCCTGTAACCACCCTGTACTAGTGGTTGCAGTTACTTGATTTAACAAAGCTACTAAATCAGCATCTCTATCTAACAAAGTAGATTTCAAACTCACCACATCCGAGTTAGGAACTGCACTAGGAGAAACTTGATTTGTCATTACACACCCACCTCAACCGCAGTTTCTGCCAACAGCCAATCATAACCACGAGATTCTAATTCCAGTGCTAATTCCTTACCGCCACTGGTAATAATTTGTCCCCGTGCCATGACGTGTACAAAGTCAGGAACAATATAATCAAGTAATCTTTGGTAGTGAGTAATCATAATCGTGGCATTTTCCGGGCTGGTGAGTTGATTTACCCCATGTGCCACAATTTTCAGCGCGTCAATATCTAAACCTGAATCTGTTTCATCCAAAATTGCCAACTTCGGTTCTAGCAACGCCATTTGCAAAATCTCGTTGCGCTTTTTCTCCCCACCAGAAAACCCTTCATTGACGCTGCGATCGAGGAAAGCAGGATTCATTTTTACCACTTCCAACTTTTCCTCGATCAAATCATCAAAATCGAAAGCGTCTAATTCTTCTAAACCTTGAGCTTTGCGGCGAGAATTATAAGCTACTCGCAAGAAATCCAAATTGCTTACACCGGGAATTTCCAAAGGATATTGGAAAGCCAAAAATACACCAGCCCTCGCCCGTTCTTCCGGTTCTAATTCCAGAAGATTCTGTCCTTGAAAAATCACCTCACCGCCAGTCACGGTATAAGCTGGATGTCCTGACAAAACTTTAGAGAAAGTACTCTTCCCAGAACCATTTGGCCCCATAATGGCATGAATTTCACCGGCACGAATTTCTAAATTCACACCCTTAAGAATCGGCGTACCATCAACTTCTGCCGTCAAATCTTTTACCGACAGCACAATTTCACTATTTTCGATAATCATGTTCTCTCTCTTTTAATTCTTTGGTTCGTAGTAATTTCGGTAAAGTGCTTACTACAAGCCTTAACCCACGCTATTTTCTAGTTTCAGGCTCAATAACTTATCAGCTTCCACCGCAAATTCCATTGGCAGCTGATTAAAGACATCCTTACAGAAGCCACTAATCATCATTGAAATCGCGTCTTCCGCTGAAATGCCTCGTTGAGCAAAGTAAAATAACTGATCTTCCCCAATCTTGGAAGTAGATGCTTCGTGTTCTACTTTCCCGGTGTGATTCTGCACTTGAATATAGGGGAAGGTGTTAGCGTGAGCATTATCCCCAATTAGCATCGAGTCACACTGGGAATAGTTGCGTGCGCCTTCAGCCTTGGGATGAATTTTCACTAAACCCCGGTAACTATTACTAGATTTACCTGCGGAAATCCCTTTAGAAATAATTGTGCTGCGGGTATTCTTACCGATGTGGATCATTTTCGTTCCAGTGTCGGCTTGCTGCATATTATTAGTTAACGCCACCGAGTAGAATTCACCGACGGAGTTATCACCGACTAACACACAGCTAGGATACTTCCAAGTAATTGCTGAACCGGTTTCGACTTGTGTCCAGGAAATTTTGGAGTTTACGCCTTGACACAAACCGCGCTTGGTAACGAAATTGTAAATCCCACCTTTACCGTTAGCATCACCGGCGTACCAGTTCTGTACGGTGGAGTATTTAATCTCAGCGTTATCAAGGGCGACGAGTTCAACTACCGCCGCATGTAGTTGGTTGCTATCATACATCGGCGCAGTGCAGCCTTCTAAGTAGGAAACGTAGCTACCTTCTTCAGCGACAATCAAAGTCCGCTCAAATTGTCCCGTATCACCGGAGTTGATGCGGAAGTAGGTAGACAGTTCCATCGGGCATTTTACGCCTTTGGGAATATAGACAAAAGAACCATCGCTAAATACTGCTGCATTGAGGGCGGCGAAGTAGTTGTCAGCAATGGGAACAACGCTACCCAGATATTTTTTGATCAGTTCTGGGTGTTCTTGCAGAGCTTCGGAAATGGAGCAGAAGATTACGCCGTCTTTGGCGAGTTTTTCTTTGAAGGTGGTGGCGACAGAAACGCTATCGAAAATCGCATCTACAGCGACGTTTGCCAATCGCTTCTGCTCAGATAGGGGAATACCTAGCTTCTCGAAAGTTTCTAGGAGAGTGGGATCTACCTCTTCTAAGCTGTTGAGTTTTTCTTTCTTTTGCTTAGGCGCAGAATAATAGATGATATCCTGATAATCAATAGGTGGATAGGTGACGCTCGGCCAAGTTGGCTCAGTCATTTTTAGCCACTGGCGGTAAGCTCTGAGACGAAATTCCAACATGAACTCCGGTTCATTTTTTTTCGCGGAGATCAAGCGAATCACGTCCTCGTTTAGTCCACGCGGAATCGTGTCGGTTTCAATGTCAGTGACGAAACCGTACTTGTAGGGCTGGTTGACTAAGGTTTTGACAGTAGCACTCATCGCTAGTGGTCTCTTGTGTTCAGGAAGTAGTGGTTCTCTTTAAGGATGGGAGACGGGTTAGAGTTGCTTTGCTCCCACTTTGTCTAACCTAGTAGTTAGACGACTGTTACAATAAGGATATAGACTAAAACAACAATCATGTTGTTTAATGTAATTTCATTTTACGCTAGATTAACAACAACAATGTTGTCAAAGTCAAATTTTCTCAAAAAATTTTTTGGACTAAGATGGCGACTACTCAACAGTCCTCAACAAAGCAAGAGATCCTAGAGTATCTCCTCAAGCATTCCCAAGCAACAGCCCTTGACTTGGCGGAAATTTTAGATGTTAGTCCCCAAGCGATTCGTCGTCATCTCAAAGATTTGGAGATGGAGGAGCTAATTGTCTATTCCACCACGGTGCAAGCGGGGATGGGGCGACCGCAACACGTCTATGAATTGAGTCGCCAAGGACGCGATCGCCTCCATAAAACAGCCAGCGATCGCCACGGTGATTTTGCCGTTTCGCTGCTTGATACTTTAGCCGCAACGGTAGGGCAAGACCAATTCAAGTCGATTTTACAAAAACAGTGGGAACGCAAAGCCCAAGAATATCGCGATCGCGTCGGTAACGGTGCGTTGGAAGAACGGGTAGCGAATTTAGTCGCACTGCGAAAAGCTGAAGGTTTCATGGCGGAATATCACCCTGTAGATTCCCCTGACTCAACAGAGGAGGAACGGTTTATTTTCATGGAACATAACTGTGCAATTTCTAATGTGGCGGAGTCATTCCCCAGTATTTGCGGACATGAACTAGAAATGTTTGCGGCTGTTCTGCCAGACTGTACAGTTGAGCGTACTCATTGGCTAATCAACGGCGAACATCGTTGCGGCTATCTAGTGCAAGCTCGCAAATAATAATAAAATATGTAAATTGCTTGTCATATTCAGTTTAGGTCATCAATCATAGCCAATTGGTAAAACCCTTTACCAATTCTCGCTAATATTACACCAAGCTAACTAGTACGCTTTTTGAATTTTGAATTGTTTATGGATTTACCATCACAACAACCATCAACTCAATTTCTCACCTTAGAAGAGTCAGCTAAAGTAGATGCAGCTCTGTTATCTTCTCCAGAAAAATTTTTAACAAGATTAACAATTTCTTCTCTGAAACTTTTAAAACACATCGCTCAAGAATATGGTGTAGCGATTGAAGATTTAACAGCACAGCAGGTAGTTGCTTGGTTTGAACAAGATGGGAAAGTCAGAAGAGAAGAAGGAATAGAAGCTGCTTATTTGAAGTGGTAAAATTTTGAGCGATCGCTAGGGACAAATAATCAATAAAATACTGTGGGTAAACCAAATCACATTACCTATAATTTTAAAATTTTTGCTGGTTATAATTAGAATTAATAAATTTTCGTGATTTTACGTAAATCTGAAAACGTAAAATCTATGTGTGTCTATCAATACTTTTGATTGAAAATTTAAATAACTCAATCTCTCAATTTCTAACTTGAACTATATCAAATTTGCCCATCAATAACCTCAATAACTCTTTTGGCATAAGGCATCTTGAGGAGAAATTTATTTCTCAATATTGCCATTAAATACCTCTTTTTAGCAGGATTATTTCTATGTAGTTGCAGTAAGATTGAGAATCAAAACAACCTCGGACTTACTAAAAAGAGTCTATGAACTTTGGAGGTGAGCAGCATGAAATTGCAGAGTAGTGCCTTTGATGCGAACAGCTTCATTCCTGTTCAATATACTTGTGATGGTCTAGATATTTCTCCCCCCTTAAATTGGGATGAAGTCCCAAGTCAAGCAATTAGCCTAGCCTTGATTGTTGATGATCCTGATGCTCCAATAGGTACGTTTGTGCATTGGGTTATTTACAATATTCCCGCCAACTTAAAACAATTACCAGAACAAATTGCATCTGCAAAAACTCTTCCCAATGGAGGAGTGCAGGGTAAAAATGACTTTGGCAATTTAGGTTATGGTGGCCCTTGTCCACCTAAAGGCACTCATCGCTACTTTTTTAAACTTTATGCTTTGGATCGACAATTAGCTTTAGCTCCAGGTTGCAGTAAAAAACAACTTTTAGCAGCGATGGAAAACCACATATTAGCGACAGCAGAATTAATGGGAAAATTTCAACGAAATTAAATAATTTAGAGATATATTTTTCCAGACAATCAACAATACTACCGTCGGTGTAATTAGAGATAGTAAAAGCTCGTTACTACTTAGTACCTAGTAACGAGTAAAAATTTTGGTTATTTTATTTGTTTGTAGTTGTTAAGTATTATGATAGCCATTGGTTCGAGGGCTGCGGACTCCTACAGCTGCGCCCATTAAGGCTGCTGCTAAACCTAACAAAGAACCGAAGACAAACCACCACAAGCCTCTAGAAGTAGCAGCAGCAATATCACGAGTTTGTTCAGGAGTCAATTGAGGGACGTTTTGTGGAACAGCTGCTCCTGGTTGTTGAACTTGATTGATAACTTCCCCAGCATTACTAGCAGCAATACCAAAAGCACCAGATACACCGCTTGCTAATAGCCAAGAACTCAATGCTAAAGTAGTCGCCCAGAGAATTGCTCCATTGAGAAGGGCTGTATTACGGTTCATGGGGCCACAAGCGCGACTTGTCACCCAACCCCCAACAAATAGAGAAATTAATAAAGCAATAGTTGACCAAATACCTATGTTACTGGCAACTCCGGGTGTGATACTTCTAGGCGCACCTGAACCTGCAATTGTACCGGCCCCTATGGCTGCAAATAAGGAACTTAAAATTAACTGTGTAGCTAAAGCAACTAACACACCGGAAATGATCGGCCCCCAACGTACACGGTCATGGTAATCACCAACTCTACTAGCAATTACCCCAGGATCAGGCTGAACAACGTCGTCACCTACTCGATTTATGTATGACATAATTTACATTCTCCCTTGCTATTTGATTGAGCAAAGTATTTTCAAGTTAGTTATTTTTATGCTTACGTTTAAATATTAAATGGTTAATTTTCAATTTTAATATCTATCATCAGAAAGAGTTATTAACTCTACCGCTAGTATTAAGAAACAAGTATCTATATTGCTGTGGATAAGTTTTATTATTGCTAAATTTAAGTCTATACAGTGATTATAAGTTGTTTTTATAATTAATTATCTTTGATAATACTGTAAACATCACAGACTTATTAAGAATATATCATTAATTTAAAATACGATATTTTATGATTGGTAATAGATAATACTAACTAGTGTTTTTATACTTATCAAATAATTCACAAACTATAACCTCAGAAATACATATAGTAATTCGATTTAATTTGGAGTAATTAATTGCATGGTTAGGAAATAGGAAACAGAAAAGTAGAAGTTTACTGAATTTTTTCAAAAATCAAATAGAAGTTACTTCAAAGCCTGCTTTGATTTTTAATAGTTTGTTTAAGCAATAAGATAGTGAGCATAAATGAAGTAAAAAGGTACAAGATTGAAGGATTTTGCTTTTTACCTTTTTACGTCCCATACGCTCCTATTGTTTATTAGACTTCTTGCCTAAATGTTTTTTATCTCGGTCAAAGGAGAACACAAAAATCATGAATCGTGTAAGAAGTCTATTGGCTAGCGTAATTTTACCGCCGTACCTGTGGCAGTGATAAGTAATAACACTCCAGACTGGTCAACATTAATCGTACCAGTGTCAATTTCAATGCCAATGACAGCGTTAGCACCTAAACGCAAAGCTCGTTGTTCCAACTCTTCTATAGCTTTTTTTTGACCTTGCTCAAATAGACGTTCATAGCTACCGGTACGTCCGCCAATGACATCCCTAATGCTAGCTAAAAAATCCCGGAGGAAATTACTTCCATAAACAACCTCTGCCGTCACAATACCTAAATATGCTTCGATTACTCCGCCTTGGATCACATCAGTGGTAGTCAAAATCATCATTGAATCCTCATATATGGCATATTGACTCGTGCTTATGTATTATTACTAACAGTGCTTTTAGATTAACACACTGTAACTTTAGTCACTTCTAACTATTTAGGCGAATTTTAGCTAAAAAATATCTACAAAAGTATGAGAAATTTGGGAACAATCAAAATATAAATTCGACCTATCATGGAATGATGAGTAAGTGGTAGCATATCATTTAATTAATCATTAACACTGTCTTGGTAAAGCTTACAGATGATTTATATCTCTTTTTTAGCAGATAAAATACGGATTAGCAAAGCTGAATTAATTAGTATATTTGAATTTATTTATACAGTATATTGAATGGATGTATTTTAATATTTTAACTAAGTAAAATCTCTGGATTTTTGACATTTATCCTTGCTAGGTAATATACTGATTATTAATATTTTGTGAAGGCAGACAAATACAGTTTTCAAAAAGTAAATTTTTTGTTTTAATGAACAAGAAAAAAGTTCACTATAATTTGGGGGATTTTACTGTGTACAAACGCATATCACTTATAGTTGGAATCTTGTTGTTGGGGTGTGGTACTGTTAGTATTCCCTCGGTAGCACAGGCGCAAACTTTTGTAGCGCAGGCTAATAGAGCAGAATTAAAGCAGCTTTTAGAAGAAGGAAAACGGCTAGTAGATGCGGGTGATTACAATGGGGCGATCGCGGTTTATCAACGAGCGGCAGCCATAGACAAACGCAATGCTAAAATCCATTCGGGGATCGGCTACCTCTATGCTCAACAAGGAAATTTGCAAGCAGCACTAGCATCATACCGTCGAGCGATCGCGATCGACTCCAACAACAGTGATTTTTACTACGCTGTCGGTTACATCAAAGGTAATATGGGTGATACTCCCGGCGCAAAGGAAGCTTATCGCCGCGCCATACAACTCAACAGAAACAATATTAACGCTTATATCGGTTTAGGTGTGACCCAATCACGCATGGGAGATTACACAGCAGCTAACTGGGCTTTTGAGCAAGCAATTAACATAGATAGAAACTATGCTCAAACCTATGAATTTATGGCTGTTATGTACAAACAACGCCGACAAACCAAACAAGCCAGCAACTTACTCCAAAAAGCGCGTGACTTATATAGGCGACGCAATGATTCTGATGGTGTAGCTAGAGTAGAAGCTATGTTGCAGGAATTAGGAGGTTAAACATCACTCTAATTGTCGTCCTGTGAGTTCGACAAAAATATCTTCTAAATTAGAAGGACGCACCATCATACCAGTTTTATCTGTCTGTTGATTCAAATAACTGTTTGCTTCTGCAAGAGAAGGGAAAAATAAATATTCCCAACGCCGCGCACTATCTTCTCCAGATGCGCTAACATCCAATTGCTTCATCACCAAACCTTCACCGTGAACCGAACGCAACTGTTGTAAAGTACCTAAAGAAATCAGTTTTCCACTATCCATAATGCCGATACGTCCAGGCTGAGTCGAGCCAAAAGCATCACATAAAAATTCCACCTCATCCATATAATGAGTTGTCAGCAGTATAGTCATCCCTTGTTTATTTAAATCTCGAATCATCTCCCACAGTCGCCGTCTAGTCTGGGGGTCTAGACCAACTGTGGGTTCATCTAAAAACAAAATTTGTGGCTGATGTAACAAAGCTCTAGCTATTTGCAACCGTCGTTTCATTCCCCCAGACAAAGTTTTTACCAAACTGTCGCGTCTATTTGCTAGTTCTACATACTCCAGCCATTGATTAATTAATAGCTGTCTTTGAGGGTTAGCAATATGGCGTAATCTACCGTACAGTTCCATATTTTCCCAGACAGTTAACTGTCCATCGACGCTGATTGACTGCAATACCACACCAATATTCTGTTTAGCTTGCATGGGATGACGCATCACATCACACCCAGCTACCTCTACCCGCCCTTGGGATGGTTTTGTTAATGTAGTCAACATCCGAATTGTGGTTGATTTTCCCGCGCCGTTAGGGCCGAGGAGCGCAAAGATTTCTCCCGTTTCGATGGTAAAAGATAAATCATTAACTACAGGAATTTGATTGTAAAACTTGTAGACGTTTTCTAGCAGAACAGCAGCAGTCATGAATACATTAGTTACACAGTTTCATTACATACACTACCATTCATTTGGGGGTGGGAACTGGGGTTAAAGTTCGTAGTAAGGACTTTAGTCCTAATGTTTCTAGGCACTAAAGTGCTGACGACCAACCGTCAAAAATACCGTTATGGAAAAACTTTTGCAACTTAGCTTTAATACAGGACAAATAGCATCTGCTATTCAGGTGCAACAAATAACAGAATTACCCCAGGCTGTAGCAACAATGGGTTTGCAGATGGCGCGTCCTACTTTAGTAATCGTAGGGGGTGCGAGTAAGATGTGTGCAGCAGATTTTCTGCAAATTCAACGCTTGTTTATGGAAGTTTTAGCACCCATAGCTGAAAATTTGGGTGCTTATGTTGTGGATGGGGGTACTGATGCGGGAGTGATGCGCTTGATGGGTGAGGCGCGTACCGAAATAGGAGCTAAATTTGCTTTGATTGGTGTCGCACCTGCAAGTAAAGTTGCTCTACCTAATTGTTTAGAACCACCTGCTGATTCCACTCCTCTAGAACCAAACCATAATTATTTTGTGTTAGTTCCTGGTAGCAATTGGGGTGATGAATCTCCCTGGTTAGCTGCATTAGCAACTGTCTTGGCTAATGGCGCGCCTTCGTTAACTATATTGATTAATGGTGGTGAGATTACTTTTCAGGATGCTTTACAGAATGTGAATGCAGAAAGGCTAGTGATTGTATTGGCTGGTAGTGGTAGAACCGCAGATATACTGGCAAATGCCTTACATGGAGAAAGTTCTGATCAGCGAGCTATAGAATTAGCTAAATCTGGTATAGTACACTACATTGAATTATCTAGTTTTCAGGAAAGCTTTGAACAACTAGCTCAGATGATCAAAGGTTTGCTTTCCGCCTAGGAGTAAATAATGGCAAAAAAAGATAGTTATCAGGATGAATTAAAACAAGAGTTTAATCAATTATTTGATCATCTCAAACTAGGAGAAGTACAGAAACATTTTTGGAGAGCGCGCTGGTTAGATCAATTACTCTGGATGGAAGGTAAAGCCAATCAAGCCCGCGATCGCTACTATTTTCTGCGGTTGACAACTATTATTGGTGGCGTAATTCTGCCAGCTTTAATTAGTTTCAATACTACTAATGAAAAAGCTAAACAAGTTATTTTCTGGTCAACTTTTGGGATTAGTCAAGTAGTAGCAATGAGTGCTGCAATTGAAGAATTTTTCCATTATGGAGAACGTTGGCGACACTATCGACGAACTTGTGAATCTCTCAAAACCCAAGCTTGGCAGTTTTCCCAATTAACTGGGGCTTATCGTAGTTATACTAATCACGATGAGGCTTTTAATGTGTTTGCTGGTCAGGTAGAAGATATTATTCAGCGAGATGTAGAAATTTATTCTACTCAGGTTGTGCAGGAAAAGAAAACAGAAGGAGAGAAACAGGAGAGTTTTGTTCGTCTGCTGCCTAAAGAATCGACTAATAATGAAGCCCAAACAACAGAAAAACAGGAAACATAGGATTTTAAAATAAATTTTTTAGTTATCTTTAGTTATCCATTGATTATCTAGGGCTATTACTCTAATCACATTAATTTTAATTTTAGAGATGCGATTTCTCGCGTCTCAAAGACCAATTATCTACATAATTTACCCTTAACATAAACATATTAATTTACAGTGGCGATGGCTGTAAACTTACTTTGCGATCGCTAGTTTGTGATGGATATCGTTTATTAGGTATGAAAAACATCGTAGCTGATTTTATACCCTTCATGCAGGTTTTTGCACTCTTGAGTACCCTTTCCCAAACGTCTGTTCTAGGATTTTCATAGGTATTAGCGTGACGGGCTTGGTTAATGTTACGTGTACTATCAATCAGATTGATCAGAGCATCAAAGATAGCTCCTATGAATGTTTTCGTTGTTTTTTTAGCTGGTAAGGCTATATTTGGCGCATTCTGAATGAGATAGACAAAATGCGATCGCATTTTTTCATCAGAAATCATCCCTGTTTGATAACTGATCACAATAGATGCAGCTAAAGGGTTAATGCGGACATTTGTAATTCTAGAATCTGATTCTATTAACTGCTGAAGTTTATTAGCGTAATCGGAATCTCTGCCCAATCGAGGAATACGAAAGCGGACACGTCCTGAAATTGCATGGACAATACTATAAGCTATCTTGGGCGATGTTACTTTTTTATGAATTGAGTTTTCAGTATTCTTTTTAGGTTCTTGTCTATGCAGATTGTTAGTAGTATTATTCTCAGATAGAGACAATTTTTCGGAAGTCATGTTTTCATGTTTCATTTTCAAAAAGGCAGAAAATAAAAATTAGGTTAAATATCTCGGTACACTCCACATTAAAGAATTGATATCACTGTGGAATAAAACCTTAATTTGCTGTCACATCCCGACAATACTGAATCTGATAACCTAAGACCCGCACTACTCCCTTACCAGTTATTCAACAGAAAATACCAACTTTTACAAAAAATCAATTGTTGTCAATGTATTGCAGGTCGAGTCTATCAATGCACAAAATTCTCATTAATTCTTACCTTATATTAACTAAGTCGCCCGTTTGTACCATCTTACTAACGACAGGTGATACTTAAATTTAATATCATCATCGGAGATATAAGAGCTTTACATCATCATGAGAAGTTAGATCAGCGAATTCTTGAAGAAGTCGCTGATATGGGAATATTGCAAATTTTCCCAACTCATTGAAGATGACTATATATAGATACCTAAGCCAGAATTAATTTTGTAAGTATTTTTAATTGCACTCCAATTACTTGCAATTGGCATTCGCCAGCCTGTACCAAAGGCGCGATCGGTGATTTTTAATCCTGGGGGTGCTTGTCGGCGTTTAAATTCTGCTCGCGCGAGCATTTGGATGATTCTGTCTACCACTAGAGACTCATGACCTGCGGCGACAATTTCTCCTACTGATTGGTGTTCATGAATTAGACGTTGCAAAATGTCGTCTAAGATTTCGTAGGGCGGTAAGGAGTCTTGGTCAACTTGACCGGGTTTGAGTTCTGCACTTGGTGCTTTGGTGATGACATGTGGGGGAATAACTGTTGACTGATGAGAGTTTAGCCAGTTACATATCGAATAAACACGGGTTTTGGGAACGTCTGCAATGACTGCTAACCCACCATTCATGTCGCCGTAGAGAGTGCAGTAACCAACAGCCATTTCGGATTTGTTACCGGTAGATAATAATAGATAGCCGAATTTATTAGCGATCGCCATTAATAAGTTACCCCGAATTCGGGATTGAATATTTTCCTCGGCGATCCCAAATTCTGTCCCCGCAAACAAATCTACCAAGCTGTGGTCAAAACCTTGCATTAGTTCGCCTATAGGGATGGTTTGGGTTTGGATACCCAAATTTTTCGCTAATGCTAAAGCATCACTGATGGAATGTTCGGAACTATAGGGTGAGGGCATCAGTACACCCAAGACATTTTCTTTACCAAGTGCAGCAGTAGCGATCGCAGCTACTAATGAAGAATCTATCCCGCCACTTAAACCCAATACCACTTTAGAAAAACGGCACTTTTGAGCATAGTCTCGTACTCCTAAAACTAAAGCGTGCCAAATTTCTTCATCTGCTGATGTTGATGCTGGGGTGACAGAACTTAATTGTAAATCCCGCTGTGCTGCATCAAATTCTATGATGACTACATCGGTAGTAAAACCTTGAGCGCGACACATCACTTCACCTTTGGCATTTACGGCAAAGCTAAAACCATCAAAAATTAAATCATCATTCCCGCCAACTTGGTTAGTATAAATTATCGGTTGTTGGAAACGCACAGCACTATGCTGCAACATCTCTTCTCGACTGCGTTGCTTACCCACTGTGTAAGGTGAGGCTGATAAATTCACAATCAAATCCACACCTAAAATTGATAAATCAGCTATGGGATTAGCGGCATAATTACGTTTACCCCAGAATTCTTCATCATTCCATAAGTCTTCGCAAATAGTCACACCGATATCGATATTATCTATGGTGAAATAATTAGCTTGCAGTCCGGCTTCAAAGTAACGATTTTCATCAAATACATCATAAGTTGGCAATAGTCGTTTATGAAAAAATTGCTTAACTTTGCCATTTTCTAATAGAGCAATGCTGTTAAATAAATTTTTACCGCCTGTAATGTGGGCTTGAGCATTTTTTTCTACTGTCCCCACTAATACAGCTAAATTAGCCGGTAAATCTTGAGCTAATTGCTGCAAATTCATACTCATAGCTTCCACAAAGCTAGGATTTAATAATAAATCCCTGGGTGGATAACCACATAAAGAAAGTTCTGGTGTCAACAACAGCCTCACCCCATTTGCTGCTGCTTGCTGTGCTACTTCTAGAATTTTCTGAGCATTACCAGACAAATCACCAATTATAGGATTAAGTTGAGCGATCGCAATTTTCATAGTTAGTTATTTAGCCAATAGTCGATAGTTATTAGTCATTATTTATTAGGATTTATACCCCTACACCCCTATACCCCTACACCCTTACACCCCTACTTAAATAAACACCAATGGCTTATCTTTAAATGGTGCAAAAGCATCAGCATCAAATTTATATAAGCTAGCGGGACGACCTGCGCCGCGTGATACTTTGATACCTGTGTCAGATAAGAATCCTAGTTTGAGTAGACGCGCTCGAAAATTAGAATAATCAGAGAAGTTTTCCCCTAAAACTGTGGTGTATAACTGATATAAATCATTCAGAGTAAATGTTTCTGGTAATACTTCAAAAGCTACTGGGCTATATTCCAATTTATTGCGTAATCTTCTATGACCATAAGCCAAAATTTCATTATGGTCAAAGGCTAATTTTGGGACTTGCTTGACTGGATACCAAGCAATACCAGTTACACCATCAGCAATTAGTTCGGCTTCTTCAAATCTCACCAAAGCAAAATAACTAACTGATAGATAACGCACACCATAACTACCAGTTGCTTCTCTGGGGTCACGTTCTGGCCCGCCAAAGGTGTACAACTGTTCCAAATAAAGATTATTGACTCTAATTTTCTCCGCCATAATCCGATAAGCAGCATCTTCTAGAGACTCTCCTTGACGGACTAAAGTACCAGGAAGACTCCATTGATTTAAAAATGGTTCTTGCTGTCGCATGACTAAGAGAACTAAGAGGCGATTCTGTACAGTATCTACAGAAAAAATTACATTATCAACACCAACTTTGAAATCGGCCAAAGGTTGTTGACTTAACGGAGTTGAAATTTTTTTGTTGTTGCGTCCGGGCATTTGTACAAATGCTGTTGATTAATATAAGCAGCGATAGGGGGAATAAGGGCTTCGGTGTTTCCGTGTTCACGATAGGCTGTAGAGGAGATATCTAAACCAGTTAAACTGGCGATCGCAATTCTTCCTCCCAATGCTTGCACGGTTTCTAAGCTAGATTCATCTATCTCATATCCCGGTCGCGGCACAATTAACAGTTGCACTTGCTGTAATAATTCTTCAATTCGATACCAGCGTGGTAGCTGATGCAATAAATCTGAACCAATGACTAAAGTGAATTCTGTATCTTCACCCCAACGCGATTTCGCTTTCTCTAATGTTTCCAATGTTCTAAAACTACTTAACTCTTGTTCCAAAGCAATATTATTTCGGGGTGCTTCTATATCCGCAATCAACAACCGCAGCATCGCTGCCCGATGTATCAACAGTGTTTGATGAGATTTAAAAGGATTATCTGCTGCCCAAACTGCCACCCAATCATAATGTTCAGACAACCACCGCAGAATCTTTTGATGTCCTGCGGTTGGCGGATCGGCACTAGTACCAAATAAAGCGATTTTTTTCATTGTTTTAGTGATTACTCATTGGGCATTGGGCATTGAATTTTGAATTGGATTGTCCCCCTAAACCCCCAAACCCTCTGTTGTTTTCTCTGTCAACTTTGCCAAGGTGGGGGAAATTTCCACTGTTAAAGGAATAGGATGATCTAGATGTCTGGTTTTTTCAGGTAAACTTGCAACCGAAGCAGCTGTACGTTGACGAATTGCTGCTAATGTTTCCGGTGCTTGCAGTCGTTGACCTTCTTTGACTACTAATTGCAATAAGGATGTTTCTGTTGCAAGTGGATTTTCGGTGATTAATCCCAATCTGTCGGTTTTGATTTGATTTTTCGCAAATGACCGAAAAATTTGTTTGCGTCCTGGATAAGTGGCTTTACCACTGGACTTTTTCATGACGGGGATACCGTCAATTTCTACAAGTTTATAAACTCCGTTGACTGGCGTACCTGTGACTAATTTCGTTCCTAGTCCGTAGCCGTCTATTTCTGCATTGGCGGCTTTAAGTCTGGCAATTTCCCACTCGTCTAAGTCACCGCTAGCAAAAATGGTTACACCAGGGAGGAGCGATCGCACTTGTTGTGATAAATTTACCAAGTCGCCAGAATCTAATCTCACCCCTGTTAATTCCATCTCTCCAGCATTGACTTTTGCTGCTAGATGTTGCGCTGCCGCTACCGTATCGTAGGTATCAATCAGCAATGGCGCACCAGGAAAATAGCGATGAAATGCTGTGAATGCTTGTTCTTCACTACCTTCCATCGCCGACAATGCCATAACCAAAGCGTGAGCCATCGTACCACTAGGCTGTTCGCCCAGTTGTAGCGCGGCTAACACATTGGATGTAGCATCTAAACCCCCGGCTAAAGCTGCCCGTGCTGCCCATAATGAAGCTTGGGGACTAAATGCCCTTCTTGTGCCGAATTCTAAAAGTCTGGCTTGATCACCTGCAATATCCCGCAGACGGGCTGCTTTGGTAGCTATCAGGGTTTGGTAGTTAAGTGTATTTAATAGATAGGTTTCAACCAATTGTGCTTGCCACAAAGGGGCTTCAACGCGCAGCAATGGCTCGTTAGTAAATACAGCCGTTCCTTCTGGTACTGCCCACACATCCCCAGTAAACCGTCCGTCTGCTAGCAGTGACCAAAAGCGATCGCCAGCTTGAGCAAAAATTCCTGTGGCTTGTAATGCGGCTATTTGTTCGGAACTAAAGCGCAGATTTTCTAAATATTCCAATGCTTGCGCTAAACCCATCGCAATTAAATAGCCAAAACCCTCCGGCGATCGCCTGACGAATAACTCAAAGCTAGCCCGCTTTTGTTCTAAACCTTCACCCACATAACAAGCCGTCATTGTTAGTTGATAAAGGTCAGTCAGCAAGCTGTAATCTGCCGCAGAGATGTCTAATTTTGGTTTCTGGTGGCTATCCCAGACTGGGAAAGGTGTCATACCAGAGTGTCCTTACAAGAATGTTTCTTTGTATTATGGTAGGATTTACCATAAATAATGTCAAGCACAAAAATTGTGAAGTTTTCAAGAACGAAAATGCGGTATTTACACAGCTTGCAATACTATCTTAAACTATTAATTAACTTTTCTTAATGGTTGTTTTTATCAAAAATTGCTATTGATGTGAATAAATATAAATAAAACTGACAGCAAAGATCCTCAATTTTTCAGATAAATTGGGGGCTAACCTTCTTTACACCATTGCTATTGGCTGGAAATTTTCTGTTAGAATAGACATAGAAAGTAATAAATTTTGAATCAAGTTAAGTATTGCAAAGCTAGCTAAAAAACTATTGCATATATTGTCAATATATTGAGAAAGCAAGCTAGCTAAAACAATCAGAATTAGAGTAGATAAACCAAGATAAATATGACTCAAAAAGGAGTCGAATATTATGGCTATCTCCAGAATCATTGCTAGCATCACTCAGTATATTTCTGAAGCCGCAATGCGAATCTTTGGCCCTAATGATGATGCTTATCCTAATATTGGCGTACAACCTTTCACTGGTGAGCCTTATAAAAAGGGTTCTGCTGAAATTTGGTAAATAGTATTACAACCCGTCATCCTGTATGTTTATCCAACAAAAACACAGATAAACACAGATATACAATCTGTGTTTATCTGTGTTTTTTATAAATAGATTATTGTAGAAAGAGCGAACTATAGCGTCTTTTTAATCATGAAAATGAGTTTGACAAACCACTAGCCAAAGTCTTTAAATCTGGGACTTCTAAATCAGGCTCGCCTCTAGATGGAATAGTAGCACCAGAACCTTGTTGACCATATCTGCGATTTACCCAAACTGTTGATAATCCTAGTGATTTGGCTGGAATAATATCATGATACACACTAGCCGCAACATGTAATATTTGCTCTGTTGGTAAGTTGATGCTTGCAATTGCTTGTCTGAAGTTATTTAATGATGGTTTATAGCTTTTTACCTGTTGTGCTGTGATAATTTGATTAAATTCAACCTCTAATTTCTTAGCTGAAAAAGCAAATAAATCATCATCTACATTAGAAATAATGACTAACTGCGACCTTTGCTGGAGTAACTTTAAGGCTGCAACTGTATCTGCGAAAGGTTGCCAATACTGAATGGAGTCGGCGAGAGAGTTTATTTCTATGTCTGTTGGCGTAAAAGCAAACTTTTCACCAAATTTCTGCACTACTCTATTTAAAACTTCTCGATATTGAATATATTCTCCCTGCTCTAACTCTGATTCAAATTCGGCAAAGTATTCCAGAATTTCATTGTCATCTAAATTGATATTGTGATTAATTAAAAGTGGTTTAATTGCGGTTAATATTCCCGTTTCCCAATCAATGAGTGTGCCATAGCAATCAAAAGTTATAGCTTTGTACTGATTAAAGTCAATCATAAGTCTGAATATGTTAAATGTTATGGTTGTAAATCCAGTTAATTAACCAAATTTAAGCTTTTAAATTATACGATCATTCATGAGATGCGTTGATTGTTAACAGTCAACAGTCAACCCGAAAAGATTTACAAGCTAGATACGCAATATCTTATCAAGAAGATCACAAAAAATCTTAACCTAAATTTGTACTATTTTTAACTCATTCTTTGCTTATGGTGTATCGCTTCATCGGAAGATTGGGGAGTAACTATGATATATTACTGTAAATCTATCGATTATTAGGTATATCGAGTTCATCACAGCAAAGCTAATAGCAAAATTAGAGGTTCATAAAAGATGCTATGCCCCACATGGAGAGGAGTGTAGATTCATGAAATTACAACTTTCTTAGTTACTTCTACGTTGAACTCAAAAAGTTGAAACGTGAATAAATTCGTGAAACCAAGTGTTGATATTTAGCAAGACATAGAATTTTTTGATTTTGCTGAATAAAAGATGATGATGGTGCGTGTCTTAGCAATGTCATAGACGGGCAAAATCTCCATCCTACAAGACTTTTAAAATCATCACGCACATATGCAATGCTAATTGTTTTTGTGGTGTTTTCTTACTGAAATTGAGGAGTACAAATGCTTGAGGCTGTCGCTATTGCCTGGTTGTTATTGTTTTTTGGTGATTTGTTATCTACGTTTGTCTATCATGTACCTGAACACGTTTTTGGTAGCCTCCACTTGAAAACCCACCATTCATGGAAGAAGGATTTTCGTCATTACGCAATTTTGACATTGAATATTCAAGTGCTTTTAGATGGCATTTTGGGAGCTTTACCATATTTATTGGTAGCTGTAGTTTTGTGGTCTTTTTCTCCCATAGGCGTGATTGTCGGTTTATTGTTGGGTCAATTTCATGTTTGGTGGAGACATATTAGTGTCTTAGGTTGGCAAACTCCTAAGCCCATTTATCTTTTGTGCCAAATTTTATTTATCACCACTCCTGAAAGACATTGGTTACATCACCAAAAAACAAATCTAGGTTTTGGCGATATCTTTACCTTTTTTGAACAACCTGCCCAAATTTGGTTACGTTGGCTGAGACTGCTGAGAGTACGTCTGCGTTATTCACGTATTTAACAAAAAAGGTAACAGGGAATAGGGAACAGGAAACAGTTTTTCCTATTTCCTATTTCCTATTTCCTGAATCTAAAATTTTGATCTCGTGCTTTTTAATTACCATTCAGAAAAGGGATGTTTGACTAAATAGCTGTTGTAATATTTGGGATCGCCAGAAACTTCTTCACCAATCCAATTTGGCAATTCTATTTGCTGTGATTCATCTGTCAGTTCAACTTCTGCTAATATCAATCCTTGATTTGCTCCAGCAAATTCGTCTACTTCCCAAACTAAACCATTGAGATTAATTTTGTATCTAGTTTTTTCAATTAAAGGACGAACACATAATGTATCCAACATTTCTTGAGCATCTGCTAAAGGAATGGGATACTCAAATTCAGAGCGAGAATAATTGACAGTAGGGCCTTTAATTGTGAGATAGCCTTGATTTCCGGCAATGCGAACACGGACAGTTGCACCTTGACTGGCAATATATCCTTGACGATATAAACTACCTTCAGCAAGTTGTCGCCAAGTATCGTCTGTGACTAAAAATTTTCGTTCAATTTCTTTGGCCATGAATTATCAATTGAGGATTGAGTAAGTTGGGGTGATTTATACCAACTTACTCATGATAATCCTTGAGTGAAGTTGAAATTACTTGCAATCGAAAATAGCACCGCGAATGCAAGCTTGTAAATGTTCGGCTAGCACCTGAACATGAGGTGGTTGCATCATGGTTAGATGTGTACCGGGGACAACGTGGATATCAACTTGTTCATCAGAAAATTTATGCCAACCCAGGGTTTCATCTTGCAGACGATTGACATATTCTGCGATCGCTTGTTCTTCTTGACTCACTTCACTAGCACGGAATAAAGTCATAGGCAGGTTATTTACCAATGACGGGAAGTAGTTACTAAAGGCTTGGGTATGGGTTTTGTAAACCTGCACAAAGCCCCGCAGTTGAGTTTTACTAGCATCCGTCGGTAGAATCTGAGTAATTTTCAACTGCTCTAATAAGTAATCTAACTGTGCTTCTGCATTCAATGGTTGTAAAGTTTCGTAATCAATTTGCAGAGTTGTACTAAATAACCGTTCCATAACTTTGGCGACTTGCATCAACCACATTGCATCATCTAATTCCATCGCCACTGATGGCTGTGATTGAACTGGCGCGACAGTATCAAGAATAGCTAATAGCCCAATTTCATGTCCTTGCTGCTGTAACTGTTGCGCCATCTCAAACGCGACTAAACCGCCAAAGGAATGACCCCCCAACAAATAAGGCCCTTGGGGTTGGACGGTTTGAATAGCCTTGATGTACTCAGATGCAATCTCTTCAATGCGTTGTAGTGGTTCTGATTCCCCGTCTAAACCTTGGGCTTGCAAACCGTAGAATGGTTGTTCTGCACCTAGATAACGGGCTAAATCATAGAAATACAGCACATTTCCGCCTGCACCGGGGATGCAGAAGAAAGGCGGATTAATACCGTTGGTTTGAATTGGAACTAAACTTGACCACAGGGAAGCATCTGTTGACTGACGTAGTAGATTGGCTAATGCTTCCACAGTGGGGTTTTGGAAGAGGGAAGCGAGGGGTAATTGTTTACGTAGTTTTTGTTGAATTTGTGCCATCAACCGCACAGCTAACAACGAATGTCCACCAATTTCAAAGAAATTATCGTGAATTCCTACCCAGTCAACGCCTAAAACCTCAGACCAAATTTGTGTCAGCTGTAATTCTAGAGAATCACGAGGGGCTATAGCTAACTGTGATTGATTGATTCCAGAGGGTGAAGGTAGCGATCGCCTATCAACTTTACCACTAGGAGTCAAAGGTAAAGCATCCAACGCCACAAACACTGATGGAATCATGTACTCAGGTAACTGCTGCTGGAGGAATTGACGCAATTCTGAAGGTGTGGCTTGTTGTTCAGAGTTGAAAGCTACATATGCTACTAAGCGTTTGTCAGTAGAAGTTTCCCCTTGCACAATGGCGATCGCCTGTTTCACTTGGGGATGATTATTTAACGTCGCTTCGATTTCACCTAATTCAATTCTGAAGCCTCGCACTTTGACTTGATTGTCAATCCGTCCCAGATATTCAATATTGCCATCGGGTAAATATCGGGCTAAATCACCGGTTTTGTATAATCTAGCTCCATTATGAGTAGTGAATTTCTCAGCCGTTAAATCAGGGCGATTGAGATAACCTCTAGCTAGGTTAGCACCACCGATATATAACTCACCCCTAACTCCCATTGGGACTGGTTGCAGATATTTATCTAGGATGTAGGTTTGAGTATTAGCGATCGCCTGACCAATTGGTGGTAAAATCGGCCACTCGTTTACATCACCCTCCAAGGTAAATGCCGTCACCACATGAGTTTCCGTAGGGCCATACTGGTTATGTAGCGTACAATTTCCCAACCGTTGCAGGAAATTTTTCAAAGCGGGTGTGACTTGTAACTGTTCTCCAGCCGTGATAATTTCTCGTAAAGGTGGCAAAGATTCCACATTAGCGGAGACTTCCGCTAACTGTTGCAAAGCTACGAAGGGTAAGAATAATCTTTCTACACCTTGCTGAGTGAGTAAATTGAATAATGCAGTGGTATCTTTACGTGTGTCTTCTGGTAATAAAACCAATGTTCCGCCAGCACACCAAGTTGAAAAGATTTCTTGGAAGGACACATCAAAACTAACCGGCGCAAATTGTAGAGTTTTGGCGTTGGCGGCGATGGACGTGTGAGTAATTTGCCACTGAATGAGGTTAACTAAAGCACGATGGGGCATGGCTACACCCTTCGGCATACCAGTAGAGCCAGATGTATAAATTACATATGCCAAGTTATCCGGTTGTAGTCCATTTTCAGGAGAATCTGAGG
The DNA here is from genome assembly GCA_015296085.1 of Trichormus sp. M33_DOE_039. GTDB lineage: Bacteria > Cyanobacteriota > Cyanobacteriia > Cyanobacteriales > Nostocaceae > Trichormus. Next base: position 167,091 of record DVDT01000031.1, on the reverse strand, counting down.
GTAAATGTTGGTAGGAGAGAGAATCTAAACAAACTACCTGCGCCTTGTGTGCTGGCAATATTTCTACTAATTCAGATGTTGTCAGTAATACCGCCGCTTGGGAATCTTGTAACATATAAGCCAAGCGATCGCGGGGATATGTAGCATCTAGGGGGACATACGCACCACCAGCTTTGAGAATCGCCAACAAACCCACGACTAAATCTAAGGAACGTTCGATACAGATACCCACGGCGACTTCTGGCTTGACTCCCAATGTTTGTAAGTAGCGCGCCAACTGATTTGCACGAGTATCTAACTCAGCGTAGGTGAGTTGTGTTTCTCCAAACACCACAGCCACATGATCAGGAGTCTGTTGTACTTGGGCTGTAAATAATTCTGGGATAGATTCCTGTATGGTGTAGACTTCCTCTACATCACCAAATAACTTTTGCTGTTCTTCAACAGTCAGCAACGGTAACTGCGCCACCCGTGCTTCTGGATTAGCGACAATCCCCGCTAGTAGGGTTTGGAAATGTGCAATCATCCGGCTGATTGTCTCTGACTCAAACAAGTCGCTATTGTATTCCCACCAACCTGCAAGCCCTTGTTTTGTCTCCCAAATAGACAAGGTTAAATCAAACTTGGCGGTAACATTTTCACTCGCCAACGGGACAAAACTCAACCCAGGTAATTCTAAATTACCCATCGGCGCATTCTGTAAGATAAACATCACTTGGAACAGAGGCGCATGACTGAGTTTGCGTTCTGGTTGCAAAGCTTCTACTATTTGCTCAAAGGGTACATCCTGATGAGCATAAGCATCCAGGGCTACTTGTTTCACCTGAGTCAACAATTCTGAGAATTTGGGATTATCTGCGACTTTATTTCTCAGAACTAAAGTATTGACAAAGAAGCCAATTAATGGTTCTAATTCTTTACGGTTGCGGTTAGCGATGGGAGTACCAACGAGAATATCATCCTGACCAGTGTAGCGATGCAGCAACGTCACAAACGCCGCTTGCAAAATCATAAATAAGGTAGCACCAGCTTGTTGACTGAGGAGGTTGAGTTGTTCACTTAAGTCTTTTCTGAGTTGGAAAGTGATGCGATCGCCTCTAAAAGTCTGCACAACCGGACGGGGTTTATCGGTGGGTAGTTCTAATACAGGTGGTGCGTCTTTTAGTTGTTGCTGCCAATAATTCAGCTTGGTTTCTAAGACTTCCCCCGTTAACCATTGTCTTTGCCACACAGCAAAGTCAGCATATTGAATGGTCAAATCTTTTAAGGGGAAAGATTGACCCGCAGCTAAGGCGGGATAAATTGTCGATAATTCTTGAATAATTACCCCCATTGACCAACCATCAGCGACAATGTGATGCAGGTTGAACAACAACACATGGGAATGTGCATCTAATTGTAAGAGTGTAGCTCTAACTAAAGGTGCTTGGTTGAGGTTAAAGGGCTTTTGTGCTTCTTCGTTGCTAAATTTTTCAACGGCTGCTTGCTGTTGATCGGTTGTTAATTCCCGCAGGTCGATAACTTCCCAACTCAACCTAGCATCAGGGTTAATGACCTGGACTGGACTACCATCGATTAAATCAAAACTGGTTCTTAAAATTTCGTGACGCTGGACAATTGCCGAAAGAGTTTGTTTTAATGCTTCAACGTGCAGTTCCCCGTTAATTTGCAAAGCGTTGGGCATATTGTAAGTAGAATTCGCCCCTTCCAATTGGTAGAGAAACCACAATCGCTGCTGCGCCCATGACATGGGTAGGGGTTCGCCGGTTCTGGGTACGGGTGCGATCGCTGTTGCAGTTAATCCTGTCCCAACTTGACGCAGATTAGCAATAAATTGATCGAGTTCCACAACGCTAGGTGCTTCAAACAAACACCGCAGGGGTAACTCTACTGGGAATGCTTCCTGTAGGCGAGAAATTACCTGAGTTGCTAACAGGGAATGTCCCCCCAAATCAAAGAAGTTATCATAAACGCCGATTTCTTCTAGTCCCAACACCTCAGCCATAATTGCAGCAATGATTTCTTCCTCTGCTGTGCGGGGAGGGACAAAACTTACTGTCCGACTCAGTTCGAGATTGGGTACAGGTAACGCTACCCGATCAACTTTACCATTAGGCGTTAAAGGTAATGCAGGCAATAACATGAATGCGTTAGGCATCATGTAACCAGGGAGTTTATCTTTGAGAAAACTCCGCAATTGAGGCACTAGTTTACGTGTTAATTGTCCTTGTAGTAAGTTATTACCGTAATTACTCCAAGGTTTAATGGTCTGTGAATGGTCAAAAATTGGCAGAATATTCTGATGATCTCTGACAAACACCACATCATAGTTACCCTTGTCTGTTTCTGACCAATTGATGTGTACTTGATAGGATAATTCTGTTTCCCATTGCCAAAATTCTTCCGGGTCAATAGACGAGTTCGCCGTCCCCAGTTCCTTCTGTAGTTCTCCCACGGTCGCGTTTTCGGGAAGACTTGCTAATAAATCCAGCAATTTCATCTCCGTTTGTAACCGCCGATTCGGGATATTTCTAATCCCTAAAATTGCTGATGCTGATTTGGTGAGTAACTCTTGCAGTAAGGGTAATGTTAGCTGATCTTGCTGCCAATCTAACCATTGTGGGACAACTGTTGGCGTAACTGTATTACCGATATGCAAGGTGACATCATAACGAAACTGAGTCAGTTCATTATGATATTGACCGCGTTTGACTTGAATCTGCACATGACTAATTTGGGGGAAGCGTTGCTGTAGTGCAGTGAAGAAAGCAGGGTCAATTACCAGTTCTGAATCTTGGGTTAGATGACGTTGGATGCGTTGTTTTAAATCTCCTGTAGAGAGGGATGGGGGAGATTGCGCCAACTGCACCGAGGCGTGAAAGGCTTCCAGTAAAGGTAAACTGCGGATATCGCCGATAAAGATGAAACCTTTCGATGCGATCGCCTGCACTGCGTTTTCTATGACCTGCATGAGATAATCAATGCTAGGAAAATACTGCACCACGGAGTTAAGCACAACCGCATCAAAACCCCCAGTTTCAACTCCGTGAAAGTTTTCGGCGGAACGTTGTGCTAATTTAACTTGTGACCAATTTCCCCCCATTTGGGTAATTTGCTGCTGTACATACCGCAAAGCCTGGGGCGAAATATCCGTACCGTAGTAACAATCACACTGGGGCGCAATCCTAAATAACAGCATCCCCGTACCACAACCAATCTCTAACACCCGTTTTGGTTGCCCCTCAAGAATCCGATATACTGTAGACTCTACCCATTCCCGCATTTCCTCTTTAGGAATGAGTAACCCAGTGCGGCTATCGTTCCAGCCAATAATATTGAAGGTGGGATCTGCATCCGTTGCCGATTGGCTGTAACTATCATTAAATACTTGCTGCCATTGTGAAAGCTGTTCTGACTCGAATTCGTTAACTAGGGTTGAGTCAGTGCGATCGCTATCCTGGGAATTAGGGACAACATAAGCAACTAAACGCTTATCACCAGGAATATCTTCTCTAGTAATCACAACTGTTTCCCGCACTTCTGGGTGTTGTGTCAAGGCTGCTTCAATCTCTCCCAACTCAATCCGAAAACCCCGTACTTTAACTTGGTTATCCATCCGACCAAGGTATTCAATATTGCCATCTGGTCGATAACGTGCCAAATCCCCGGTTTTATATAAACGATGCCATTGTGAATTGTCAAAGGGGTTGGGAATGAATTTCTCTTGCGTCAACTCAGGACGATTTAAATAGCCACGCCCTACTCCAGCCCCGCCAATGTAGAGTTCACCCCTGACACCAATGGGGACTGGTTGCAGATATTCATCTAAAATATAAAGCTGGGTGTTGGCAATGGGGCGACCAATTAAAACACCATCTGTCAAGGAAGTATCATCTGGCACTTCATAAATACAACAACCCACAACGGTTTCTGTCGGGCCATATTCATTGATTAGTCGGGTGGCTGGTGCATTTTGCCGCCAAAATTGCAGAGTCTTACCCAAGAGGGCTTCACCACCAATCACAAAAGCGTTAGTTTGTCCGGCTGCTTCTGCTGGGGGGATAATTTGATTGAGCAATTCCAAGTGAGCAGGGGTAAGTTTAACTAAGCTAAAGTGATGTTTGGAGCGTAAAACGCTACACAAAGCCTCAATTTCTTGCTTTTCTGGTAACAGGACTACTTGTCCACCGACAATTAACGGCGAGAACAGACTAGTAATAGTCGCATCAAAGGCAAAAGAAGATTGTACAGGTGCGCCGTATCCCTCTGCGACAGCATAAGCTTCAGTACACCAACTGAGATAATTCACCACCCCTTGGTGTAGAATCATTGTCCCTTTGGGTTTACCAGTCGAGCCAGAGGTATAAATTACATAAGCTAAGTTAGTAGATTTTACTTGAGAAACAGGATTGGCTTGACTATGTTGAGAAATTGCCTGCCAATCTGTATCCAGACAAATAGCCTGCTCATGCTCTGGTAGAATTTCTAGTAAGTGCGACTGGGTAAGCAATACAGGAACTTGGGAATCTGCGAGTAAATATTCTAGGCGATCGCGTGGATACGCAGGGTCAAGTGGTACATAAGCTCCCCCAGCTTTCAAAATCCCTAACAAACCCACCACCATATCCAAGGAACGTTCTGCACAAATCCCCACTAAGACCTCAGTCCCCACTCCCAAGCTTTGCAAATAATGCGCCACCTGATTCGCACGAGCATTTAACTGACTATATGTGAAATATTGATCAGCAAACACCACTGCTATTGCATTCGGTGTTCGTTGCACTTGCGCCTCAAACAACTGATGCAAACATAACTCACTCGGATACTCTTTTTGAGTATCATTCCATTCAACCAGCAACTGCTGTTTTTCTCGTTCAGTCAATATCGGTAAATCAGCAATCTGCTGATGAGGATTAACCACAACTGCGGTTAACAAAGTCTGCAAATGCTCCGCCATTCTGATGATTGTAGACTCATCAAATAAGTCGCTGTTATATTCCCAAACACCCCCCAGACCCTCCTCTGTCTCTACGCAGGTGAGGGTTAAATCCCGCTTGGCTGTAGCGAAATCAATCTCTATCGATGTCAACTCTAAATCCAATAGTTTTGGTGTCCCTTTGGGTGCATTCTGCAACACCAACATCACCTGAAATAGTGGATTATGGTCTAAGTTGCGTTCTGGTTGTAAGGCTTCAACTACCTGCTCAAAGGGAACATCTTGATTTTCGTAAGCTTCTAGAGCGACTTGCTGTACTTGTTTGAGTAATTCGCTAAATTTGGGATTACCATTGAGCTTGGTTCGCAACACCAAACTGTTGACAAAAAAGCCAATTAATGGTTCCATTTCTTGACGGTTACGGTTAGCGATGGGCGTACCGACGAGAATATCATCCTGACTAGTATAACGATGTAGTAATGTGACAAATGCCGCCTGTAGAGTCATAAACAGAGTTACCCCTGACTTTTGACTCAAGTTGACAAGTTGCTGTGTTAGTTGACTGCTAAGTGTAAATGTATAGCTACCACCACGAAAAGTCTCTACAGGTGGGCGCGGTCTATCTGTTGGTAGTTCTAACAAAGGTGGCGCACCCGCTAACTTTTGTCGCCAGTAGTTGAGTTTAGTATTTAGGACTTCTCCACTCAACCATTGTCTTTGCCACACAGCAAAATCAGCATATTGAATAGATAATTCTGTTAGGGGGGATGGTTGACCTATTACAAAAGCTGGGTAGAGGCTAGATAATTCTTGAATAAAGACTCCCATTGACCAACCATCAACCACAATGTGATGCACAGTTAGTAATAAAACATGGGAAGTCTCACCCAAGCACAGAATTTGACCGCGAATTAAAGGCGGTTGTTGCAAATCAAACGGTGTGTGGGCTTCTTGTTGGACTAATTGTTGAACTCTAAAGGCTTGTTCCTGATCTGATAAATCTTGTAAGTCTACTACTGGTAAAGTTATTGTCACACTAGGATGAATAACTTGCACAGGAGTCTCATGAATTTTTTGAAAGCTAGTTCTTAAAACTTCGTGCCGACGCACAATTTCAATAATGGCTTGTTCTAACGCTGGGATATTCAGCTTACCAGTAATTTTTAAAGCAGTTGGTGTATTGTATGTAGCACTAGGGCCAACTAATTGATCTAAAAACCATAATCTTTGTTGTGCAAAGGATAAAGGAATTGCTTGGTCTCTAGATACAGGCGTAATGGGTATAGTTTGAGATTTATAACTATCCGTTGCAGAATTTATCTTCTGCATTTGTAATTTTTTTAAAACCAATTCACGCTGTTCTGGCGATAAATAATCAAGACGTTTTAATAAATCACTCATAAATTTTTAAAGTTGTTTTTAATAAGAAAGAGTTTAGGACTATTCTCTATAAGTCTGAGGGCGCAAGGGAAACACAAAGTTATACTGAGAAAAGAAAGGGCTGTTAGTGAAGCGTTAATGTTAGGTAGCCCCCACTATAAGAGCCTATTTATAAAGTAAATATTAAGTAGGGGAGGCAAAAAGCGGTGTGGATTTTCCTCCCGTTTTATTGCCGTTGTGTTACGGCATTTTCAGGATTTGAGTATGAGCAACAGTATAAATTGCCGTAATGCACCATGATCATGCCGTGCGTTAAAGCAACGCGTAACGCACCCTACAATTTAAGCTTTACTTTATAAATCATCTCTAAACTATATGATGAGTTTTTAGTTCGCTAACTTATCACATAATGAGTCTATTTCTTCTGTTCTTTCTTCAATCATTTGTTTGCCTACTTGTACCAGCATACTAATATTATGAAACTTGGCATTATCCATTGCTTCTAACATTTCATCAATATAAGTTTGGAAGCGATAATATTGTTGCTGTGATAAGTCTTCTCCGACTGGTAACAGTTGTTCTATTTGACAAGAAATAGCTTCACTTGCACCATCTAAAACAATGTTCAACATTGGTCTAGCCCAACCGACTAATCCCCAGTTTTTGGCTTCTTGATAAGGATATTTTTTAGTAAGCGAGCCAGTCCCTAAAGAAACTACTAAAGTATTATCAAGAGTCCAAGTATCTTCTCCTCGCTTGGTTGCTGCTTTTGCACTAGTGATAGATTCTACTAACGCTAAAGCGGTAGGATTATTCGCAACTACTCCCCCATCTACTAATGTATAGAAACCATTTTCGTTATGTGATGTAGCAATCCGATATGGAGGAAAATATGTAGGAGCAGCACTAGTTGCCATTGCTGCCTCCTTCATGGTGAAGCCTGTACATATCTTCCGCAATTTTCTAGAAGTAACGTTTTCTTGATTAACGTTGCTAGTAAATAATACTGGCATTCGCTGCTCAATATCATAGCTAGTGATTAACACTTCTGTAATTGCATCCTTAATTGTTGCATTACCAAAGTAATCTGTCAGGATATCGTTTTTCCCTTCAGAACTGTATTTGGGTTTGATAATTTCGTCCAAGTCTCCTAAGAGTTCTGCATACAGTGGTTCGTAAAATATTACGTTACCATGCTCATAAAAAATACTCACTAATTGTTGAGCAGTGTATGCGGGGGCTTGGGCATCCTTTAAATGTGGTTTAACCAAACCTAAAGCTAACATTCCTCCTGTGGAAGTTCCAGCTATCAAGTCAAATAAACTGGAAATTGGTTTTTCGGTGCGTCTTTCAATTTCTGCGAGAATCATCGCTGGGATAATGCCTCGAATACCACCGCCATCAATTGACAAAATTTTGTATGGATATTTGTTGACTGTATTTTTTGCTTTCTGCTGTTTAGTTTTGGTTGATGTAGACTTTTCTGGAGTTATAACTGGTGTGGTTTCTGACATAGGTGTTTGAGTTTTTTGTTGAATAGTTTCTATAACTTCGAGTTGAGTTTCTGGTAACTGTTGGGTTTCAATGGGGATTTCAGTTTGTACCCAAGCAGTGTTACCAATGATATTGCCATGATTGGCATGAATTGTTTTATCTTCTACTATTGTTCCGAGTCCATCATTTAAAGGCCAGTATCCTACTAATCCCGTTTCATTACCTACAAGAGATTTTGCCATATCAGCTTGAATTTCTTCTGGAGAACGCACTTTGTTCCAGAGCCGTACTTCTTTAATTTGACCTTTAAACGGATAAATTTCATTATTGTCTTGGTAAATGCCGATGACTAAATCATTTTCTGGTTCGTAATCAATGCTTTCATCTACGAGGGATTTAGAAGCTTTTTCTACACCATCAACGTAGACTTTCATGCGCTTACCATCATACGTTCCTGCAATGTGATGCCAATGATTGAGTTTGATAGAATTTTCTTTACTGCTGAGATATTGAATACTTTTAGATGGAGTTTTTAAAGCGAAAAATATTCCGCTCTTTCCATCTAGAAGTAGACCATATCCACTTTCAATTTGATTAGTATCAAAGACGTTAGTAATAATTCCGGTGCGTCTTCTTTGCACTTGGCAATTAATCCAAGCTTCTAAACTAATTTGCTGGGCAATTTTAAATTCGGATTTTTTACCCAAATTTATATAAATATCTTTACCATCAAATACTAATTTCTGTTGGTTGAGTTGTTTTAGCTCTGGTGTTTGGTGTGGTTCATTATCTATAATCATCATGTCGGGATTTGACTCTTGCTTAACTTTTTTATTAGTTGGGTAGACAGAGGATTTGACAGTTTTTTTCTCAGTAGAAATATTTTCTATTGGGTGAATTGGGGTAATGAGCAATTCAGTCTGTACCCAAGTAGGACTACCATAAATAGTGCCGTGGTTGGAGTTACTGGTGTAGTCTTGTACTGTGTTCCCCACGCCATCATTTAACGGCCAATAACCGACTAAACCAGCTTCATTACCTGTTAGACGCGCAGTCATGTATGTGCGAATTTCTTCTGAAGAACGGGCTGTGTCCCAAATTCTTAATTCGCTGATTTGTCCTTTAAAGAAATTCCGCCCCCCTGCGCCTCTACTCAAATAAAGTGGTGAGTCGTTTTGAGTTTTACCTGTGGTGGTGTCATATTTATTAGTGACTTCTACACCATCTATATATAAAGACAGTCGGGAAGTTTCTTTAACAAATGCTATGTGATGAAATTTTTGATCGCTAATTGATTCAGCAGAAGTCAGTGCCGGATTTTGTCTGCTGTCATAGCGAGATACATAAATGCGGCCATTTTTACTACTGTAACGAATAGTGTAAGGAAAAGGTTTTCCTGCCCACTTTTCAATAATATTCGTATCGAAGGCGGCTTTGCTTTGACCTTGTTGTTCTATATCTGGTTTGAGCCAAAGTTCGATCGCAAAATCTTGGTCTTTGGCAAAGTTAAAAGCTTCAGTATGAGGAATTTCTATATAGTCATCCTCTCCATCAAAAGCTAAAACGGGTTGTAAATTGGATAAAGGATCAACTTTGACTGGAGGGGTGACAATTTCTTGTCTAGGTTCAAAAATATTTGCTAAATTAGCGAATCTGTAATGTAGACGATCGCCTTCTCGATATGTCCTTATATAATTTCCTTGATCATCTAAAGTAATGCTACTTGTTGCACCAGAACCATACTCTTGAGAGTCTCCCCATTGAATAGTCTGATTCTCAGCATTGAGTTTGCCTATGCGATAAAATAAGCGATCGCTTCCTACATGAGTCTCTACACAATTGCCTTGATTATCCAGTGCCACACTCGTGAATGAACCTGTATCGTATTCTTGAGAGTCTCCCCATTGAATAGTCTGATTCTCAGCATTGAGTTTGCCTATGCGATAGAATAAGCGATAGCTTCCTACATGAGTCTCTACACAATTGCCTTGATTATCCAGGGCAACACTCGTGCATGAACCTGTATCGTATTCTTGAGAATCTCCCCATCGAATAGTCTGATTCTCAGCATTGAGTTTGCCTATGCGATAAAATAAGCGATCGCTTCCTACATGAGTTTCTACACAATTGCCTTGATTATCCAGGGCAACACTCGTGAATGAACCTGTATCGTATTCTTGGCCGAGTTCCCACGCTACTGCATTAGTTATCTCTGAAACTGCCATAGTTATTTCTCTGAAACTGCCATAATTTTTTTTGCATAGGCAATATATGGCAACTATAAATTTCAGCCACCATAATTCACGAGTTTTTTATCTTCGATTTTAGCCATTTCTTGGGGTTATTCCTCAGTTTATCTCAAAAAATTAATTAGAGAGATTATCAAGCCGAATCAGGGTTTTTAAAACTTTGGAACTGATAGAATCATCGTTGTGACTGGATTACAGCACGTGATTTTAAAATGGCTAAAATCGAGATATCTATGCTGATTTGGCGAATAGAGGCTAGAGACTAGAGAAAGAAATCTTCACATTTTTGTGAATTTTTCCCATGAATATCAATCTTGAAATCATGATATTAATCATTCCAAGGAGCTTCTCAGATCTAGCCGTTAGTAGAGTAAATGCGACAGTAAAAACACCCTCATCAATACTCACAAAGCCTAGCAACTAAGCATTCTTTCTTCTACTAGCATCTAACCTCTATCAATCAGTGGGTGCATCTCATCTAGCTCTTAGATATTTTTGCTAATAGAAAGAACAAGGCAGAAGCCCCCACTATCAAATGTGATCATTTTCCACAGACATCACTTCAGATAGAGCTTATTCAATTTCCCTAACTTGAGGAACGATAGCTGCTAAGTCTGTGTCTTTTTTAGGGCTGTTGGAGACGTTGTTTTTGAGTTTAGTTTTCAGTTCGTCAGATATAGCCAAACTGTTAATTTCTCTTAAAATACCGCCAATAGCTTCATTTTTTCTGCGTTCTGTATAAACCGCAGTCAATAAAGCCTCAGTACCGTACTCTGCTAAGTATTCACCAACCCAAGACACTACTCCCAAAACTGCTAAACCGCCTATCATACCAAATGGCCCACCTAGAGTAGCCAACACAATGGGAACAACAACATTACCTTCTAGTCCAGTTGTAGCTATTATGATTACCAGCGTTACACCAGGTAGACCCAGTGATGCAAGCTTTTTCACCACTTCATCCAACATATAAATCACCTAAAGATTGAATTAAAGGACTCGTTACGCTTGATTCTGTTTTTTTACCAAACCTGCGATCGCACTTGGTTAAGCATAAAACCAGTCATTTGCAGGTTAACCCCAAGTCTACTGAGATAGATTGTAACTTCAAGAATTCTTAATGCAAGGCTAATGCCCTAGCTACTTTAGGCTTGATCAACTAGGTGATTGCCGCAATACTAGTATACTTGGTTTGATGTTAAAGCCACTGTGTCATTCCTAAATATACTTCTTTACAATCATTTACAACTTTTGTACATTACCCCCTGTAGTAGAATTAAACACGTGATCTCCTTATAAATACAGGGATTGGGGTGTAGGAGAGAAAAACTATTGACTATTGACTAATTTGAAATTTTTATGCAATACAAAGTTGAAGCTGACAGTTTTATTAATGATTTAGATAAAATCGCCGGAGTTCGTCAAGAGATATCTGCTTGTTTAGCGCAGATGGGCGAGATTCTCAGCCAAGCCGAATTAGGAGCGCAAAATACTTCTGGTGCATTAGGTTTAGCTTCAGATATTGAAAACGTCAATTTAGCTAGCCAAAATCTCAAGCAAGGTGTATTCCGCTTACTTGTTTTAGGCGACATGAAGCGCGGCAAAAGTACCTTTATTAATGCCTTGATTGGGGAAAATATTCTCCCTAATGCAGCGACTCCCTGTACTGCTATTTTGACAATTTTACGTTATGGCGAAAACAAACAGGTAACGATTTATTTTAATGATCATCGCCAACCTGAACAGCTTGAATTTAAAGAATTTAAGCAGAGATATACGATTGATCCCAAAGAAGCTAAACAACTAGAAAAAGAGAAAAAAACGGCATTTGCTGAAGTTAGTCATGCCGTTGTAGAGTACCCATTACCACTTTTATCCAAAGGTTTAGAAATTATCGATAGTCCAGGGCTGAATGATACAGAAGCGAGAAATGAATTATCACTGGGGTATATCAATAATTGTCATGCAATTTTGTTTGTGATGCGGGCATCTCAACCTTACACACTAGCAGAACGCCGCTACCTAGAAAATTATGTGAAAGGTCGCGGTTTGACAGTATTTTTTATTATTAATGGTTGGGATCAAATTCAAGAAGGAATTTTAGATCCAGATGATGAAGAAGAATTACAAGCAGCCGAAACGCAACTAAGACAGGTATTTCAAACGAATTTGGCACAATATTGTCAAATTCATGGACCAAATATTTATTCTGAGCGCGTCTTTGAAATTTCTGCAATTAATGCCCTCAGACGAAGAATTAAGGATCAGTCAGCATCTTTAGAGGGTACAGGATTTCCAGAATTATTGCGATCGCTCAATATCTTCTTAACCCAAGACAAAGCGGTAGCCCAACTACAATCGGCTATTATTCTAGCGCGCCAAACCTACACTAACATCCAAGCGGCAATTCAACGCCGCCTTTCTTTACTCAATGAAGATGTGAGTGAAATGAAGCAGCGCATTAGTTCTGTAGAACCAGAATTTCAACAATTGGGTGTGATTCGCGATCAATTTCAAGGAGAAATTCGCACTACCAGAGACAACCAAGCCAAAGCTATTACTGAGTCGTTGCGTGCTTACATTCTGAATTTGGGTACTACTTTTGAAACCGACTTTTTACCTTACCAACCAGACTTAGAATTATTGGATTTTCTCAATAAAGACAAACGCGAAACCTTTAACGCAGCCCTCAAAGAAGCATTTGAACAATACACCGCCGACAAAATCTCCGCTTGGACTTTGACGGTAGAACAAGACATGAATACAGCCTTTGCCAAACTTTCCACCAGTGCGGCAAAATACGGTGCTTCTTACAGCCAAGTGATCGAACAAATCAGCGATAAATTATCGGGACAAGAAGTAAAATTTAAACCCCAAGCTACTACTGAAGAAGATTCACCGACTTGGACAAAATGGGCAATGGGATTATTATCCTTGTCCAGAGGTAATATTGCAGGCGTGGCTATGGCGCAAGCAGGCTTTGATTGGAGAAATATCTTACTGAACTATATAGCCGCGATCGGTGTGAACAGCATTACCAGCACCATCACAGGTGTATTTTTAGGGCCTGTGGGATTAGCATTTTTGGGCATGGGTATTGGCTTTCTTCAAGCAGATCAAGCCCGACAAAAATTAGTCCAAACGGCGCAAAAGGAATTAATGAAATATCTCCCACAGGCGGCTGAAGAATATATTCCCCAAATCCGTATAGGCGTGGAAGAATGCTTCAATACCTACGAACGGGAAGTAATTGAGCAAATCAACAAAGATATTGCCCAAAGAAGAGCTGAGTTAGATAACTTACTTCAGCAAAAAACAGTCCATGAAATCAACCTGAATACAGAATCCCAGCGTCTCCAAACCGTAGCCGCAGAAATTTACCAACAGCTAGAGCAAGTTGACAAAATTTATAGGGTTGTTATAACCGACAAAGGTTAGTCATTAGTGTAGTAGGCAGCAAGTAACAGGCAAATAGCTTTGTTACTACTCCTCAGTGGTTACATACTAGTATTTTTTGAAACAAAACTTACCACAAGCATCCGATGTATAAAATTACAGTTTAACCCAGTATACAAAAGTGTTGTTTACTACATTTGTTGCTGTGCTATTCAGTTATGGGATTTTCCTAAATCTCTTGATTTTAAAAAAACTTTAATGCTTCTTTAATAATTCGTACCAGGGTTCTATGCCAATATATCTGTGTCATTTATGACTATAAAAAAAATTAACTTGGCAAAATTAAAACGCCTAATAGCTTGATCTGGATCAAATTTGTGGTATTAAAGATACTATGTGCGTTTAAACAGCTTTTAAGAAACTTAATTTTTCGTTTTTGCGTGTAAAAACTTGAACTCAATAATTTTGCAAGAAACTACGACTTTAGTAGACCTCCTGCAATCTAGAGCCTTTCAGCATCCGTGCAGAACAGCTTTTACGTTTTTGCAGGATGGCGAAACAGAAGCCCAAAGCTTGACCTATCAAGCGTTAGCACAAGAGGCTCGCTCAATCGCCACTAAGTTACAAACTCTCGCAGCCAAAGGTGAACGCGCTCTTTTACTATATCCACCAGGATTAGAATTCATCAGTGCATTTTTTGGCTGCTTATATGCCCAATTAGTAGCTGTTCCAGCCTATCCGCCGCGACGTAACCAGAAACTCACAAGACTCCAGGCGATCGTGGCAGATACGCAGGCAACAGTAGTTCTCACCACCAAGGCTTTACTACAAAATCAGCAGGAATGGTTGCAGCAAGCCCCAGAATTAGCTGCAATGCAATGGCTAGCAACTGACAATATTGACGTTAGCCTTGTTTCAGATTGGCAACTACCCCAAATCAACAGTGATACCCTAGCCTTTCTCCAATACACATCCGGTTCTACAGGTAAGCCAAAAGGAGTCATGATCACTCATGGCAACGTGCTGTACAACCAGCGTATGATTCAGCAGGCTTATCAACATACCGATAAAACCATTGTGGTGGGGTGGTTGCCCTTGTATCACGACATGGGGCTAATTGGGAATATTCTTCAGCCTCTATATCTCGGAACATCCTGCTATTTTATGTCACCAGTAGCTTTTCTCCAGAAACCTATTCGTTGGCTGCAAGCTATTTCACATTATCAAGCTACTACCAGTGGCGGCCCCAACTTCGCCTACGAATTATGTGTGAGTAAAGTCACCCCCGAACAGATAGCTAGCTTGGATTTGAGTAGTTGGGAATTAGCCTTCAACGGTGCAGAACCAGTGCAAGCAGAAACCCTAGAGAAATTTGCAGCCAAATTTAAGCCTTGTGGTTTTAGGAAGGAGGCTTTTTATCCTTGCTATGGGATGGCTGAGACTACCTTGTTAGTCTCTGGGGGCGAGAAAACAACTGCACCCTTGGTTTTGAATATTGACAAGTCAGCTATTGAACAACATCAAGTTGTAGTTACTAATGAACAACAACCAGAAACTAGACAAATAGTTAGCTGTGGAAAGACTTGGTTAGAACAGAAAATTGCGATCGCACACCCAGAAACCCTGACCCAATGTAGCCCCCAAGAAGTCGGTGAAATCTGGGTATCAGGTGCAAACGTCGCTGCTGGTTACTGGCAACGTCCAGAGGCTACTCAAGAGACATTTCAAGCTTATCTAGCGGATACCAAAGAAGGGACATTTCTCCGCACTGGAGACTTAGGATTTATCTACAATGGCGAATTATTTGTCACTGGTCGGATCAAAGATTTAATCATTATTCGGGGACAAAACCACTATCCCCAAGACATCGAATTAACTATCCAAAACAGTCATCCAGCCTTACGTTCTGGATGTGGTGCAGCCTTTTCCATCACCGTCGCAGGTGAAGAAAGGTTAGTCATTGCTCAAGAAGTTGAACGGAGTTACATCCGTCAGCTAAATGTAGATGAAATAGTGGGAGCAATCCGGCAAGCAGTCTCACAACAACATGAACTCCAAGTTTATGCAGTCGTATTACTCAAAACAGCCAGCATTCCTAAAACCTCCAGTGGGAAGATTCAACGTCAAGCCTGTAGGAATGGGTTTTTAGCTAAAACTCTAGATATTATCGGAGAGTGGCAAGCCAATCTCCAACAACTGGAATTAGCAGAACTGCAAGCCTCTTTAGAAGCCCTTTGGCAATACGTCCAACAAGCCGCACACAATACTGCTCAAGGAGAACAAGCCACCGCTAACTCTATTTTTACCTCTGAAAAAATTAAAACCTGGTTAGTCACACATCTAGCCATATCCTTAAAAATGCCACCAGATGAAATAGACACACAAGAACCCTTTGCTCACTATGGTTTAGATTCATCAGTCGCAGTCAGTATGACAGATGAATTATCCGCATGGTTAGGCTGTGAACTAGAACCCACCATATTTTGGGACTATCCCAGCATTGAGGCACTTGCTGAACACCTAACACAACAAATAAGTTTTTCCCCAACACTGGAGAAAGTTAGCACAGCTAAGGATACTTGAAATGGAGTCAGTCGCTCACTCTTCCGTAGCAGCCATTAGTAACGGTAACAGCCAAAAACCGTTATTCAATCCTTTTCTCGCTGAGTTTAGGAATAACCCCTATCAATACTATGAAAGATTGCGATCGCAAGATCCCATCCATTTCAGTTTCATGGGTGTTTGGGTAATTACCCGTTATGCGGATGCTATAGCGATTTTGCGCGATCCTCGTTTTAGCGTGGATATGCGCCGATGGGGAAATTACCAAGACATTCGATTCCGAGAAACACAGGGAGAACTTGGCCCCCTAGGACGTATTACCAGCAAATGGATGCTATTCATGGATCCGCCAGACCATACTCGGTTACAAAGACTAGCAAGTAAAGCCTTCACACCGCAGATAGTAGAAAATTTGCGTCCTTACATTCAAGAAGTAGTGAATGCAAAGCTGGATCAAGTAGCAAGTGTTGGTAAATTTGATGTTGTGGCAGACTTAGCTCACCCTTTACCGGTTGTAGTCATTGCCCAAATGCTAGGTATCCCCCCAGAAGACCGCGACCAGTTGCAAAAGTGGTCTGATGATGTGGTGCTTTGCTTAGACCCGATGATGTCGATAGATGTCTTTGAACATCTCAATCGAGTAGTGGTTGATTTGGCCGAGTATTTCCACAACTTGATTAGCCAGCGTCGTCAGCAGCGTCAAAACGATCTTCTCAGTGCCTTAATCGCAGCTAGAGATGACCAAGATAAATTAACGGAAGAAGAACTATTAGGGACTTGTATATTATTATTTGCTGCTGGTCACGAAACCACAGTCAAACTCATTAGTAACGGTGTTTTGGCTTTGCTGCGTCACCCTGAACAAATGGCAAAACTCCAACAAGCACCAATACTAATAGAAAGTGCAGTAGAAGAACTACTACGCTATGATAGCCCAGTGCAATTAACAGTCAGAACAGCAATTGAAGATGTAGAAATCGGTGGTAAAACCATTCGCAAAGGTCAACAGGTCTTTGTCTGTATGGGATCTGCCCACCGAGATCCGGTGCAATTTCCCTATCCTGATCAACTCGATATTACCCGCCAGAATAATCGTCACCTGGCTTTTAGTTATGGTATTCATGCCTGTTTAGGCAACGTCTTAGCAAGAGTTCAAACCCAGATTGCTATTAATACACTGATACAAAGATTCCCTGATCTCCAACTGGCTACAGACCAACTAGAGTGGCATAAAAAAATTATTCTTCGGGGACTGAAATCCCTCCCAGTGAGCTTTACCCCCATATAAATAAAACGAGCAATTATTCAAAATTTTAGCTAGCAACATCCCAGTTAGAGAGAAGTAAAATGGATAGAGAACCCATCGCGATTATTGGAATAGGATGTCGTTTTCCTGGGGCGAAAAATTCAGAGGCCTTCTGGCATTTACTGCGTCATGGGATTGATGCCATTACCGAAGTGCCGAAGACACGCTGGGATATAGATGCGTTTTATGATTCAGACCCAGCAACACCAGACAAAATGTCCACGCGATGGGGCGGTTTTTTAGAGCAAATAGATCAATTTGACCCACATTTTTTTAGTATTGCCCCCAGAGAAGCCGCAAGTGTAGACCCTCAACATCGGTTGTTACTAGAAACCACTTGGGAAGCCTTAGAAGATGCGGGACAAAACCCCGAAGGACTGACAGGCACACCTACGGGTGTGTTTGTGGGGATTTCGACATTTGACTACGATAAACTAAGATTCCAAAACCCTGTGAACTTAAATGGTTACGCAGGTACAGGAACAGCTTGTTCTTTAGCTGCTAACCGGATTTCCTATACCTTGAACCTCACAGGCCCAAGTATTGCCATTGACACCGCTTGTTCCTCCTCTCTGGTTGCAGTTCACCTAGCTTGTCAAAGTTTGCGGAATGGTGAATCTACCTTGGCTGTAGCTGGGGGTGTCAATATCATGGCTTCTCCTTGGGTGACAGTCACCTTCTCCAAAGGTGGCTTTATGGCTGCCGATGGCAGGTGTAAAGCCTTTGATAGTCGGGCTAATGGCTATGTACGGAGTGAAGGGGCTGGAGTTGTGGTGTTGAAACTACTATCTCAAGCCATAGCAGATGGCGATCGCATTTATGCCACTATTCGCGGTAGTGCCGTGAATCAAGATGGTCGCAGTAATGGCATTACCGCACCTAATTCTCTAGCACAAGAAGCCGTACTCAGAGAAGCCTACCGTCAAGCCGGAGTTGCCCCTGGTCAAGTACAGTATATAGAAGCTCACGGTACAGGCACAAAATTAGGCGATCCCATCGAAGTTAAAGCTTTAGGTAAGGTCTTAAGTGAAGGCCGCCCCCCAGGAGAATACTGTGCTTTAGGTTCAGTCAAAACCAATATTGGTCATACCGAAGCCGCCGCCGGGATTGCGGGATTAATTAAAGTTGCCCTCTCTCTAAAACATGGGGAAATCCCGCCAAGTCTGCATTTCCAAGAAGCCAACCCTTACATTCCCTTCGATAAATTACCTCTAAGAGTCCAGCAAAAACTAGAGTCTTGGTCTGGAGGTGAAAGTCTCATAGCAGGTGTGAGTTCCTTCGGCTTTGGTGGGACTAATGCTCACGTTGTCTTGGAAGGGCAAAATTTAAAAGGCAAAAAGCAAAAGAAAGAAATCAACGAGCATTCGCTACAACTGCTGACTTTATCCGCTAAGAGTGAAAAGGCACTGCAAGAACTGGTGCAGAGTTACCAAGAATATCTGCAAAATCATCCACAATTATCATTAACAGATATTTGCTTTACTACTGGTGTTGGACGTAGCCATTTTGATTATCGGTTAGCAATTACTTCTGACTCTACAATCCAACTACAAGAGCAATTAGTCGCATTTTTAGCAAAACAAGACGCGCCTGGAGTCTTTCAGGGAAAAATCACTACTCGGAAACGTCCCAAAGTAGCCTTTCTATTTACAGGACAAGGTTCGCAGTACGTGGACATGGGACGGCATCTCTACGAAACTCAGCCCACATTTCGCCGCATCCTAGACCACTGCAACCAAATCCTCCAACCCTACCTAGAAACACCCTTATTAGAAATTCTTTATCCCCAATCCCCAATCCCCAATCCCCAATCCCCAATCCCCAGTCCCCAATCCCCAATCAACGAAACTGCTTACACCCAACCCGCTCTATTCGCATTAGAATACGCCCTAGCTAAACTCTGGCAATCGTGGGGGATAGAACCCTCAGCGGTTATGGGTCACAGTGTTGGTGAATATGTCGCCGCTTGTATTGCGGGAGTGTTCAGCTTAGAAGATGGTTTAAAACTCATCGCTGCACGGGGTAGATTAATGCAGGCGTTACCGTCGGATGGTGCAATGGCGGCTGTGCTAGCAGATGAGCCGACAGTGTTATCAGCTATTCAACCCTATGGTGAACAAATTGCGATCGCAGCTTATAACGGTGCAGAAAGTCTTGTGATCTCAGGTAAACGTCAAGCGGTCGAGACTGTTTGTCAAGAACTGACAAATCAAGGCATACAAATTAAGCCTTTACAGGTTTCCCACGCCTTCCATTCTCCCTTGATGGAAGCAATGTTAGAGGATTTTGAGCAGATAGCAAAGACAGTACAATATTCGTCTCCTAAAACTCCCCTAATTTCCAATCTGACGGGACAAATTGCGACAGCAGATATCGCTACACCTAAGTATTGGGTGCATCATATCCGCCAACCTGTACAATTTGCTGCCAGCATGAAGTTACTGCATCAGCAAGGGTATGAGGTGTTTGTCGAAATTGGTGCGAAACCTACCTTAATCGGGATGGGTCGCCAGTGCTTACCGGATGGAGTAGGAGTTTGGTTGCCTAGTTTGCATCCCAAAAAAGGCGACTGGCAACAAATTATAGACAGTTTGGCGGCGTTGTATGTCCGAGGAATAGCTATTAATTGGGGTGAATTTTATCGCTACCCCGACTGTGAACGAGTTTCTTTACCTACTTATCCTTTCCAAAGACAACGCTATTGGATAGAGACAGTCTCGCCGCTGCATCAACTAAAGTTAATTCAGGGTCAACAGCACCCCCTCCTTGGTCAAAGGTTGAATTTAGCGGGTCTCAAGGAAATCTGCTTCCAGTCACAGATTAGCAAAAATCAACCTGCGTATCTGGCAGATCATCGCGTTTTTGATGAGGTGATTGTACCTGCTACAGCTTACTTAGAAATGGCTTTGGCTGCCGGTTATCAACTGTATAAATCTCCAAACTTGGTATTGGAAGATGTCAGTATTTTGCAACCACTGACTTTGCTGGAAACAGCCGTAACACTACAAATCAGCCTAATTCAAGGTGATACTGGTTACTCTTTTCAAATTTTCAGCAGTGAAAATATTACAAATGATGAGTCAGTATGGACACTCCACGCTACAGGTAAACTACTACGGAGTGAGAATTTTACTGAACCTCTCCCAATTGACTTAACAAGATTGCAATCTCAATGTCACGAAAATATTGCACCTCTCGTCTACTATCAACAGTGTCGAGATAGAGGAATTGACTATGGCTCTAGTTTTCAGGCTATCCAAGAACTCTGGTATGCGCCTGGTTTAGCTATGGGTCAGATACAGTTAGCTGAAACTTTGGCGGATCAACATTACCAACTGCATCCGATTATTTTAGATGCAGGCTTTCAAGTTTTAGGTGCAGCCTTACTACTTCAGAATCAACAAAATACTTACTTACCAGTAGCCATCGAGCGTTTGCAGATTCATCGTCATCCGGGAAATCTGGTTTGGAGTCAAGCAGAAATTAACTCAGATAAAAATCAAGAATTGATTAGTGGCAATGTCAGACTTTATACTGATGATGGACTAAGCATAGTCGATGTGCAGGGACTCCAATTGAAGCGATCGCGCCTGCTCAATACAGTCCCCGACTCCTGGCAGAAGTGGCTCTATCAAGTGGCATGGCGGCGAAAATTCCACTTTAGCAGTTCACAATTCACCCCAAATTACTTGTTATCTCCAGAGGAAATCAGTGTTAAAATAGATTCCTATTTACCTGAAATACTGACCCGTGTTGACTGGTCTGAATATCAGCAAGTCTTCACCCAGATGGAAGCCTTAAGCGTTGCCTATATCATTCATGCTTTTGCAGAGATGGGGCGGAAATTTCAACTTGGGCAACACTTCACTACAGTAGATATCATCACTCAATTGGGAGTAGTCAATCGTCACCATAGATTGGTACATCGCCTATTAGAGATTTTGGCGCAAGCAGGTTATTTGCAACACCATGACTTTCAATGGCAGGTAGTACACATACCGCCAGAGTCTAACCCAGATACCCAACTTAGTCTGCTGCTGGCGAAATATTCCCACGCTAGAGCCGAGTTAACACTATTAGGACGTTGTGCAACTAAACTTGCATCAGTCCTGCAAGGGAACTGTGACCCTCTGCAATTGCTCTTTCCTGACGGTGATATGACCACCGCCACCCAGGTTTATCAGGATTCTCCAGGCTCACAGGTACTTAATAGCCTAGTGCAGCAGGCTATTTCATCAGCTTTAGCACAGTTACCTCAAAATCGTGGTGTGCGAATTCTAGAAATCGGTGCGGGTACGGGAGGAACTACCGCTTATATTCTGCCAAATCTACCAGCCCAGCAAACAGAATACGTCTTTACAGATTTATCACCCCGCTTCACTACCCAAGCCCAAAAGAAATTCCGCGACTATCCTTTTGTGCGCTATCAAGTCTTAGACATTGAACAAGAATTAAAGCCACAGGGGTTTGAGTCTCATCAATACGATTTGGTGGTAGCAGCTAACGTCCTTCACGCCACCCAAGATTTAGGACAAACTTTGCAAAATATCCGACAGTTGTTAGCACCGCAAGGATTACTCATCCTGTTAGAAGGAACTATTCCCCAAGCTTGGCTAGACTTGACCTTTGGTTTAACTGAAGGTTGGTGGCGATTTAACGATATTGATTTACGTCCTCATTATCCTCTGTTGACGAGTGAGCAATGGCAGCAAGTTTTACTCAAGCAGGGGTATCAAACAGCCGTTACCTTACCCTTAACACAAGCCACTCAAGGCAGTTTTCACCAGCAATCTGTGATAGTGGCACAAGCAACCCCAATTCCCGAAACTGTTGCTGCATCTAAGTCCAAGCATTGGCTTGTCTTAGCTGACGCGCAAGGATTAGGGGAAAAACTGGCTACGCAGTTGCGAGCAAAGGGTGATATCTGCACTCTGGCGTTCTCTGGTGAAGAATATAAATTATTGGATGGGCAAACTTTGATGCTCAATCCCATGCAACCAGAGCATTTTCAGCAACTATGCACAAGAATTAGTCATAGTGAAACAGCTTTATTTGGCGTAGTACATTGCTGGAGTTTGGATACATCTGACGCACTCACAATTCAAGATTTAAAAGTTGCATCTAGACAAAGTTGTGGCAGCACCTTACATCTATTGCAAGCATTGAATAAAACAGAGTTCACGTCACCGCCTCGGTTATGGTTAGTCACCAGAGGAGCGCAGTCTGTAGAAGGTAGAGTTGCAGGTTTAGCACAATCTGCACTTTGGGGTATGGGTAAAGTAATTGCACTCGAACATCCAGAACTGAAATGTGTGCGGGTGGATTTAGATCCACAACCAATTGGGCATGGGGAAGATCTACCAATGCTTGATTTTCAACTTAGTCAATCACGAGAAAATGTCTTCCCCCCACACCCCTACTCTCTCCATTTTCAAGCGAAAGCATTGTTAACAGAAATCTTGGGCAGTGATGAGGAAGACCAAGTGGCTTTGCGTCATCAGCAGCGTTATGTGGCGCGGTTAACTCGGACTGTTGATGCTGTGGATGAATCTCAGCTAGAAGTTCCTCAAAACCAGCCTTTTACGTTGACTATTTCTCAACGGGGAACTTTAGAAAATCTCCGCTTAGAACAGACTTTACGACGATCGCCTGAAGCGGGAGAAGTAGAAATTCGGGTGAGGGCGACGGGGTTAAACTTCCGTGATTTGCTCAACGCTTTAAACTTGTATCCTGGTGATCCGGGGGCTTTGGGTGGTGAGTGTGCTGGTGAAATTGTCGCCGTAGGTGCGGGAGTATCAGGTTTGGCTGTGGGTGATGGGGTTATTGCGATCGCACCTGCAAGTTTTAGTCAGTATGTGACAGTAAATGCCCAACTGGTAGCACCAAAGCCTGCCAATCTCAGCTATGCGGAAGCTGCCACCATTCCCATTGCCTTCCTCACTGCGTATTATTCACTACATTACCTAGGGAAGATATCCCCAGGCGATCGCGTCTTAATTCACGCCGCGGCTGGTGGTGTGGGACAAGCTGCCATTCAGTTGGCGCAACAGGTAGGGGCGGAAGTCTTCGCCACTGCTAGTGCTGGAAAATGGGAGTTTTTGCAATCTTTAGGAGTCAAACACATCATGAACTCCCGCACCTTAGATTTTGCTGCTCAAATACAAGAAATTACATACAGTAAAGGTGTAAATATTGTCCTCAACTCCCTCACATCAGACGAATTTATCAGCAAAAGTTTATCGGTGTTGCAGCCCCAAGGACGGTTTGTGGAAATCTCCAAGCGGGGAGTATTAGAGGCTGACGAGGCGTTAAAGGTGCGTTCAGATATCGCCTACTTTTTAGTCGATTTAGTGGAAGTTTGTCAGCAGCAACCCGCCCTAATTCAATCGATGTTGGCGCACTTAATGCCACAATTTGCCACAGGACAACTCAACCCCTTACCCCAAACTCAATTCCCCATCATCAATGTCATTGATGCTTTCCGTTATATGCAGCAAGCCAAGCATATCGGTAAAATCGTCGTCACTCAAACAGAACTGACTTTCCGAGCCGATAGCACCTATTTAATTACAGGTGGGATGGGGGGTTTAGGCTTACTGGTGGCGCAGTGGATGGTAGAGAAAGGGGCGCGAAATTTAGTCTTACTGGGGCGTAGCGGTGCCAATTCCGAAGTGAAAAATTTGCTTAAAACACTACAACAAATGGGCGCGCAGGTTATGGTGACACAAGCTGATGTCGTCAACCTAGAGCAGATGACTAAAGTCATGGTAGATATAGAGCGATCGCTGCCTCCATTGCGCGGTATTATTCACGCTGTTGGAGTGTTGGATGATGGCGTACTCCAACAACAAACTTGGGAACGCTTCACTAAAGTTATGTCTCCCAAAGTAGAAGGGGCTTGGAATTTACATCAACTTACCCAACACCTACCCCTAGACTTCTTTGTGTTATTCTCCTCTGCCGCCTCCCTATTTGGCTCACCAGGACAAGCCAACCACGCCGCCGCCAACGCCTTTCTTGACTCCTTTGCTTACTATCGACAACAGCAAGGACTCCCAACTTTGAGTATTAACTGGGGTGTGGTGACTGATATCGGTGCAGCCGCCAAACGCCAAGCAGAATCTTGGGTAAAAACTAAAGGTATGGGTACGATTGCGCCGCACCAAGTATTAGCCGTCTTGGAACAGCAAATGCTAGCTGCCAGCACTCCACAAGTGGGAGTCATACCCCTAGATTGGTCAAAGTTTACCTCCCAGCCGAACATTTCGCCATTCTTCCAAGAGTTGCAACCCCAAGCCAAGTCTACAGAACTATCCATTCAAGATGCTGAATTCCGTCAACAATTAGACACCATCCCCGCCGATGAACGTTGTACTTACTTAATGAATCATGTCTGCACTCAAGTCGCCACTGTTTTAGGCTGGAATCTAACTACACCTATTGATATTCAACAAGGCTTCTTTGATTTAGGGATGGATTCCCTCACCTCTGTAGAGTTGAGAAACCGCTTGCAGACAAGTTTAGGTTGTAGTTTACCTTCCACTCTCACCTTTAAATATTCCACAGTAGCCGCACTGGTGGATTATCTAGCAGTGGAAGTGCTGAATTTAACTGCGCCACCAGAGACGAAGGTAAAACATCAAGATTGGGAAGCAATTAAACAACTTTCTGACGATGAAATTGATGCTTCCATTGCTAAAGAAATTGCCGAACTAGAAGCATTACTCAAGGGGAACTGAAATGATGATTTCTACAGACATTAGGCAATTACCACAGGTAGAAAATCAGTTCTCCACCTTTGTAGAACTACTGCAATATCGAGCCGAGAAACAACCAGAGAAAATTGCTTTTACCTTCCTAGAAAATGGGGAAAGAGAAGCAGGTAGCTTTACTTATCACAGTTTAGACCAACAGGCCAAAGCGATCGCTTACCAACTTCAGTTGACACAGAAAACTGGCGATGGCGTTCCGCCCACCGTAGGCGATCGCGCTCTGTTACTATATCCCCCAGGATTGGAATTCATTGCGGCCTTTTTTGGCTGTTTGTTTGCGGGAGTCGTAGCTGTACCAGCGTATCCTCCCCGACGCAATCAGAATTTATCACGACTTTTAGCGATCGTTGCTGATGCTCAAGCCACGGTGATTTTGACTACGAAATCCCTATTACCTCAACTTCAGGAATGGTTTAGTCAAAGTGCAGAATTAGCTGCTATCCAACTCTCTGCCACGGATGATGTAGATAGTAACTTGGCTGCAAACTGGCAACCACCACAACTGAGCAAAGACACTTTAGCTTTTCTACAATACACCTCTGGTTCTACAGGTACACCAAAGGGTGTAATGGTGAGTCATGGTAACTTACTACAGAATTCTGAGTGCATCAAGGAAGCTTTTGAACTCACACCTGAGAGCATTTCTGTAACTTGGTTGCCGAGTTTTCATGATATGGGGTTAATTGACGGCATTCTACAACCCTTATATACAGGTTTTCTGGGGGTATTGATCCCGCCTACATCCTTTGTACAGCAACCAATACGCTGGCTCAAAGCGATTTCTCGCTATCGCGCCACCCATTGCGGCGGCCCTAATTTTGGTTACGACCTCTGCATGAGAAAGATTACTTCCGAACAATTACAGCAACTTGATTTGAGTAGTTGGACTAGTGCTTATAGTGGTGCTGAACCAGTGAGTCAGGAAACCCTGGAGAAATTTACTGCTATTTTCCAAGCGTGCGGCTTCCGTAGTAGTGCTTTTTATCCCTGTTATGGGTTAGCGGAAGCTACATTGATGGTGTCTGGGGGATTCTTGCAAGATAAACCTGTGTATTGTGCTGTGGAAACTGAAGCCCTAGAAAATAATAGTGTAGTTATCAGTCAAGGAGAACAGCAGAAAGTTAAGCAATTAGTGAGTTGTGGACATGCGTGGCTAGATACTCAAATTGCGATCGCCCATCCAGAAACTTTGATTCAATGTCAACCTGATGAAATTGGTGAAATCTGGGTATCTGGGGCAACGGTAGCCGGAGGATATTGGCAGCGTCTACAAGAGACACAGCAAACTTTTCACGCCTATCTAGCAGATACAGGTGCGGGGCCATTTCTGCGAACAGGCGACTTAGGATTTGTGCGTGATGGCGAATTATTCGTCACCGGACGCATCAAAGATGTGATGATCATTCGGGGACGGAATCATTACCCCCAAGATATTGAACTCACAGTAGAACAAAGCCACCCAGCTTTAAGACCAAGTTTTGGTGCAGCATTTACTTTAACAATTAACGGACAAGAAAAGCTAATTGTTGTTCAAGAAGTAGAAAGGAATTGGTTAAGAAAGCTAGATGGAGAAGCAGTAATTATTGCTATTCGGAAAGCAGTTACTCAGCAACATGAATTACAAGTTTATGCCACGTTTTTAATTAAAACTAACACGATTACCAAAACATCCAGTGGCAAAATTCAGCGTCGATTGTGTCGAGATAAATTACTTAGAGGTGAATTAGATGTATTAGCTTCAGATAATAATAATGTCGAGATTTTTTAGTATTTTTTGGGCATTTGGTTCTATTAGATTTAATTTTTAGGGAAGGCAAACATGACACAGGAACTAATTAAAACCAGCACTAACAATATTCCCTCTATCGAACAAGTTCAAGATTGGTTAGTTTCTTATATGGCGAACATCATAGAAGTTGCACCAAATGAAGTTGATATCAAAATGCTTTTCGATGAATATGGTCTAGATTCTTCTATGGTTATAGGTATGATAGGTGATTTAGAAATTTGGCTGGGGCGTGATTTAGACCCAACATTAGTTTATGATTACTCAACTATTGAAGATTTATCTCAACATCTAGGTTCTGTTTTGAAGGAAGGGACATAAACCATAAAATCATCAGAATTAAAACTCTTTCATCCCTCTTCATATAGTTTCTTTTTACCGTGCTGTTCTAATAATGAAGTATAAATCATGCTGAACGTAGAAAAAAAGTTAAATACTGATACTAATTCCAAAGATAAAAGACATCTGAAAGTCTGCGAAATTAATTATAAAAATAACCTTGACTCTGACTATACAGAGAAAATGGAGTCATTAGAGAAAAGTTTTGATTATGCTATTAATAGTAATCATTTCTGGAGTGAGCCAGAACTTTCAATTCTCTACGGAACTCCCCTATATGCAGAAGCTTCTCCAGCACAAAAATTAGTTCTCAATCACTTATATTGGACTTCCCAATATGATTATATTGCAGCTAGCGAAGCCAGTGCTATTCACTACAATCAAGTCACATCTGGTGTATTTAGTCATTTTGGAGAATATGAAACGCTCTGCTTAACTTTAGACCGTGAAACTGATCAAGAATACAGTCATATTCACGCATTTCAGAAAATATCTCATAAAATTAAAACTGCTTTGTTTGGGAAAGGTTTACTAGGTAGTAATCCTCTAAAATCTAGTAATACCAACTTAAGCAAAAAACTACTACCAGATTCTCTCCAAAAATTTTTAACCACTAAGAATAGGAGAACATCCCCATCAGATATTGAGTATCGGGCTTTGCGTTTTATCAATAAAATGATGATGCAAAACTCAAGCTATTGTTATTCTGAATATTTACAAGATATAGAAACTAAAGGGAATGTTATTCCTCCGATGACTAGAGGATATATTGGTGTAGCAATTCCTTTACAGTTACAAAAATTCCTCACCTTTAATTGGGGTAGTTCACCATTTTTAGCCTGCCAACATTACACCTATCGGTTTACAGGAAATTTGGCATTAAAAAGCTATGAATATCGATATTCCAAATATTTTCGAGATTTAGAAAGAAAAGAAGCTTTTATTCCTGCACCTACTGCGATTTCTCACTATCATTTATTAGATGAATCTTTACATACAACAACTTCTCAATTAATTGGTCGGGATATGTATAAAGATTTCCCTAAACCAACAGTTTATGAACAAGTAAGTGCTAATGCCATTACTTATATGATGCAAAGGGGATTTTTAGGAGAACTATCAGGTGGGATGATGTCTGGATTTCGGGGGGATGCAACTTTTATGGCATTGTATTACAAAATACTGCGATCGCGCATTTTTGAAATGTCTCATCAAGATGCACTGCATTGGATGGAAAAATGTTTGTGTGGTGAGCATGAAGGCTTTCATGTCAATCTTAAATATCATCACCGTCTACACACAGATTTGTGTCGATTCACTAGCAACCTTGAGTATCTATGGCTGATTAACCGGGAATTGAAAATTATGGCATCGGGGGCTTCTATTAGTAACGCTATCCAAAAAAATCAGAACGCATTGCAACAGTTTTCTGCATCTATTGCTGCTTAAAGAGTAAAAGTAAAAAAGAAAAGAGTCTGTTCCCCAATGATTATTGACCCTTACGGGTGACGCTCCTAACGTCGCTACCGCTACGCTAACGATACTTGCTTTCCGACCCAAGGCGATAGGAACGCACTATCTCACTATTGACTAGGCTATGAGGCTGACGACTTGATAATAAGGGTATTAATTAAATGGCTAATGTCTCTGAATCTACCGAACAGATATCTTCATCCCAGCGGGTGCTAATGGCACTCAAAGAAGCCCGTGCTAAATTAGAAGCCTTCGACCGTGCTAAAACTGAACCCATCGCCATTATCGGCATAGGTTGTAGATTTCCGGGAGGCGCAAACAACCCGGAGACATTTTGGCAATTATTGCGTCATGGTGTTGATGCGATTACAGAAATACCTAAAAATCGTTGGAATATTGATGAATACTACGACCCCAACCCAGAGACACCAGGGAAAATTTACACTCGCTATGGGGGATTTTTAGAAAACATAGACCAGTTCGACCCCCAGTTTTTCGGCATTTCTCCTAGGGAAGCTGCGAGTATATCTCCCCAGCAACGCCTGTTATTAGAAGTAGCTTGGGAAGCTTTAGAAGAAGCTGGAATTAATCCCAAACAACTAGTTAATAGTTTGACTGGGGTGTTTTTGGGTGTCGGCCCGAATGACTATGCCAAACTGCGGATGAACGCCGAGAAAGCCGAAAGTATTACCGCTCACGATGGTACAGGTAACGGCTTATGCTTTGCTTCTGGTCGCTTGTCTTATGTGTTGGGGTTGCAGGGGCCAAATTTAGCAATGGACACCTCCTGCTCATCTTCACTGGTAGCGGTGCATTTAGCTAGTCAGAGTTTGCGGACTGGAGAATGTAACCTAGCGATCGCAGGTGGTGTTAACTTAAACTTATTCCCTGAAACTACCCTCTTCCTGGCTAGAACCCGCGCCTTATCTCCTGATGGACGCTGTAAAACCTTTGATGCGGGGGCTGATGGCTTTAGTAGGAGTGAAGGCTGTGGGGTAATTATCCTCAAAAGATTATCTGATGCTGTGGCGGATGGCGATCGCATTTGGGCCACAATTCGCGGTTCGGCTGTCAACCACGACGGGCCAAGTAGCGGCTTAACCGTACCCAACCAACTCGCCCAAGAAAAACTCATCCAGCAAGCCCTCCAAAATGCCAAAGTCACACCAGAAGAAGTCTCCTACATCGAAGCCCACGGGACAGGAACTACTCTCGGCGACCCCATCGAAGTTGGTGCATTAGCCTCAGTATTTTGTCGTCAACGTTCACCAGAAACACCATTAGTGATTGGTTCAGTCAAAACCAACCTCGGTCACTTAGAAGCCGCCGCAGGTATTGCTGGATTAATCAAAACAGTCCTAGCACTGCATTACGGAGAGATTCCGCCTCACCTACACTTCCATCAACCCAGTCCTCATATACCTTGGGAAAACTTGCCTGTTGTTGTTCCCACTCAGCCCACACCTTGGCAACCCCAAGACAAATCACGCATCGCCGGGGTAAGTTCCTTTGGGATGAGTGGAACGAATGTGCATATTGTTTTAGAGAGTCAACAGTTAACAGTCAACGGTCAACCTTCCGAGAATGACAGTTCAGATTCGACGCAAACCGCCAAAACTCTCTCTGCTTCACACTCAACAGTCAACAAACCCCATTTATTAACTTTGTCGGCAAGAACTGGGGAAGCACTAAAGGAATTAGCAATAAAATATACAAATTATTTACAGAATAACCCAGAAATCTCCTTGGCTGACTTGTGTTTTACAGCCAACACAGGGCGTAGCCACTTTGAGCATCGTTTAGCGGTGGTGAGTGATTCTGTGACACAGTTGCAAGCACAACTAAGTGCTTTTGCAGAAAATGACCCAGCAGAGGGACTGTTACAGCATCATCTTACACAAAGAAAAATTTCTAAAATAGCTTTTCTCTTCACTGGTCAAGGTTCACAATACCTCGGTATGGGTAAACATCTCTACAACACCCAACCAGTATTCCGTGAAACCCTAGACTATTGCGACGAAATTTTACACCAATATCTAGAAAAACCCTTATTAGAAATACTCTATCCCCAATCCCTAGTCCCTAATCCCCAATCCCTAATCCCTAATCCCCAATCCCCAATCAATGAAACTGCTTACACTCAGCCTGCTTTATTCGCGCTGGAGTACTCCTTATATAAATTGTGGCAATCTTGGGGTATTAAACCGACGGCAGTGATTGGTCATAGTGTGGGAGAATATGTCGCGGCTTGTGTGGCTGGTGTGCTTAGTTTGGAAGATGGGTTAAAACTCATCGCCCAGCGTGCCAAGTTGATGCAGGCTTTACCCCCAGATGGCAGTATGGTTGCAGTCTTGGCAGATGAAGCTAGAGTTTTGGCAGCTATCAAAGCATCTAGCGAAGATGTGGCATTGGCAAAGCCCGCCGTAGGCATCGCCGCAATTAATGCGCCTGAGAGTATCGTCATTTCTGGTAAACAAGCGGCTGTACAGGCTGTAGTGAGCATATTGGAACAAGAAGGCATCAAAACCCGCGCCCTGACTGTTTCCCATGCCTTCCATTCTCCCTTGGTAGAACCCATGTTGGCAGAATTTGCGGCTACACTCCAGCAAATTACTTTCAATGTGCCGCAAATTCCTTTAGTTTCTAACGTCACAGGGAAAGTATTCTCACCAGGAGAAATTCCCGATATCGCCTACTGGCTACGCCACACCCGCGCCCCAGTCAGATTTATGGACGGGGTGAATACTTTATTGGAATTAGGCTGCGAAATCTTTTTAGAACTGGGGCCGAAACCAGTTTTGAATAATTTGGGTAAACAGTGCCGAACAGAAAACAGTGCAGTTTGGCTAGCTTCCTTGATGCCAGAAAAGGATGATTGGCAAGTAATACTTAAGAGCTTATCTAATTTATACCTTCAAGGTGTAGCAATTAACTGGCCAGAATTAGAACCAGACTATCCACATCAGAACCTCTCACTTCCCACCTACCCCTTTCAGCGACAACGTTACTGGATTGAACACAACAACATCCCCATGAATCCCACACAGCCACACAGTGCATCTGTCAATACCCAACGCCAGGAAGAAATTCTGGCACAACTGCGCTCTTTAGTTGGTCAAGTGCTGCAAGTTTCGCCAGATAAAGTAGATGTCAATACACCATTCTTAGAAATGGGTGCAGACTCTATTTTTTTGATGGAAGGAGTACGCACCATTGAAAACTCCTTTGGCATTAAAATTGCCATCCGCCAATTTTTTGAAGAATTATCCACTATCAAAGCTTTAGCTACCTATATTGGACAGCATCTCCCCGTTAGTGTGGGCATGGGGAAAGAGTTACCAATGCCTAATATGGTGGATAATTATGCTTCTGAGTTGAAGACAGAAGATAGTTTATTGCCAACCTTTGAAGAAACATCGGCTCAATCTGTTGCGAACATTGTCTTAGCCGCACCCAGTAACGGTAATGGTGCTGTTTCTCACTCAGGCACAGCCATAGAAAAGATTATGGCGCAACAGCTGCAAATGATGACGCAAATCATGTCAGAGCAGTTGCAGGTGTTACGCACTACTCCCGCATCAACTCCAGCAAACTTTACACCCACCAACGGCAACGGTAACGGCAAAACTACCAACGGCAATGGTAACGGGAACGGGAATGGAAACGGACACCACGCCTCAAATTCTGTAGAAACGCGATATATCACCCCTCCACGCCAAAATCCTCACTCTCCGGACCCCACTCCCCAGTCCCTACTCACCAATCCCAAATCCCAAAAACACCTAGAAGCCCTCATCCAACGTTATACCCAACGCACCCAGAAATCTCAGCAAAGGGCGCAAGCTTCCCGCCATCACTTAGCTGATAACCGCGCTGTGGCCGGGTTCCGTATGGCAATTAAGGAAATGTTGTATCCCATCGTCGGGACACGTTACCAAGGCGCACATTTTTGGGATTTAGATGGTAACGAATATGTTGATTTGGCGATGGGTTTCGGTACACATTTGTTTGGACACGGTGCGCCATTCCTCATTGCAGCGATTAACGAACAACTGCAAAAAGGTGTAGCTGTTGGCCCTCAACCAGAATTAGCCTTAGAAACTGCCGAATTATTGTGTGAATTGACGGGTGCGGAACGAGCTACATTTTGTCAATCCGGTTCAGAATCGGTGATGGTAGCTTTAAGATTAGCGCGGACTGCGACCAAACGCGATCGCATTGCCATCTTTACAGGTTCTTACCACGGACATTTTGATGGGGTATTAGCTCAACCTGAAGGGATGTCCAGCGTTCCCATTGCCAATGGTATTGCTGCTAATACCGTCAAAGATGTTTTAGTCTTAAACTACGGCGACCCCAAGGCCTTAGAAATTCTCCAAGCCGAGATGCACACCCTCGCCGCCGTGATGGTTGAACCTGTGCAGAGTCGTTTTCCTGACTTACAACCGCGAGAATTCTTACAGCAATTGCGTCACCTGACCACCGCAGCAGGAACGGCTTTAATTTTTGACGAAATTATGACAGGTTTTCGCATCCATCCAGGGGGAGCGCAAGCCCATTTTGGCGTACAGGCAGATTTAGCCACCTACAGCAAAATATTTAGTGGGGGTTTACCCCTAGCCGCAGTCGCAGGTAAAGCCAAGTTCATGGATGGGATAGACGGCGGATATTGGCAATTTGGCGACCAATCCTATCCCCAAGCAGAAAGAACATTTTTTGCAGGCACATTTAATAAGCATCCTCTGTCAATGGCGACTTGCCGAGCCACATTGAGATATTTAAAAGAACAGGGTGTGCAATTACAAACTAATTTAAATGCCCGGACAGCCTATCTAGTTGAACAACTTAATCACATTTTCACAGAGGAACAAATTGACATCCAAGTAGTACACTTCGGTTCACTGTTCCGGTTTGTCTTCACAGCTAACATGGATGTGTTTTTCTATCACCTTCTAGAGAAAGGCGTATACATTTGGGAAGGACGCACCTGTTTCTTATCCACAGCCCACACCGACGCGGATATCGATTGGATTATTCGGGCAGTACAAGAAAGTATTAGTGAAATGCGTGCTGGTGGTTTTTTCCCAAACCAGCAGCAACAGGAGAATATCACCGTAAAAAAGTTACCAGCGTCGCTACCAACAGTTAGCTTAAATCAGTCAACCAATCCGACTGGCTTTTGGGAGCGACGCAAACATAAAACTGCCACCAGAGAGAAAACTCACTACACTCCTAGCTCAAAGGTGCAATTTAGCTTGTACTATTTCGGCAACTATGAGGCAGAATTTAGTCAAAATAAATATGACCTGTTATTTACTGGGGCTAAATTTGCTGATCAAAATGGGTTTAGTGCTGTTTGGATTCCTGAAAGACATTTCCATGCCTTTGGCGGATTTTCTCCCAACCCCTCAGTAATTGCAGCTGCCCTCGCCAGAGAAACCCAAAACATTCAAATTCGCTCTGGTAGTGTCGTCCTCCCCATACACCATCCCATCCGAGTAGTCGAAGAATGGTCAGTAGTCGATAACCTTTCCCAAGGACGCGTCGGTATTTCCTTCGCCTCCGGCTGGAATCCCAATGACTTTGTATTTGCTCCTCAATCTTTCGGTCAGCACCGAGAATTGATGTTTCAACAGATTGAAACCGTGCGGAAATTGTGGCGGGGGGAATCAGTTCCAGTGCAGAACGGTGTCGGTCAAACCGTCAGCGTAGAAGTATTTCCCAAACCCATGCAAACCGAACTGCAAGACTGGATTACCATCGTCAATAATCCAGACACCTACATCAAAGCTGGAGAAATAGGCGCGGGAGTCTTAACCAACCTGATGGGACAGAGTATTGAGGACTTGGCAGAAAATATTGCTCTGTACCGCCAATCATTAACACAACACGGTTATGATCCCGCAGTAGGTAGGGTGACAGTATTACTACATACTTTTGTCGGTCAAGATTTAGAACAGACTCGCCAACAAGCCAGACAACCGCTGTGTAACTATTTCAAATCTTCCGTAGCTTTATTTCAAAATTTGGTGAAAAGCCAAGATTTAGGGATAGATTTTGATAGCCTCAGCGAAGACGACAAAGATTATATTTTATTTTCAGCCTGCGATCGCTATATTCAATCTAGTGCCTTAATCGGCACACCCGAAACTTGCGCCCAAGTTGTCGCCCAACTGCAAGCTATTGGTGTTGATGAAATCGCCTGTTTGATAGACTTTGGTGTAAATCCCAAAGAAGTTGTCGAGAGTTTCCCAGAGTTAAACGCCCTCAGAGAACTCTATCAAACCCGACCATTTTTCACCACCGCCCCCCTAACCACTGCCCAAAAACAACTATGGGTACTGTCACAACTGGGTCATGAAGCTTCCACGGCCTACAACGAATCAGTCAGCCTGAAACTACAAGGTACACTCAACCTGCCAGCCTTACAACAAGCTATGCAGCAGGTAGTCAACCGCCACGAAGCACTCAGAACTAGCATCAGTCCCGAAGGTGATGTGCAGCAAATATTCCCCAGCTTAGAAATAAGTATCGGGCAGGAGGCAGGAGGCACTGACTTTTCAGAGGATCTGGAAAACCCCTCTCTAAACCTCTCCCCTACAAGGAGAGAGGCTTTGATTTTTCCCCCTTCCCTAGTAGGGAAGGGGGTTAGGGGGTTAGGTTTCACGTTAGCTTTTCCACATAACGAATTACAAGAAGCTTTCGACCTCACCAAAGCACCCCTATTCCGAGTTAACCTCATCCAAGTAGCCCCGGAAGAACATATCCTGACCCTCACCGGACATCACATTATTGTTGATGGCTGGTCAGTTGGGGTAATCCTGCAAGAACTCAGCACCTTATATACAGCCATTTGTCGGGGTGAAAAATGCCAACTTCCCACCCCGATGCAATACCGGGAATACATTAACTGGCAAATTCAACATAGCCAAACAGAGGAAATGGCAACCCATGAACAATACTGGGTGCAAAAATTTGCCGAGACAACCCCTGCATTAGATTTACCCACCGACAGAACACGTTCCCCCATCAAAACCTATCGTGGTAGTAAGCAAAGTTTACTCCTCGATAGCGACATAGGACGCGCCATTAAAAAAGTCAGTCTAGAGCAAGGTTGTACCTTATTTATGACCTTGTTAGCGGTGTACACTACATTACTGCATAGATTGACAGGGCAAGACAAGATTATTGTAGGTATTCCTACAGCCGGGCGATCGCTTGCGGGTAGTGATAGTTTAGTCGGTTACTGCGCTCACGTTTTACCAATCAGCAGCGAATTCCAGAGTAAAACTCCATTCTCTGAATATCTATTAACTATCAGAAATGTCTTATTAGAAGCTTACCAACACCAAGACTATCCCTTTGCTGAATTAATTCAAAAATTAAACCTCAGCCCCGATGCGAGTAGATCACCTCTAGTTACTGTTACATTCAATTTGGATAGGTCAATCACCTTACCCAACTTAGGCGACCTCAAAACCAGTTGGTTAAGTCAACCCATCAATGCCACCGACTATGATATTCACTGGAATATTACCCAGATAGATGATGAACTGTTGTTAGATTGCCATTACAACACTGATTTATTTGATGGGACTACCATTGAGCGATGGTTAGGACACTTCCAAACTTTACTGACAGCAATTATTGCCGACCCCAGCCAACCTCTAGGGAAATTACCACTGCTAACAACCACGGAATTACAACAATTGTTAGTAGATTGGAACGCTACCCAAACAGACTATTCTGCTGATAAGTGCATCCACCAAATATTTGAGGAGCAAGTAGGACAAACACCAAACGCTGTAGCTGTGATTGAAGACTCAGAACAACTCACTTATGCTGAATTAAACAAACGTGCCAATCAAGTGGCGCATTATTTGAAAAAGCAGGGTGTAGAGTCGGGTATCCCCGTGGGTATTTGTATGCAGCGTTCCCTGGATTTCATTGTGGGAGTATTGGGAATTCTCAAAGCTGGCGGTGTTTATGTACCCCTTGACCCAGACTATCCTCAAGAAAGATTGGCTGGGATGTTGGAGGATGTGCAACCACAAGTTGTATTAACTCAGGCGGATTTAATTGACAAACTACCTACATTGACAAACATCTTGTCTGTAGATGCGGCAGCCATTCCAGAGGAATCAACAGCAAATCTCATTGCAGAGGTGACATCTGAGAACTTAGCTTACATCATGTACACCTCCGGCTCGACTGGTAAACCCAAAGGTGTCAGCATTCCTCACCGGGGAGTTGTGAGATTAGTTAAAGCCACAGATTATATTAACTTCACCTCAGAAGAAGTTTGGCTACAGTTAGCACCCATCTGCTTTGATGCTGCAACCTTGGAAATTTGGGGTAGTTTACTCAACGGCGGTAAATTAGTGATCATGCCCATCCCCAAACCCACTTTAGAGGAGATAGGGCAAATAATTCAGCAACAGCAAATCACAACCTTGTGGCTAACGGCTAGCCTGTTTCATCTCATGGTAGATGAACGGCTAGAAGATTTAAAATCAGTCCGACAACTAATAGCAGGTGGGGATGTATTATCAGTTCCCCATGTCCAGAAAGTCTTACAACATCTGCCTCAAATCCGCCTAGTCAACGGTTACGGCCCTACCGAGAATACAACCTTCACCTGCTGCTACCCCATAACCAGCGACACCAACTTAGACTCATCAGTCCCCATAGGTCGCCCCATTGCCAACACCCAAGTTTATATCCTCGACCCCAACTTACAACCAGCCCCTATCGGCGTTTGGGGTGAACTTTATACTGGCGGTGCAGGTTTAG
Source organism: Trichormus sp. M33_DOE_039 (assembly GCA_015296085.1). Lineage (GTDB taxonomy): Bacteria > Cyanobacteriota > Cyanobacteriia > Cyanobacteriales > Nostocaceae > Trichormus. The sequence goes on along the minus strand of DVDT01000031.1, from coordinate 129,605 downwards.
CCCAAGGCTACTGGAAACGCCCCGACTTAACCCAAGAAAAATTCATTCAATTGGGGACTGGGGATAATACCGTCATCTATAATCACTCCCTCACCCTCTACAAAACAGGTGATTTAGCACGCTATCGCCCAGACAGAACAATTGAATTTCGCGGACGCTTAGACCAACAAATCAAAATTCGCGGCTTCCGCATTGAACTGGGTGAAATTGAAGCCAAACTAGCAAGCCATCCCCAAATCAAACAGACAATTGTTACCACTCAATCCAATACCTTAATTGCTTACTTCATCCCCGAAGCAGAAGCACCCAGTAGTAGCGAATTACGCCATTACCTCAAGCAGCAACTACCAGACTATATGCTGCCAGCAGGCTATGTCTGTTTGGATACATTTCCTCTGACACCAAACGGCAAAGTAGACCGGAATGCTTTACCAAAAGCTGATTTAAATGCTGATCGCTCTGTTAAATATATTGCTCCACGTACAGAAAAAGAGCAAGCGATCGCCACAATAATTTCCGCAGTCCTCAACTTAGAACAAGTCGGGATTGAGGATAATTTCTTTGAAATCGGCGGTAATTCCCTCAATGCTATGCAGGTGATTTCTCGTCTGCGGCAAACTTTCGGTGTGGAATTACCATTGCGGCGACTGTTGGAATTACCCACAGTCATGGAACTAGCCGCCAACATCGAGCAAATTCTTGCAACCATCCAAAAGTTACAGTCTACACCTGTGGAGTTATCAGAAGACCGGGAGGAAATTGAATTATGAAACCCATTGAAGAATTTTTGTCCGAATTAGGAAACTTGGACATTAGACTCTGGGTGGAAGCCAACCCCAATTCCTCCTCAGAGGTTAAACTGCGCTGTAATGCTCCCAGTGGCAGACTAACACCAGAAATTCGTGCTAATCTGAGCGATCGCAAGGTCGAAATTATCAGCTTTCTCCAACAAGTAAACTCCAGCTTGGAGCTAGAAGCAATTCCCTCGGTAGCGCGAGACCAGGGAAACTTAACTCTATCTTGGTCACAGCAACGCCTTTGGTTTCTATACCAAATGGAAGGCGCAAGCGCAACTTACAATATGCCGGCGGCGGTGCAAATGACTGGGATGCTCAATATCCCAGCCTTGGAACAGGCTTTACAAGAAGTCATCCGCCGTCATGAAGTTCTACGCACCAGTTTTCAAAACCTTGATGGTCATGCTGTCCAGGTAATTCACCCCGATGCTACTCTCACACTCTCAGTAATTGATTTACAGGGATTGTCCACAGATGAAGTCAAACAATTAGCCATCCTCGATGCCGAGAAACCTTTTGACCTCACCCAAGCACCCCTGATGCGGGTAACACTCGTAAAGCTGGGTGAACAATCCCATGTGTTGCTGATGAATATGCACCACATTGTCGCTGATGGGTGGTCAATTGGCGTATTAATTCAAGAAATATCTACTTTATATACAGCATTTTTACAGGGTAAGCCTTCTCCCCTCCCAGCCTTACTGATTCAATATGCAGACTATGCTGTCTGGCAAAGACAATGCTTGCAAGGGGAAGTATTTCATAAAAAACTTAATTATTGGCAAAAGCAATTAGCTGATGCACCACCATTATTAGAACTTCCTACCGACAGACCACGCCCAGCTATTCAGACATTTCGGGGTAGTAGTCGAGATTTTCCCCTACCTCTGGAATTAACCGAACAACTCAAACGCCTTAGCCAAAAATTTGGCGTGACGCTGTTCATGACCTTAGAAGCAGCCTTTGTCACCTTGCTGCATCGTTACAGTGGTCAGACAGATATTTTAGTTGGTAGCCCTGTAGCTAACCGCGATCGCTCGGAGATAAACACATTAATCGGGTTTTTTGTCAATACATTGGTATTGCGATCGCGTTTGGAAGGTAATCCTTCATTCTCAGATCTACTACAACAAGTCAAACAAGTAGCATTGGATGCCTACGCGCATCAAGATATTCCCTTTGAGCAAGTGGTAGATGCACTGCAACTCAAGCGGAATCTCAGCCACATACCTTTATTTCAGGTAATGTTTGCCTTGCAAAACGCGCCTATGGGTAATTTGGAGTTACCAGGGTTGCAGTTGTCACAGTTACCAATGGAGGCGATTACCTCAAAGTTTGATTTAACTCTGTCGATGACGGAAACACCCCAAGGGCTTGTCGGTAATTGGGAATATAATACTGACTTGTTTGATGCAGAAACGATTACCCGCATGGCGGCTCATTTCCAAAATTTATTGACTGCAATTGTGGCTAATCCCCAGCAAACAGTCCAGGAATTGCCATTACTTAGTGATGCTGAACGGCAATTGCTATTAGATTGGCATCCGACTACTGAGTATGTTGTGAATCAATGTCTGCATCAACGATTTGAGGAGCAGGTAGAAAAAACACCGGACGCTATAGCTGTAAATTTTGCTGACCAACATTTGACCTATGCTCAGTTAAATGCACGAGCGAATCAATTGGCGCATTACTTACGAACTTTGGGGGTTGCACCTGATGTTTTAGTAGGGATCTGCGTTGAGCGATCGCTGGATATGATGGTCGGGTTATTGGGGATTCTCAAGGCTGGCGGTGCTTATGTACCCCTTGACCCAGATTATCCGCCTGAGCGTTTGGCTTTTATGTTGGATGATTCCCAGGTGTCGGTGTTGTTGACTCAGTCTAAGTGGTTAGAAACTTTACCTGTGACGACGGCTAAGACTATCTGTTTAGATAGAGACTCGGATGATATTAATATTCATAATGTAGAAAATCCTCAGAGTGGGGTTTTACCTGAGCATTTAGCTTATGTAATTTATACTTCTGGCTCTACGGGTAAACCGAAAGGTGTATTGGTGAATCACTGCAATGTCATGCGGTTGTTTGCAGCAACTCAAAATTGGTTTAATTTCAACGCCAGCGATGTGTGGACGCTATTCCACTCCTATGCTTTTGATTTCTCCGTGTGGGAAATGTGGGGGGCGTTGCTTTATGGTGGTCGCTTGGTGGTTGTACCTTTTTGGGTGAGTCGTGACCCGGAGGCGTTTTATGAGTTACTGGTGCGGGAAAGGGTGACGGTTCTCAATCAGACTCCTTCGGCTTTTCGACAGTTGATTTGGGTGGAGCAGCAAGAAAAACTAAAAGATAATCAGTTAAGTTTGCGATCGGTGATTTTTGGTGGCGAAGCTCTCGACCCGACTAGTTTATTACCTTGGGTTGAAAGACACGGTGATGCTACTCCGCAATTGGTGAATATGTACGGAATTACGGAAACCACTGTTCATGTAACTTTCCGTCCTCTAACTATGACTGATACAGAAAGTCGCAGCAGTGTCATTGGTGTCCCGATTCCTGATTTACAGCTTTATATTCTAGATGAACATTTACAGCCTGTACCCATTGGTGTGCGCGGTGAAATGTATGTTGGCGGTGCAGGAGTAACACGCGGTTATCTCAACCGTCCAGAATTAACCCAACAAAGATTTATCCAATTCAGGACTGAGGACTGGGAATCTAGAAGTCCAAAGTTAATTACTCCCCCTACACCCCTACACCCCCACACCCCCAAACCCCCACACCTCCTCTACAAAACTGGCGACTTAGCCCGATACTTATCCGATCGCAGCATTGAATACCTCGGTCGCATAGATGATCAGGTAAAGATTCGCGGTTTTCGGATCGAGTTGGGTGAAATTGAGGCGAAATTAGCAACTCATCCCCAAGTGCAGCAGACTGTGGTCTTGGTACAAGAAGATACACCGGGGAATAAACGGTTGGTGGCTTATTTTGTTCCATCTGGGGAATCTCCTAGTAGTGCTGAGTTGCGGGATTATCTCAAACAGCAGTTACCTGATTACATGATTCCATCTGTGTTTGTGGCGTTGGAGGCTTTCCCGTTGACGGCTAATGGTAAGCTGGATCGGCGAATGTTACCTATCCCGGAAGTTAGCACAGACTTAGCTGCTGGTTTTGTTGCACCCCAAACTCAGGAACAAGAGTTATTAGCAAATATTTGGACTGAAGTTTTGGGATTGTCTCAAGTCGGAATTTACGATAACTTCTTTGAATTGGGTGGTGACTCGATTCGTAGTATCCAAATTTTGGCGAAGGCTAATCAAGTTGGGTTAGATTTTTCTCTCCAGCAGTTATTTCAACACCAAACTATTGCCGAATTAGCGGAGTTGGTGAGTAAAGAAGTGAGTTTTACACTCACACCACAAACGTCACCTTTTAGTTTGATTGCAGAAACAGACAAGCAGAAGCTACCAGTAGGATTGGATGATGCTTATCCTCTGACAGCACTGCAAGCGGGGATGGTGTTTCACAGTGAATTGAATGCAGATACAGCTGTTTATCATGATGTCTTCTCTTTCCATCTGCGGGCGAAGCTGGATTTATCGGCGTTAGAAACTGCGATCGCCCAAGTAATTTCTCGTCATGCTATCTTGCGTACCAGCTTTGACTTAACTGGTTTTTCTGAGCCGTTACAGCTGGTGCATCAAGTTGTCGATGTGCCTTTACAGGTGGATGATATCAGTTATTTCACAACTGCTGAACAAAAAGTCGCTGTCGATGCTTGGATGGAAACGGAGAAGTATCATAATTTCGACTGGACAAAACCGCCTCTGCTCCGCTTTTGTGTTCATATTCGTAGTGCTGAAACGTTTAATTTGAGTTTCAGTTTCCATCACGCCATTCTCGACGGTTGGAGTGTTGCATCTTTACTCACCGAACTATGGCAAACATACTTAAATCTACTCCAAAAATCCCCAGTCCCCAGTCCCCAGTCCCCAGTCCCCAATCCCCAATCCCCAATCCCCAGTCCCTCCTTCCGCGATTTTGTGGCGTTGGAACGTGCTGCTTTACAATCAGAAACGACACGCCAATATTGGCTAGAACAACTTGCTGATGTCTCAATTACTGAGTTACCACGCTGGCCAGAATCCTATCGGGAAAAGACCCAAGCAGAAATAGGTATTCAGGAAGTCGCAATTAGTTCTGAGTTGTCGGGTGGATTGAAACAACTAGCTGCTCAGGCTGGTGTTCCTGTGAAAAGTGTACTGTTGGCTGCTCATTTACGGGTATTAAATTTACTGAGTAATCAAACAGATGTGTTGACGGGTTTGGTGGCTAACGGTAGACCGGAAAATGCTGATGGGGAAAGGATTCTGGGTCTATTTTTGAATACTTTACCATTGCATGCACATCTCGTTGGTGGTACTTGGTTAGAACTCATCCAGCAAGCTTTCCAAGCTGAACAAACAGCTTTACCTCATCGTCGCTATCCTTTGGCTGAGATACAACGTTTATGTGGTGGACAGCCTTTATTTGAAACGGCTTTTAATTTTGTCCACTTCCACGTTTATCAAGGGGTTTTGGGTTTAGAGGATTCTGAAGTTTTAGATTACAAGACCTATGAGCAAACTAACTTTACTTTGGTGGCTCACTTTAGTTTGGATCTGGTTTCCTCTCAGGTCAATTTAGCCCTGAATTATCAGACGCGTGAACTGTGTCGAGAACAAGTAGAGGCGATCGCTAATTACTATATCAACGCTTTGACGGCGATGGTAGCAGCACCATCAGCACCATATCAAAATCAACTACTCCTCTCACCCGCAGAACAGCAAAAACTATTACAAGAATGGAACTTCATCCAAGCTGAGTATCCTGTAACTGAATGTCTGCATCAGTGGTTCGAGTCGCAAGCACAGAAGACACCAGATGTTACAGCAGTGGTGTTTGCAGATACTAACCTCACTTATGCTGAGTTAAATACTCGTGCAAATCAACTGGCGCACCACTTACAAACTCTGGGAGTAGCCCCCGATGTGTTGGTGGGTTTGTGTGTGGAACGTTCTTTAGAAATGGTGATTGGGATCTTGGGTATCCTCAAAGCTGGTGGTGCTTATGTACCATTAGATCCAGATTATCCGAGCGATCGCCTCGCATTCATGCTCACTGATGCTCAAATTCAAATATTACTCACTCAGTCTCAGTGTTTGACAGCTTTACCGCCAACTAATGCTCAGACAGTTTGTTTAGATACAGAGTGGGAATCAATCAGCAAGTTGAGTGTAGAGAGTCCCATCAGCACAGCTACACCTGATAATTTAGCTTATGTAATTTATACTTCTGGCTCTACGGGTAAACCCAAGGGTGTCTTAGTTAATCATCGCAACGTGGTGCGCCTCTTCCTAGCCACAGATAACTGGTATCATTTCAACGCCAATGATGTCTGGACACTTTTCCACTCTTATGCCTTTGACTTCTCAGTGTGGGAATTGTGGGGTGCATTGCTGTATGGTGGAAGGTTGGTAATTGTTCCTTATTGGGTAAGTCGTGACCCCAAAGCCTTCTATCGTCTGCTTTCCCAAGAACAAGTCACAGTTCTCAATCAAACCCCCTCGGCGTTTCGGCAGTTGATTTGGGTAGATCAGTTACCAGAAATGGCGCAAGTAGAACTAAGCTTACGCTGGGTAGTGTTTGGCGGTGAAGCCTTAGAACCTGCGAGTTTGCAACCGTGGTTTGAACGTCATGGTGATACCACTCCCCAATTAGTTAATATGTACGGCATCACTGAAACCACCGTCCATGTTACCTATCGTCTGATCACTTGGGCGGACACCACAAGCCATAGTAGCGTTATTGGTAGAGCAATTCCCGATTTACAACTATATATATTAGATGAGCAACTCCAACCCGTACCGATTGGCGTACCGGGACAAATGTATGTCGGCGGTGCAGGAGTAGCACGGGGTTATCTCAATCGCCCAGAATTAACCCAAGATAGATTTATACAATTAGGTAATTCCTCCCCCTCTGCTCCTCTGTTCCTCTGCTCCCCTGCTTCTTTCGATTCCCCCCTCTACAAAACCGGAGATTTAGCCCGATACTTACCCGATGGTAGTATCGAATACCTGGGACGGATTGACCATCAGGTGAAAATTCGCGGTTTTCGGATTGAATTGGGAGAAATTGAAACTGCAATCGCTCAATATCCTCACATTCGGGAAGTTGTGGTGATAGTGCGGGAAGATCATCCAGGGGATAAGCGATTGGTCGCTTATATCGTAGCGAATCAATCACCTACTGATAGCGAACTACGGGAACATCTCCAACAACAGCTACCGGATTACATGATTCCAACAGCGTTCGTGTATTTGGATGTCTTTCCCTTGACGGCTAACGGTAAACTTGACCGTAAGGCATTACCAACACCAGCACCAACAACAACAACGACTAACTTTGTTTTACCTCGGACAGACACAGAAAAAGCGATCGCTGATTTATTCTCCTCTCTCTTAGGTGTAGACAAAGTTAGCATTCATGATAATTTCTTTGAGTTGGGTGGACATTCCCTCATTGCAACGCAAGTCATTTCTCGTTTGCGGGAAACTTTTCAAATCGAGTTACCTTTAAGAGTGTTGTTTGAATCTCCCAGGGTTGTAGAACTGGCGGAAATCATCAACAATCAACGCCAAATCAACTTAGAACTCACTGCACCAGCACTAACACCCGTATCTAGAGAAAATCTCGATATTCCTTTATCTTGGGCGCAACAACGACTCTGGTTTTTGGAGCAATTAGAAGCTGGTAGTGCGACTTACAATATACCTGCCGTTGTGCAGTTAGAAGGAACGCTAAATGTCGCCGCTTTAGAACAAGCCTTGACAGAAATTATTCACCGTCATGAACTTTTGCGGACTTGTTTCAGATTGGTGAATGGTATACCAACTCAAATCATTGAATTAGAAAACCCGTCTCTACATATTCCCCCTACCCTACAAGGGAAGGGGGTTAGGGGGTTAGGTCAAATCCCAGTCATAGATTTACAGGGATTACCAGAACCAGAACAAACTCAAAAAGTTAAGCAACTTGCAGTCACAGCAGCCGAAACTCCCTTTAATCTTCAACAAGCTCCTTTACTCCGAGTTGAACTGTTACGCTTGGGTAGAGAGTCCCATGTGTTGCTCATGACCATACACCACATCATCGCTGATGGTTGGTCTGTAGGGATCTTCATTCAAGAATTATCGGCACTGTATCAAGCTTTTTGTGCAGGAAAACCCTCTCCACTAGCAGATTTACCCATTCAATACGCCGACTTCGCCATTTGGCAACGAAAATATTTAAGCGGAGAAATTTTACAAGCTAAACTCAACTACTGGAAACAACAACTAGCAGACGCACCACCTCTATTAGAATTACCCACAGATAAACCACGTCCAGCCATTCAAACCTTCCGGGGTAACAAACAAGATTTTGCGCTGTCTTTGCGGTTGACAGAAGAGATTAAAAATTTGAGTCAAAAGTCCGGCGTAACGCTGTTTATGACCTTGCAAGCAGCCTTTGTCACCTTGCTGCATCGTTACAGTGGACAGACTGATATTCTCGTTGGTACACCCATCGCTAACCGCAACCGCAAAGAAACTGAATCACTGATTGGTTTTTTTGTCAACACTTTGGTATTGAGAACCCAAATTTCTGGGAATCCCAGTTTTGCAGAATTACTCCAGCAAGTACAGATGGTAGCGTTGGATGGCTATGCTCATCAGGATGTTCCCTTTGAGCAGGTGGTAGAAGCGTTACAGCCAGAACGTAACCTCAGCCATACACCTTTGTTCCAAGTGATGTTTGCCTTGCAGAATGCACCTTTGAGTAACTTGGAATTGTCGGGCTTGAAGCTGACACCCTTACCCATTGAGACAGTCACAGCCAAATTTGATTTAACCCTGTCAATGGAAGAAACCCCACAAGGTTTAATTGGGACATGGGAATATAACTGCGATTTGTTCGAGGCTGAGACAATTAGCAGAATGACAAGTCATTTCCAGAACTTGCTCACAGCAATTGTTGCAGCACCAAAACAGCGTATTGGTTTGTTACCAATGCTGAGTGAACGAGAACAACATCAGCTACTAGTAGAGTGGAACGACACCCAGACAGATTTTCTGGTTGACAAATCTATTCATCAGGTGTTTGTCGAACAGGTGCAGAAAACGCCGAATGCTACAGCACTAGTTTTTGCTAACCAAAGCTTGACGTATACCGAGTTAAATGTGCGTGCTAATCAGTTGGCGCACTACTTAATTAAACAAGGAGTGAAACCAGGGGATGCTGTGGGTATTTGTCTGGAACGTTCCCTGGAAATGGTCATTGCTTTGTTGGGTATTCTCAAAGCTGGTGGCGCGTACTTACCCCTTGATCCTCAATATCCCCTAGAACGTCTGTCTTGGATGTTGACAGATGCTCAACCACCGCTTTTATTAACGCAAAAACATTTAGTTGCAAAGCTTCCTACCGTAGCTGAGACAGAAATCATTTGTCTAAAATCTGTCGAGGAAAGTATCAATCAAGAAAGTCAAGAAAACCCCTTAGTCACATCTCAAACTGATGACTTGGCTTATATCATGTACACCTCTGGTTCTACAGGTAAACCCAAGGGTGTTTGTATTCGCCATCGGGGTGTGGTGGGTTTAGTCAAAGATAATAATTATGTGAACCTGAATGCAGAACAGGTATTCTTGCAATTAGCTCCGATCTCCTTTGATGCTTCCACCTTTGAGATTTGGGGTAGCTTACTGAATGGCGCGAAATTAGCGATCGCACCCCCACATCAGTCATCATTAGAAGAATTAGGCCAGATTATCCAGCAATACCAAGTCACTACTCTCTGGCTGACGGCTAGTCTATTTCATCTCATGGTAGATGAACGATTAGAAGACTTACAGCCAGTACGTCAGTTGTTAGCCGGTGGGGATGTCTTATCAGTCTTCCACATCCAAAAACTATTGCACCGCTTCCCCGAATGTCGAGTTATTAACGGTTACGGCCCTACCGAAAACACCACGTTTACCTGCTGTTTCCCTGTGACAGCTGACACGAAACTAGGTCTTTCTGTACCTATCGGTCGTCCCATCGCCAACACCCAAGTTTACATTCTCGACACCAATCTGCAACCTGTCCCCATCGGTGTCAAAGGCGAACTTTATGTAGGAGGAATTGGACTAGCCCAAGGCTACCTCAACCGTCCTGATTTGACCCAAGAAAAATTTATACAATTGGGGATTGGGGACGAATCAATTCAAAATACCCTTCTCCTGTCGGAGACGCTACGCGAACGGGAACGCCAAAGGCGAACAAAATTCAAAATTCAAAATGAAAGAATTCTGGGGACTGGTGACTGGAGACTGGGAATACAAACTCTTCCACACCCCCACACCCCCCTCTACAAAACAGGCGATTTAGCCCGATACTTACCAGATGGGACGATTGAATTCTGTGGACGTAGCGACAATCAAGTAAAAATTCGCGGCTTCCGCATTGAGTTAGGCGAAATTGAAGCAGTTTTAAATCAACATCCCCAGGTCAGCCAAGCAGTGGTGATTATTCAAGGTGAAACCGTCACCGAAAAACGCTTGGTAGCTTACATTGTCTTACTACCAGGAGCAACAACAACTAACACTGAATTATTTGATTTTCTTCAGCAACAGCTACCTAACTATATGATCCCTGCTGCTTTCGTCTTTCTGGATGCTTTACCGTTGACTCCTAACGGTAAAGTCAATCGTCATCTCTCCTTCACACTAGACGATCGCAGACCACAAATTAACCAAGCTTTGGTCACACCACACACCCCAGCCGAAGAAGTGTTAACAGAAATCTGGGCTGAGATTTTGGGTGTCAGCAATATAGGTATCCACGACAACTTCTTTCATTTAGGAGGACATTCCCTACTAGCAGCCCAACTAGTGAACCGTATCCAACAAACCTTTGATTTAGAATTACCCGTCCGCGAATTATTCCAAAAACCCACAGTAGCTCAACTATTGGCAGTTTTGGCAGAGTTAGCCGGTGGACGAGAAATACTAGACGAAATCGCCCGTACCATCCAAGAAATCGCCCAGATGTCCCCCGAACAAATGCAAGCTTTGTTGAGTGGGGAGTGATGAGTGCTGAGTAGGAAAGTATCCCACTACTACCGACAACACCAACTTCCCAATCCCCAGTCCCTAATTTCCAGTTCCCAATTTCTATGAATCCCTCCTCGCCATCACAAAATTCTTTAACAGCCCAAAAGCAAGAATTACTGAAACTGATGCTGAAGAAAAAAGGCATTAGTTTTAATAATGAAGCGATCGCCCGCCGCAATTCTTCCCAACCCGCACCTTTATCTTTCGCCCAGCAGCGTCTCTGGTTTCTCTCCCAATGGGAAGAACACAAGGCTACTTACAATATCCCGGCGGCGGTGCAAATTACTGGAGAACTCCAGGAAGCTGCTTTAGAACAGGCTTTGAAGGAAATTGTCCATCGTCATGAAATTCTGCGGACTAGTTTTCAGGTGGTGGATGATATACCTGTGCAGGTGGTGGATGCAGATGTCAATGTGACTCTCAGCATAGTTGATTTACAAGCAATACCCACGGCAGAACAAACGGCAGCAGTGCAACAGCATCTAGCCTGGGAAGTCTCTACACCCTTTGATTTGTCCATTGCACCACTGTTGCGGGTGCAACTGCTACGCCTAACTCAAACATCCCATGTGCTGGTGTTAAACCTACACCATATTGTCTCTGATGGTTGGTCTGTGGGTGTCTTCATTCAAGAACTGTCTGCACTGTATGTAGCTTTTACCGAGGGTAAACAGTCACCTTTACCAGAGTTAGCAATTCAATATGCAGACTTTGCAGTCTGGCAAAGACAATTTTTAACTGAGGAAGTCTTAACTAATAAACTCAAATATTGGCGGGAAAAGTTAGCAGATGCTACCCCATTGTTAGAATTGTCCAGTCGCCCCCGTCCTGCTGTTCAAACTTATCGCGGTAGCACCTTCACCTACGAACTCAGTGCTAAACTTACACAACAACTCACAAACCTGAGCCAACAAACAGGCGCAACCCTGTTCATGACCTTACAAGCAGCTTTTGTCATTTTGCTGCATCGCTACAGTGGTCAAACAGATATCCTCATCGGTACACCTGTCGCCAATCGCAATCGTCAGGAAATAGAACCATTAATTGGTTTTTTTGTCAATACTTTAGTATTGCGTAACCAAATTTCCGGCAATTCCAGCTTTTTAGAATTGCTGCAACAAGTACAGCAGACAACTTTAGATGCTTTTGCTCATCAAGATGTCCCCTTTGAGCAAGTGGTAGAAGCTTTACAACCAGACCGCAATCTGAGTTACAGCCCATTATTTCAGGTGATGTTTGCTTTACAAAATGCGCCTGTAGGTGAATTAGAAATATCGGGGTTAAAAATTGCACCCATAGAGATGGAGACAGTTACCGCCAAGTTTGATTTAACCCTATCAATGGAGGAAATCGGCGGCAAACTCAAAGGAACATGGGAATATAACTGTGACTTATTCGAGGCTGAGACAATTACTCGGATGGCGGGACATTTCCAGAATTTATTAAATGCGATCTCCTCCAACCCCCAACAGCTAATCGCTGATTTACCTCTGTTAACAGCATCAGAACGCCATCAAATACTAGTTGAGTGGAATCAAACTCAAGCTGAATACCCCGAAAATCTATGTTTGCATGAATTATTTGCAGCACAGGTGCAACGTACTCCTGATCATATTGCGGTGATTGGGGAAAGAGAAAAGTTAACCTACACTGAGTTGAATACTCGCGCTCATCAACTCGCGCAATACTTGCGATCGTTGGGTGTTGGTACAGACACACTGGTAGGAATTTGTGTAGAACGCTCCATAGAGATGGTAGTTGGGTTGTTGGGGATTCTCAAAGCTGGTGGTGCATATCTTCCCCTTGACCCAGAATATCCGGCGGAACGTTTAGCATTCATGATGCAGGATGCTCAAATCAACATACTCCTAACCCAGCAGCATCTATTAAACTCCCTACCCCAACAACAAGCCCAGATAATTTGTTTAGATCAAGATTGGCAACTCATTGCTACTTCTTTCTCTCCCCAGTCCCCAGTTCCCAATGAGAAGACCGCGCTGGCTCACCAATCCCCAGATCATTTAGCCTATGTAATTTACACCTCCGGCTCAACAGGTAAACCCAAAGGAGTCATGATTCCGCATCGCGCCATAGTTAACCACATGGTTTGGATGCAGAACACTTTCCCGTTAACCCCAGATGATAAAGTCCTACAAAAAACTCCCTTCAGCTTTGATGCAGCCATCTGGGAATTTTACGCCCCCTTGCTAGCAGGTGCGCAGTTAGTCATGGCGCAACCAGGGGGACATCGTGACAGTAGCTATTTAATAGAAGTAATTAACAAGCAGCAAATTACCACACTACAATTAGTTCCTTCCCTCCTGCGAATGCTTCTAGACTCAGGAGAATTCCCTAGTTGTAAATCGCTCAAACGCGTTTTTTGCGGTGGTGAAGTCTTAACAGGCGAACTAGTAGAACGCTGTCACAGTCAAATAGATGCAGAGATATATAACCTCTACGGCCCTACAGAAGCCACAATTGATGCTACTTGTTCAATGAACCTGGCTTACAGGGGTAGGGGTCACAGCATCCCTATTGGTCGTCCCATCGCCAACACCCAAATTTATCTCCTCGACCAGAATCTACAACCTGTTCCTGTAGGTGTACCAGGTGAACTCTATATTGGTGGTGCAGGGTTAGCTAAAGGTTACTTGCATCGTCCAGAGTTAACCCAAGAGAAATTTATTCATAATCCTTTTGGGAAAGGTCATCTGTATAAAACTGGTGATTTAGCCTGTTATTTACCAGATGGAAATATTGAATACATTAGCCGTGTAGACTTCCAAGTAAAACTACGGGGATTTAGGATTGAGTTGGGAGAGATTGAAAAAGCGATCGCTCTACATTCCAACGTCAAACAAGTAGCCGCGATCGTCCGGGAAGATAACCCAGGCGACCAACGTTTAGTCGCCTACATCATCCCAGACGGGGAAGCACCCACTAGTGAAGAGTTGCGAAACTCCCTCAAACAGCAACTCCCCGATTACATGATTCCTAATGCCTTTGTAGTGCTTGATACCTTTCCTCTCACACCCAACGGCAAACTAGACCGAAATGCTCTCCCCATCCCAGACATTAATCTCACTTCCCCAAACTGCGTCCCACCCCACACAGCAACGGAAATATTAATCGCTGATATCTTCATTTCTGTACTAGGAATTAAACAGCAAAATCAACCCATCAGCATTCACGATAACTTCTTTAGCTTAGGGGGACATTCCCTTTTAGCTACACAAGTAATTTCCCGACTGCGGGAAATTTTCCGCGTTGAAGTACCGCTACGACTATTATTTGAATCTCCCACCGTGGCGGAACTCGACCAAGCGATCCACAAACTCCAGCAAACTGACTCAGGCTTAGTCTCACCACCCCTTGTCCCAGTAGCTAGAGATGGTCAACTTATACCCCTATCTTGGTCACAGCAAAGACTCTGGTTTCTAGAGCAACTAGAAGGTAGCAGTGCTGCATACAATATGCCTGCGGCTGTAAAATTGCAAGGCAACTTAAACGTTACTGCCTTAGAGCAAGCATTACAGGAAATTGTCCGCCGTCATGAAGTCTTGCGGACTAGTTTTCAGACTATTAACGGTGTACCATCCCAAGTAATTGTTTCCAATTTTACGCAAGAGTTAGAAAACCCCTCTCCAAACCTCTCCCCCACAACTGTAGAGAAGTTGCATGCAACTTCTCTACATATTCCCCCTTCCCTACAAGGGAAGGGGGAAAGGGGGTTAGGTCAAATCTCAGTCATAGATTTACAGGGATTACCAGAACCAGAACAAGCTCAACAGGTTAAGCAGTTAACAATTACCGCCGCCGAGACAGCATTTAACCTCGCCATTGCTCCCTTAATGCGATCGCAGTTGTTGCGTTTGGGCGAACAATCCCATGTGTTACTCATAAATCTGCATCACATTGTCTGTGATGGTTGGTCTGTGGGTGTATTTATCCAAGAATTATCAGCATTGTACACAGCCTTTGCAGCAGGAAAAACTTCTCCTTTACCAGAGTTAGCAATTCAGTATGCTGATTTTGCAGTGTGGCAAAGACAATGGTTGAGTGGGGAAGTGTTAGAGAAGAAACTCAATTATTGGAAACAGCAACTTGCAGGCGCACCACCACTGTTAGAATTACCAAGCGATCGCCCTCGTCCTCCGGTACAAAGTTATAAGGGGGGTAATTATGAGTTTACAATTGATGCTGAGTTGACAGCAAAACTCCAGAGTCTCAGCCAAAAATCTGGCGTTACCCTCTTCATGACCTTGCAAGCAGTCTTTGTGACTTTGTTGCATCGCTACAGTGGTCAAACAGACATACTTGTTGGTACACCTATTGCTAACCGCGATCGCGCTGAGATTGAACCACTAATTGGTTTTTTTGTGAATACTTTGGTATTGCGATCGCAAATTACAGACAACCCGAAATTTTCCGAACTATTACAACAAGTCCGGCGAGTCGCGCTAGAAGCTTATGCTTACCAAGATGTCCCCTTTGAGCAAGTAGTAGAAGCCTTACAACCAGAACGTAACCTCAGCCACAGTCCATTATTTCAGGTAATGTTCATTTGGCAAAATACCCCCTCCCAGAATTTAGAACTACCTGGGTTGAGTCTGACACCTTTACCCATTGAGACAGTCACAGCCAAGTTTGATTTAACCCTGTCGATGGGAGAAACTCCCCAAGGATTAGTCGGGGGGTGGGAATATAACAGCGACTTGTTTGATGTCGAGACTATTGAACGCATCGCTCATCACTTCCAAAACTTACTAATAGCAGTCACCACCAATCCAGAACAACCTGTAGGTTTATTACCTCTGTTAACTGCTGCTGAAGAACAAAAAATACTAGTTGATTGGAATCATACTGAGGCTGAATACCCCACCGATTTATGTTTGCATCAACTATTTGAGGCTCAGGTAAAATGGACACCCAATGCTGTAGCAGTGGGAACGGGAAATGGTGAGGAGTTAACTTATTCCGAGTTAAATTCCCGTGCTAATCAACTGGCTGACTACTTACAGTCTTTGGGGATAGGTAGCGAGAAATTGGTGGGGATTTGTGTGGAACGCTCCCTAGATATGGTGGTGGGTTTATTGGGGATTCTCAAAGCTGGGGGAGCGTATGTACCCCTTGACCCCAAATATCCGGCGGAACGTTTGGCGTTCATGATGCAGGATGCTCAAGTTGGAATACTATTAACACAAAAATCACTAGTAGATTCACTACCAAACACAGAAGCAAAAATCATCTGTTTAGATACAGATTGGCCAACAATATCATCCTATTCTCCCCAATCCCCAATTCCCAACCCCCAATCCCCCAATAACCTAGCTTACGTAATTTATACCTCTGGTTCGACTGGTAAGCCCAAAGGCGTGCAAATTCAGCATAGTTCTGTAGTGAACTTCTTAACCTCAGTGGCTCAAGAACCAGGAATTACACTCACAGATACTGTCCTTTCTGTCACAACTTTATCCTTTGACATTGCGGTAGTAGATATTTTCTTACCTTTAATAGTAGGGGCAAAGGTAGTTTTAGTTAGTACCGATGATAGTAAAGATGGCTACGCATTGCAAAAGTTACTCTTGGAATCTCAAGCGACAATCATGCAGGCTACACCAGCCAGTTGGAGAATTTTGTTGGCTTCTGGGTGGAATGGTACAGACCGATTAAAAATTTTCTCTGTTGGTGAAGCACTATCTAGGGATTTAGCTAATCAACTGCTGGCGAGAAGTCGTGAAGTCTGGAATGCTTACGGGCCTACGGAAACTACTGTTTGGTCAACAATCTACAAAGTCGAACCGGGGGAATGTCCGGTTTTGATTGGTCATCCCATCGCTAACACGCAAATCTATCTGCTGGATACTTACGGACAACCAGTCCCGATTGGCGTACCTGGAGAATTGCATATTGGTGGCGCAGGACTAGCTAGAGGTTATCGCGATCGCCCAGACTTAACACAAGAAAGATTTATACAATTAAATTCTCCATCCCTCACTCTCTATAAAACTGGTGATCTAGCCAGATATAACGCAGATGGCAATATCGAATACCTCGGACGCATTGATCATCAGGTAAAACTACGGGGTTTTCGGATAGAGTTGGGTGAAATCGAAGCGGGAATTATTGCCCATCCTCTAGTGAAGCAAGCTGTTGTCATGGTTCGCGAAGACCAACCAGGAAATAAACGCTTGGTGGCTTATGTCATTCCCCAACAGGAAACACCGACTACTAGCGAATTGCGTCAATTACTGCAACAGCGACTTCCTGAGTACATGATTCCCAATTTTTTTGTGTTCCTGGAAGCGTTCCCTTTAACACCCAACGGTAAAATAGACCGTCGTGCTTTTCCTGCACCGGATGTAGAAGCTAATTCCCACAATGATTTAGTTATACCCCGTAACCACATTGAGGAAAGCTTGGCTCAAATCTGGTGTGAAATTCTAGGTTTGCAACAGGTTGGTATTCACGATAATTTCTTTGATTTGGGTGGCGATTCTATTATTAGTATTCAGGTAATTGCTCGTGCCAATCAATTGGGAATACAACTCACACTCAAGCAGATTTTCCAATATCAAACAATTGCTGAGTTAGCGACAGTCTGCACAATGGGTATTCACCAAGCTGAACAGGGGTTAGTCACCGGAGAAGTACCCTTAACTCCGATTCAGCATTGGTTCTTGGAACAGAATTCACCTCAATCAGATTACTACAATCAATCAGTGTTGCTAGAAGTACAACCAGACTTGCAACCGGAATTATTACGGCAGGTAGTACAAAAACTATTAGAACATCATGATGCGTTGCGATCGCGTTTCTGGCGCGATGATTCCCAATGGCAACAAATCAATGGTGATGCGGTTAGTAGCATACCTTTTGATGCCATAGATTTATCAGAACTGAATCCCACACAGCAACAAGGAACTATCAAAGCAGTAGCAGCAAAATTGCAAGCTAGCCTAAATTTATCAAAAGGTGAATTGCTGCGGGTAGTACTGTTTAAGTTGGAGAGAGATCAACCCAGTCAGTTACTCATCATTATTCATCACTTGGTTGTAGATGGGGTTTCCTGGCGGATTTTATTAGAGGATTTCTCGACTGCATACCAACAACTTAGCCGTGGAGAAACTATCCAGCTACCACCCAAGACAAATTCCTTCCAAGATTGGGCTATTCGTTTGCAAGAATATGGGCGTTCGCCTGCCCTCAAATCTGAATTACAATACTGGCTCACCCAGTCGCGTTATCTCCCTCTACCAGTAGATTATCCCAACGGCAAAGCAGACAACACCTTCGCTAGTGCTACTCAAGTAGCAGTTAGTCTCAGTGAAATAGAAACCCAAGCTCTGTTAAAAGAAGTTCCCCAAGCCTACAACACCGAAATCAACGATATTCTACTAACTGCCTGCCTTCAAAGCTTGGTCAGTTGGACAGGTAACAATTCATTCGTCATCGATTTAGAAGGACACGGAAGAGAAGAACTCTTTGCAGATATTAACCTCTCTCGGACAGTCGGTTGGTTCACTGCTATTTTCCCTGTGTTCCTATCACTAAACGACCAGAATCATCCAGGAGAAGCCCTGAAATCTGTCAAGGAGCAACTCCGCGCCATACCCCAAAAAGGCATAGGCTACGGCATTCTCCGCTATCTCAGCGATGAGCATCAGATTCGCCAACAAGCCAGCGAAGCTGAAGTATGTTTCAACTACTTAGGACAAATTGAACGCATCCCCCCCGGAATCATCGAAGGCTTTGCCAAAACTTCCACCGGCGCAAATCAAAGTCCTTCATCCCATCGTCGCCATTTGCTAGAAATTACGGGAATTGTAGCTGAAGGCCAACTACAGCTGAACTGGACTTACAGCCAAAAAGTGCATAAGCGTAGCACAATTGAACGCCTAGCCAATGATTTCATCACCGCCCTACAAACACTTATTCACCATTGTCAGTCAACCACAGGTGGATACACCCCATCTGATTTTCCCGAAGCCGAATTAAATCAAGATGAGCTGGATGCTTTATTGGCAGAAATAGGTGAATGAGGGAGGGGTGTAAGGGTGTGGGGGAGAAAAACTAATGACTAAACAATAAGGACACTATGACAATTTCAGAACAAACAACTAAAACCAAAAACGTGGCTGCTATCTATCCTTTATCGCCGATGCAGCAGGGGATGTTATTTCATACTCTCTATTCGCCGGAGTCTGGTATTTACTTTGAGCAGTTTAGTTGCAGGATTAGCGGTAACTTAAATGTGACAGTGTTTAAGCAGGCTTGGCAACAAGTAGTAGAGCGACATCCGGTTTTAAGAACGCTGTTTGTTTGGGAAAATCGCAAAAAGCCTTTGCAAATCGTCCGTCATCAAGCAACTTTACCTTGGACTGAGTATGATTGGCGGCTGTGTTCTGCCTCAGAACAGCAACAGCAAATCGAGGAATTTTTGGTGAGCGATCGCACTCAAGGCTTTAAGCTGGATCAAGCTCCTCTGATGCGTTGTGCTTTGCTGCGTTTAAGAGAAAACACTTATGAGTTTGTCGCTAGTTTCCATCATTTATTAGTAGACGGTTGGTCTCTCCCAATTCTGTTTCAAGAAGTCTTTGCTTTCTACGAAGCTGGTAATCGCGGTGAACGTTTATCTTTAACGACTTCTCGTTCCTACCAAGATTATATTAATTGGTTGCAACATCAAGATATTACTGCGGCTGAAAACTTTTGGCGGCAGAACTTACGAGGGTTTACTGCACCCACATCTCTAGGAGTAGACCGGGGTGTACATCAACAAGGTAATTTTTTAGATATTACTTTTGAGTTCCCTTCTGAAACTACAGTAGCTATCCAAAGTTTTGCCCAAAAACATCGTGTCACCCTTTCTACTTTAGTCCAGGGAGCTTGGGCAATTTTACTGAGTCGCTACACTGGGGAATTGGATGTAGTTTTTGGGGCTACAGTGTCCGGCCGTCCTCCAAGTTTGAAAGGTGTGGAGTCGATGGTGGGTTTGTTTATCAATACTCTACCGGTGCGAGTCCAAATCCCGGAAGACACAGCAATTATACCTTGGTTACAATCTTTACAAACCCAACAAGTGGAGCGAGAACAATACGCTTACAGTCCTCTGGTAGATATTCAAGGCTGGAGTGAAGTTCCACGGGGCATTTCTTTATTTGAAAGCTTGGTAGTATTTGAAAATTATCCTGTAGATGCGGCACTGCAAGAACCGTTAGAAAGCTTAGAAATCGATAATGTCAGAACTTTTGAAATCACAAACTATCCATTAACCTTGGTGGCAGCAGCACGGGAAACATTATCTGGCAGGATTATATATGATAGCGATCGCTGCGATGCTGATACTGTTACCCGTATGGCTGGACATTTTCATAATTTATTAAATGCGATCATCTCACAGCCAGATTTACCGATTACAAAATTACCTTTAATTAGCGATACAGAAAAACAACAGTTAATCTCAGCTTGGAATGCCAATAAGAAAGAATACTCTAACAATTACGGTTTACATCAATTATTTGAGCAACAGGTAGAAAAAACACCCAATGCAGTAGCTTTAGTTTTTGGGGAACAAACTCTTACCTATGCTCAATTAAATGCGCGTGCGAATCAGTTAGCGCACTATTTGCAATCTTTGGGTGTGAAACCTGAGACACTTGTGGGTGTCTGCGTGGAGCGTTCCTTAGAAATGGTGGTGGCTTTACTAGGGATTCTCAAAGCTGGTGGTGCATATCTCCCCCTTGACCCAGATTATCCGACTGACCGCCTAGAGTTCATGCTGGCGGATGCTCAAGTATCGGTTTTGGTAACACAATCGCAATGGTTGGATATTTTGCCAGAGTTCTCTGCTGACAAGCTTTGTTTGGATACAGACTGGCAATTTATCAACACTCTCAGTCAAGAAAATCCCATCAGTCAGGCGACACCCGAAAGTTTAGCTTATGTGATTTATACCTCTGGTTCTACAGGTAAACCGAAAGGTGTGATGGTGAATCATGGGAATGTCACTCGTTTGTTGGCGGCGACTCAGGATTGGTTTAATTTTGATGCCAGCGACGTTTGGACGCTGTTCCATTCCTATGCGTTTGATTTCTCAGTGTGGGAAATTTGGGGAGCTTTGCTTTATGGTGGTCGGTTGGTCATTGTGCCTTTTTGGGTGAGTCGTGACCCCCAAGTTTTCTATCAGTTGCTGCGTCAAGAACAGGTAACGGTACTGAATCAAACACCCTCAGCTTTTCGACAACTCATTTGGGCTGAGGAGCAAGAGCAACTAAAAGATATTCAGTTAAGTTTGCGGTGGGTGATTTTTGGTGGTGAAGCTCTCGACCCCACTAGTTTATTACCTTGGTTTGAAAGACACGGTGATGCTACTCCGCAATTAGTGAATATGTACGGGATTACGGAAACTACTGTTCATGTGACTTTCCGGCGGTTGAGTATGGCGGATGCGAGAAGTCGCAACAGTGTGATTGGTGTGCCGATTCCTGATTTGCAAGTTTATATTCTGGATGAATATTTGCAACCTGTACCCGTTGGCGTACGAGGTGAAATGTATGTTGGTGGCGCAGGCGTAACACGGGGTTATTTGAATCGACCAGAGTTAACCCAACAAAGATTTATCCCCAATCCCCCCGTCTCTTTCAGAGACGCTAACGCGAACGGAGTTCCCCAGTCCTCAGTCACTAGTCCCCAATCCCTCTACAAAACTGGTGACTTAGCCCGCTATCTACCCGACGGTAATATTGAATACTTAGGCAGGATTGACCATCAGGTGAAGATTCGCGGTTTTCGGATTGAGTTGGGAGAGATTGAAGCCGCGTTGAATCAACATCCTGTCGTACAAGAAAGTGTGGTGATAGCGCGTGCAGAAAATTCTGGACATCAGCGTTTGGTTGCGTATATTGTGCCTGATGTGGTAAAAGCTTTGACCGTGCGCCAACTTTTAAAGCTAGAACAGCAGGGAAGACTCACTCATCAACTGCGCTATGAGTTACCGAATGGGATGACGATCGCACATTTGAATCAAAATGAAACTGAGTTCGTCTATCAGGAAATTTTCGTTGAGGAGTCTTATTTACGGCATGGTATCACAATTCAGGATGGCGATCGCATTTTTGATGTCGGAGCTAACATCGGTCTATTTTCACTGTTTGTGAACCAGCACTGTCAAAATTGTGAAATTTACGCCTTTGAACCAATTCCCCCAGTGTTTGAGGTTTTGCGTCTCAATTCAGAACTGTATGGTTTGAATGTGCATTTATTTGAGTGTGGTTTATCTAGTGAGGTGAGGGTTGCTGAGTTTACCTATTATCCCAATGTGTCTGTCATTTCCGGTCGCTTTGCTAATGAAGTTGAAGAACGGGAAACCATTAAATCTTTCTTGCTTAATCAAACTGTAGCTTTATCTGACCAAGATATTGATGAGTTATTAACAGAACGTCTCACAAATCAACGGTTTACTTGTCAGTTAAACACCATTTCTCATGTCATCCAAGAACATGGTATTCCTCAGATTGATTTACTCAAAATCGATGCTGAAAAAAGCGAAATGGAAGTATTAGCAGGAATTAAAAACGAGGACTGGCCAAAAATAAAGCAAATTGTGGTTGAGGTACACGATATTGATGGACAATTAGCGATCATCACCAACTTACTTAAACAGCATGGTTTTGAGTTAGAAATTGAACAGGATACCCTTTTACAAAATACGGGTCTTTACAATATCTACGGTGTGCGGTCTAAATCTCCAGCAATTTCCAAAATTACCAAAGAAAAAACTTGGACAAGTCCTCAACTCCTCATGGATGATGTGCGTCAGCATCTAGAGGGACAACTGCCTGATTATATGATTCCCTCAGCATTTGTTTTACTGGATAGTTTACCCCTAACTACCAATGGTAAACTCGACCGTCGCGCCCTTCCATCCCCAGATTTAGAGCAGAATCGCCGTGCTAGCTTTGTTCCTCCACAAACGGAGACAGAACAGGCGATCGCTGATATCATTTCTTCTGTGCTAGAAATCGAAAAAATCGGCATCCACGATAACTTCTTTGAACTAGGCGGACATTCTCTCTTAGCTACTCAAGTAGTTTCTCGCCTACGCCAAACTTTCAGCATTGAGTTACCCGTGCAAGCCATTTTTAATCATCCCACTATCGCCGGACTAGCAGCAATAGTTATTGCTAAACAATTAGAACAGGTAGATGATGATGCTTTATCACAGATTTTAGCTGAAGTTAATCAGCTATCTTCCCACGAGGTCAAATTACAATTAAATAGAGATTAGCAAATGTTTCAAAAACCCTAGTGATAATTAATCAATCATCACTAGGGCTTATTTAATTTACGTTCGATGATGATGAAAACCCCTCTCCAAAATTCTCCCCAACGTTAGGAGAGGCTTAAAAACTTGATAATTCTTACTAAGTGATATACAGCCCCTCCCCTCTTAGCTACCGTGTACACACATCTTTGTTGCTCAGTGCAAAATGTGGCTTGATCCCCCTAAATCCCCCTTAAAAAGCAGGGTGGTTTCATACAAAAAAAGAAAAATCTATCAGTGTTGATTTTCTTTTTGTAACCGAGATTTTGACCCCTCTCCAAACCTCTCCCCCACGGGGAGAGAGGCTTTGAAAGCTAGGTTTATTTTTTTCTCTGGTTGTATGAAACCACCCTGCTAAATCCCCCTTAAAAAAGGGGGGTTAGGGGGGATCAAAACGTTGTCGGGTTAGGTTATTAGACTTGTGTGTACACCGTAGCCTCTGAGGGAAGGAGTTGGGGTTAGGTTTCGTTATTTTCACGCTTATTTCAGTGTGAAAGTAGCTTTCTGATCACTAATATTCACACTAGTAAATTTGCTAAAGTGGTCGCCATTATTATCAGACCATTTAATTTCAAACTCAGCATCTGTGACACACTTAATATTGAGCTTCAATGTATTCGACCAACTATCACCAGGTTGCAAGTTAGTTCTCGCCGCACCTAATGAAAGTTTATTCCAGCCCTCAATACTACCTTTATTCTTTACTCTGTGTCCATCTTTAGGAATACTAATTGTTTGAGTTGTTCCATTCTTGAAGGTAAGTTCTACATTATTGCAACTACCTAATGCTACTGCTTGATTTGTCGGTAATGCAAAACTTGTAGTAGTGATTCCGAAGAGTAGGGAAATTAGTGAACCGGATTTGACAAGTGCATTCTTGGAAATCATAATTGTCCTCGATATTGACGTGATTTTTTTATTTTTTGTGCAGCATGGAATAACATGGAAAATCTTTATCTCAGGAAACTAAAAAATACAATAAATTGATGCTTTTCAAACTGTATAGTTGACGCAGTCAACCTTTATGCTTTCTTAATCCATTGCTTACATAATTCTGCATTACCATTAGTATGAATTGTGCAAGCTCGCAATACTCGAGCTAGACATTCTTTTAATGCCGCTTTGTTAGGATTTTCCGAATTTAAACCATATTTTTGTTGACATTTTTGAGTCAATTCTGTGGTCTTTTCCTTTACTGTCACTGCTGACACATTCTCTGCAATACTAGGCAATGGACAAATAAAAGATAAGAGTAATCCTGATGTGAGAGCAGTGCCTAAAATTTTGCTCATTCGCGCTGTCAATTTAGCTGGTTTTTGAATTTTAGTGACTGTTAGGTGAGAATTTACTAACGAATTGTTGGGAATCATAATTCACCTCGAAACCTGTGTGAACCTTTATGTAAATCAGCTTCGCTTAGGGGTAGTACACACAAGCAAGGGTGTCGGGGAAATAGATGATACGCCCTAGAAACTCAAGGGATCAGTGGAGTTAAGGGTAGGATAAAATTAGGGGTTATACTACCCAACCCCTAACTTTTTGCGGAGACCGACGGTGTGAGAAAATGCCTAGAGCTACCTTTGGGTTACAAGTCAAAACTAGAGCTTTACGCCTGTTGGAAGCATTACTGACCTTTGCTTTAGACAATTTAAATCAGGGAAATCAAGATATTCAATTCAAGTGGTCTGAAGAAGATTCCCCTCATCCTAAGCTGTTAATTGATACCAAGTTGAGGTTTTTAGAGCAACTGACACAGCAGGACAAATATGAAAGTAAACTCTCTAAAGCTCAAATCAAGGAAGCTTTGAAGCGTATGGAAGATTATCTGGGGATTTTGGAAGACCACCGTTTAAAAGACCGGGGTTCAGAAGATTGGCGTTTTACGTTAACACTGTGGTCAAAAAAACTAGCTAAAAACCTGGAAATGTTTGCAGAGTTATGGGAAAGTCGCCAACCTGAAAAATCTAAACAACAATTTGCTTCAGGGAATTGGCAATATGAGACTAAACGACATCTGATAAATTTATTCACCGATTCCCAGGTGATACCCAATCCTTTTGGTGATGTGGGTTGCATTACTGATACAAGTCGTTTTTTTGACCGCGAAGAACTTTTACGGCAAATTTTTGAGGAACTGAGTAAAGGAGTGAATCTCTCGCTAGTTGGTGAGTCACAGATTGGTAAATCATCAATTCTGCATCGAATTTGCAATAGCAGTAATTTGCATGAAACTAAGTATGTTTACCTGAATTTACAGTGGGTAGACAATGAGGATGAGTTTTATGAGGCTTTGTGTGAGGAAGCCCTAAAAATTCCCTTGTGTCGTGGATTTCAATTGACACGAGCGTTAAGTGGTAAGCGTTACGTTTTGTGTTTAGATGAGATTGAAAAAATGACTTGGGACGGTTTTACTAAACGGGTGCGTAGTCAACTGCGGGGTTTGGCTGATGGTGGTAATGCACCTTTAAAATTAGTCATTGCTAGTAGAACACCCTTGGCGTATCTTTTTCCTGACGCACCTGAATTAGATTCACCATTGGCGGGAATCTGTCGTTCATTAGATGTGAAACCGTTTTCTGAGTCAGTTGTCCGAGCTTTTATTCACCAACGTTTGCAAGGTACAGGTGTAATTTTTAGCGAAGAGGAAATTCGAGAATTATTTGTACACAGTCAAGGTCATCCAGCTCGATTACAATTTGCTGCTAGTAATTTATATATGCGTTATGTGCAGTTGTCTGAGTGAGGGTATTAACAAAAATCAGTGGGGAGTTGAATGAGATTTTCTGAATTTTGTAGCTTGCTTCCCGTAGGGTATTTTGAATTTTGAATTGAATTATGCCTAATTTTCCTCAGTATGACGGCAAAATACCTCAATGTTTGAGTCCATTCAATCCGATTCACTATTGTTTGCTGGCATACTGGGTTTACTTTCGTCCTAAAGCTTTGATTTGTTATCTTTATCAAGCTGCACCGGAAATTTATCAATATCGAGATTTTCGTCAAATATTTCGCCTATGGCGCATCACTGCATATCGCCATCTTTATGGGATGACGCTATTAGTAATTATATTGTTTTGTGTGTTAGTTATATCTTTGGTGATTCCTCAAGAGGTGTTGGCGCATAAAAATAAAGTCAATGGACTGGTGGTAATTCCCCATAGTCAAATTGCTGTCTCTGCTTCCTCAGATGGAACTGTGAGACTGTGGGATTTTAATTACAAGCCTTCACCATCTATTCTGCCCAGTAATATTGCTGCATCATTAAATAGCAATGCCGATAACTTGGATAATACACGTTGGCGGGAACAGTTAATTTGGCATAGTGGTGCTAAAGGTGTGAGCGCGATCGCACTGAGTTATAATCCTCAAAAGCGATATGTTGTCACTGGTTTAGCTAACAATACATCTTTTGATTCTTATTTATGGGAAATTATTCCCTATCTGGAGAAGACTTTTCAAGTACGGATTCATCATCGTCATCTCAGTCATAAAATTCAGAGTGTGGAAACTGGAACTCTGAAAGTTTGGGATTGGGAAACAGGTAAGTTTCTGCATACTTTAGCAGGACATACTGAAGCAGTGAATGCGGTGGTGATAGCACCTGATAATTCTACAGCTATCTCTGCTTCCAATGACAAAACCCTCAAAGTCTGGGATATCAATACGGGGAAAGAATTACGTACACTTGTCGGTCATCAATCAGGTGTGAATGCGGTGGTGATAGCATCTGATAATTCTACCGCTATCTCCGCTTCCGATGACAAAACCCTGAAGGTCTGGGATATCAATACGGGGAAAGAATTACGCACACTTGTCGGTCATCAATCAGGGGTGAATGCGGTGGTGATAGCACCTGATAACTCTACCGCTATCTCCGCTTCTGACGATCGCAACATCAAAGTCTGGGACATCAATACAGGTAAAGAATTACGCACTATCAGAGGTAATAATGAAGCCGTCAAGTTAATGGGGCTGACATCAGACGGTAAAAAGCTCATCTATTTTACAGCTACAAGCACTGCTCCCCAGTTTTTGGATTGGGCGCAGGGGGTAAAACTCCACCGAGTCAATGAACTATTACATCACCTACATCTAGCCAACCTGGAATACTTACTGATTGTCATCATGGTCATTAGCGGTTTATTAACCATACCGTTAATTTTGGCAACCAGTGTGGCTACTTTTGGTAACATTGGTGCTGTCATTGGTGGTATTTTGGGCATGATCATACTGCCCTATGTTTCCCCATTGTGGTATTTGCTTTCCCCACTCTATGGTGTAGTACCTTCTTCCCTGTTTGTGTTGGTAAAACTGGGATTCTATACCCGGTTGCTACCTTTGGTGATGGCGGGTGGTGTAGCTAGCCGTAAGGCTTTCGGGGTGGTAGGTAGTGTCATATTCTTCACGAGTACATTTGCTACTTTTCTGGGCGTAACAGCTGATGTGATGCCGATATCTACAACTCATCCTGACTTATTGACTAGAATTTTAGTCAGTTTGGGGGGTAGTGTAGTCATTGCGATCGCCTATGGGATCGTTTCTGGCATCATCAGTATACTGAGCAGTTCCCGGCTAATTTTCCACCCAATTTATTTGCCCTTAGCATTAAGTAGTAGATTCGGTAAAGGTAAACATCCTGTGGAATGGGACGAGTTAATCGTTCTACCACTACCAGGGACAAAAGGAATTATTACTCAACGTTTACAGCAAAATGAAGTCAAAGGCTTACATTTATTAGCCGAAGTTGCGAGCAATCCTTTTCAAAGGGCTGTTGCTCAACAAGCACTGCATACATACTTACATCAACAAGTTGCACCACTACGCTTTATCTATCACTTACTAACCAATCCCGATTGGCAAACCTATATTTACCCACCAGTCAGCAAGCAAGATTGGCAACAATTCCCCACTACAGGACAAGTCCTATTAGGTGAACTAGGTGGACAATGGGTAGACTGTAGTAGTGATTGGTTTAACCATCAAGCAGAACGCTGCATTTGGCAACTCACGCAATGTTTACGCAACCATCACCAAACCCCACTGACTCACTTTGCAGCCATGCTTTACCAACTGCTAGCTGAGGTGGAAAACTTTAATTTATCTGCACATCACCAAGCATATACAGACATAGCAGACTATAACGATGGCGCAGAAATCACCCAGTCATTTGCAGCACTAGCAAAGTTTTTAGCTTACACACAGATATCAGAATTACCCCAAGCCGTATCTGAAGTGTCTGCACTCACTGCCATTAACACCGCTATCCGTCCTTGTGTGTTGACTGCGTTAGCGGAATTAGGAAAGGTAGGCGCAGAAGTCGCTACATATCAAACTGCAACTAGCCAAGTTAATAAACTAGCCGCTTTAGCCCGTGCTAGCAAAAATCTTGATGATCTCGACAAATTTCTGATAGCGGTAGCCACACCGGAAAAATCTTTACTACGGCGAATCATCAGCCAGTGGCGACCGTTATTAACCGAAGCTAGCGGTAAATTTGGGTTTTTAGAAATCACGCAACCAGTGGCTAACCCCTATGTAATTGGAAATCCAGTCACGGGTAAGATATTTGTCGGGCGAGAAGACATTATGCGCCGTCTAGAAGAACTGTGGATGGTAGCAGGCCAGTGTCCATCAGTTATTCTCTACGGTCATCGACGCATGGGTAAGTCTTCCATCTTACGTAATTTACATCTCAGATTGGGGACAAATACTGCGATCGTAGATTTCAATATGCAACGGGTGGGGATGGTAGCTAACACAGGTGAACTCATTTATAATTTGGCGTTATCGCTTTATGATGTACTGCCATCTGAGCAACAATTGCAATTAGGAGAACCACAGGAAGAACGCTTCTTTAAACACAATCCTTATACAGCATTCGACCGTTTTCTGAAACAAATTAATCAAGTCAGAGGAGAAAAGCGATTTATTATCACCATCGATGAATTTGAATTAATTGAACAACTCATTGCCGAAAATTATTTAGAATCACGTTTTCTAGATTTTCTACGGGGATTAATTCAAACTTATCCTTGGTTTATCATCGCCTTTGCTGGCTTACATACTTTGCAAGAAATGACTCAAAACTATTGGAATCCACTGTTTGGCAGCGTAACAGCCATTCCTATTAGTTTTATTTCTTCCAAGGCAGCAGAGCGTCTAATTGTCCAACCCTCCGATGAGTTTAATCTTGATTATGAACAAGCCGCGGTTGACATGATTATTCAACTCACCAATGGACAACCATATTTATTACAACTAATTGGTCATACTTTAATTACCTACTTCAATCGTCAAACCTTTGAAGAAGGTGTAAAACGAGAACGCAAGTTTACATCACTAGATGTAGAAACTGTAATCAACACCCCAGAGTTTTATCGAGATGGTAACGCCTATTTTAACGGGGTTTGGGTACAAGTAAATAAGAGTAAGCCTGCTGGTCAAACTGTGATTTTACAGATACTAAGTCACCAAAGTTTATCATCAAATGAAATTGTTAATTCTACAGGTTTAAGTTTTCAGCAAGTACAAGCAGCTTTACTAACTTTGCAACGTCATGATGTAATTAAATGTATTGGTGAAAAATATATTTATACAGTAGAGTTAATGCGCCGTTGGGTAATAGATTGTAGACAAAGTAATTTAAGTTCGTAGTAAGGACTTTAGTCCTTACTACGAACTGTCTCAAACCGCAGGGCTTGATTGTAGACGTATGGCTACACTACCAGCATGGGCTGGCAAACCTTCGGCATTGGCTAAAGTGACAGCCGCATTCCCAACTTGCTGTAATGCGGCTTGATTGCATTCTAAATAAGTAATGCGTTTGAGAAAATCATAAACACTCAAACCAGAGGCAAAGCGGGCAGAACGAGACGTAGGGAGGACATGGTTAGGGCCGCCTAAATAATCACCAATGGCCTCTGGGGTGTAGCGTCCCAAAAACAGACTACCAGCACACTTAATCTGACTAGCTAGTAACTGGGGATGATCTACGCACAATTCTACGTGTTCGGGAGCTAGTTGATTCAGTAGGGGTATACTATCTGCTAAATCGTCCACAATAATTACTGCACCGTGATTTTGCCAACTGGTGCTAGCTGATTCTTTGGTGGATAGTTGGGGAATAACTTGCTCAACTGCGGCTAAGACTTGTTGAGTAAAGTTTTCCGAATCAGTAATTAAAATCGACTGTGCGCTGGGGTCATGTTCTGCTTGCGAGAGTAAATCCCAGGCTATCCATTCAGGGTTGTTTTTATCGTCAGCTACAACCAAAATTTCCGAAGGCCCGGCGATGCTGTCTATACCCACAGTACCGAATACTTGACGTTTGGCTTCAGCAACGTAGGCATTGCCAGGGCCGACAATCTTATCTACAGGGGTGATGGTTTCTGTACCATAGGCTAGGGCTGCTACTGCTTGCGCTCCACCAATACTATAGATTTCTGTCACACCAGCAACTTGAGCAGCCGCCAAAACTGCGGGATTGATTTCCCCACGAGGCATGGGTACTGTCATGACAATGCGTTCCACACCAGCGATTTTAGCTGGTAGGGCATTCATCAGTACAGAACTAGGATAACTAGCGCGTCCTCCAGGAACGTAGATACCAACTTGGGATAAAGCAACCCAATTCAAGCCAAGTTTCACGCCTACGGTGTCTGTGTAACCAATATCTTGAGGTAATTGCTTTTGGTGGAAAGCACTGATACGTTCAGCAGCTAATTCTAATGCAGCTTTGACTTCAGCCGGACATTTGGCAGCTTGTTCAGTAATGAAGGTTTGGCTCAAATGTAAAGATTCCGGGCTGAAATGGTCAAACCGACTGGTGTATTCCTTAACTGCGGCATCTCCTCGCACTTTGACATCAGCGAGGATATTATGCACTGTACCACTAACATCAACTGTTGCTTCCCGGCGGTTATTTACAAGGGTTTGGAACTGCGAGGTAAAGTCTTTGTCGGTTGTTTTCAGGAGTTGCATGGACAGTTTCTCTGAACTAGTGCAGGTTTGCAGTTGGGACAATCTTTAGTTTAAAACGCTAGCACGGTTTCGTGGCAGTTAAATTTTTTAGGAACATGGGTGTAGGGGTTTAAGGGTATAGTAGTTAGGGGAAATAAAAAACTAGCGACCAGTGACTATATTATTAATATCCTCAAAACGCTCCATCCCGACTTTCATTGATGCCAATATTTTAGAGACTTCTACTAATAATGCTTCGCTATCGAGTTCTTGATAATTCTGTAAATTATTCACAGAGATTTCAGTCAATTTTTGTTGGTGAACTATGAGGTTGTGAATCACTTCCTTAATCACTGCTTGAGCTTCCTGCACATGATAATCTATGCGATTACCGGAATTATTTCTTTGATCAACGGTGCTGGTAACTAACTGATTAATACAAGAGTCTGACTCATTAAGGGCATATGCTAATTTAACTGGTTTGAGCTTCCGTAAATCGTCTAAAGTTCGCCTAATGGTAGTTTCTAAATCATGAAAATCTATAGGTTTATTAATAAAATCACAAACACCTAGATTCATAGCTTGTCTAATAATTTTTAAATCCTCGTAGGCTGATATAATAATAGTTTTGATATTTTGATGGGCTTCGCGGATTTTGCCGATTAAAGTCAGTCCATCCATTTCTGGCATATTAATATCAGTTATAACTAGATTTATGCGTGGTTGCTCTTCCAATTTTTCTAGAGCTTCCATCCCGTTATAGGCGAAAATAAATTCGTATTCTCCCTGTGAAATTTGATTTCTAAAATAGTGAGACACTAGACGTTTGATTAGCTTTTCGTCATCCACAAATAGTATGTATTCAGTCATAAACTTCAATCCTGAATTGGGCTTTTTAGTTTTTATTAGCTGCTAAATTAGCTGGTAGGGTGATAATGAATTCTGTGTATTCTCCCCATTCGGTATTAATTTTTATATCCCCTTGATGTTGAGCTATTATTATATCTTGGATAAGAGACAATCCTAATCCTGTTCCCTCTCCTGGTGGTTTAGTAGTAAAGAAAGGATTGAAGATCTTATCAATGATATCAGGTGCTATTCCCAGACCATTATCTCGAATCAAAATCGTAAATAATTCACCTAAGTTTCTGGTCTGGACGAAAATCTTAGGAATAAAATTATCGTCACTATGCTGCTTTTTTGTATATGCTGCATAACAGGCATTATCAACAATATTAATTAAAGCTCTGTTTAAATCTTGAGACACCACAGCCATTTCTGGCAGTGTAGAATCATAGTCAGTTTCGATAGTAATGTTAAAACCGTGCCATTTATTAGCAAGGCTACGATATGACAATTGCACTGATATTTCTAATAAAGCATTAATATCTGTAATTTGCTGTTGATAGTTACTGTCAGAGCGAGCTAACCTTAACATACTCTGGATAATATTGTCAGCCCTCAAACCTTGCTGTTTGATTTCGTTAACATTGTCTACGATATCAGTGACTAGTTCTCGAATATATTTGATTGTTGTGGTTTTTAACTGAGCAGATTCAGCTTCAATCGCTATTAATAAATCTTGCACTAAGTCAACTGACATTGCTGCAAAGTTATTCACGAAGTTGAGGGGATTTCTGATTTCGTGAGCTACTCCGGCTGTGAGTAAACCCAAAGAGGCGAGTTTTTCTTGAGCAATAATTTTATTTTGAGCTGCTTTTAATTCTCTTGTTCTTTCTTCCACTTTAATTTCTAAATTTCGAGAATACTCCTCTAGTCGTTCATACAGTAAGGCGTTTTCTAGAGAGATAGCAGCTTGGGAACATAATACTTGTAAAATTGCCAGGCGATCGCTAGTAAATGCGTCAACCGTCAAATGATTTTCTAAATACAGAATCCCGATGAACTTCCCTTGATTAATGATGGCTGTTGCTAACAATGATTTTGGTTGCTGAGATTGGATATATAGATCATTACCAAAATTAGATTCATTGATAGCATCGCTTAACACAACATCTTCATGTGTCCTAGCTACATAATTAATTACAGATAAAGGTAAAATATCTTCATGCAAATCTCTAGCAGACTCTACACTAATTATGCCAGTTTTGTCTACGGAAATTTCTATTGCTAGTTGATCATTGCGGCTGAGAATGAGGCAGCCATGAGAAGCACCAGCATTTTCCATCACAATTGACATTAATTTTTTTAGCAGTTCTCCCAGAAAAATTTCCCCAGAGATGACTTGTGATGCTTTGATAACTGTCGCTAAATCTAAATCTTCACTTTGACTAGTGTGAGTTGTCGTCACACTATTACGAGTAGTCAAAGATTTTTTACGGTTACTAATTACTGTTTTTTTGGCAAGCAATTGGGGATATTTCTCGATTAAATCTTCTACTTTGCGTGTAGCACCCCATAATTGATAGCTATAGTGAGCTTCGATCATATAGATTTGGGCAATATTTTCTTTACCTTGACTTAGCCAAAACTTGGCGGCTAGTTCATTAGCTAAGGCGACGTTCTGGATAAATTCATGTGCTTGTGCTGATTTAATCGCTTGGTCATATAAGTTCATAGCCTCTAAATATTGACCAGATAGACGAGCCATTTCTGCTGCGATTAAAAGATACTTATGCAAGAAATTCTCTTCGCTATTACTAGCCCAAAGTTGCATCAGCTTTTGATTAGCAACTAATTTTGACCAATACTCAGTTTTTTCTTGTTCGCTAAGTTCAGGATATAGAGATGTCAGGATGAGTGATTGAGCAAAATTATGATCAGCAATGGGAATTAGTCCTTTCATATATTCCCGATGCTGTTCTGCTGCTAAAGAATATTGGAGTGCTGTTAAGTTCTCGGCATAGAAATAAAGAATTTGAGATTTGAGAGTGAAATAGCAAAACAGAGGGGCAAAACTATTGCGATCGCGACACCCTGATAGATACTCTACTTCACTAATTTCACTACTATCAAAATTTAGCTTTCCTGATGTTTGGGCTGTCAGATTTAACAAACATAAGCGAGCTGCTAACATGGTATCTTTTGCCCATTGGTTCTGATTTTTTTGGACAAATTGTAACCCATTATCTAACTCAGACAATACATCTGCTAATAGCACTCCTTCAAATAAAGTATTAAATATTTGAAAGGCTAGAATATATCCGGCAAATTGTAAGTCTCCTGACTCCAAGCCTGCATGATACCCTTCTTGATTAATTTCCCGTGTAAGCTTGATATGCTTGACCCAATTAGTTTGAAAATTTGCCAATACAAAACAAGCTTTACATTTCTGTGCTAGGTTATTAAATTTTTCACTAACTGCTAAAGCTAGTTTGCCAAACTCATAACCCGTCTGATAGTCTCCCCAAATCGCTCCTAGTAACATCCCATAATTAGTATATCCTTTGACGGATTCACCTAAGTTTCCATATTTTAGCGAGAGATTCAATAATTCTAAAACTACTATTTTATAAAGTCTTTGATCAGCAAGATATGTGGCTGGATCAACATTCATTAACAAATTTAAAGCCACTATTTTTTCAGGAATTACCATTTCTGGTTGATTAATTAAACTGGCAATATCCTGGTTTTTTAAAATCTGATTAGCTTCAGCGATTAACACTTCTAAAGCTGCTTCAAAGTCAGATTCAGGTAAAGAAATTTCTAAGAGGGCTAACCCTTTACGTGCAGATGCGATCGCATCGTTTAATTGTCCTAGAAGAGTATACTGCACAATTAGCAGATTATAAATTCTGGCTTTTTCTAGACTGGTCTTAGTCTGTTCTAGCAAAACTGAGATTAAAGCTTGAGATTCCTGAAAATTACCCAGCAAATACTCTACTTCTGACCTTTCTATATGCAAATGTAATGCTAAATCATAGTTATCTTGCCAAATATCTCCAGGTAAAATCTCTATACCTACAATTAAATATTGTAAGGCTGCACTATAAGCATTGGCTTCTTTGGCTTTTTTAGCTGCTGATAAATTCAATTGAGCTAGTTTAATCTTTTCCTCGTTTTTGAAGATTAATTTGCAACCTAAGTTTAAATGATCTACAACTTCAAAGATTCTATTTATGAGTTCTATCCGAGAAATATTATTTAATAATAGTTGTCCAATTTGTAGATGAATATTTTTCTTTTTATCTTCATCAATTAAAGCGTAAGCTGCTTGTTGTACTCGGTCATGTGAAAATCGATAATTAATAATCAATAATGGAGAATTGATGATATCTGTTTCTGCAATTTCTAAATCAGAAGTTGGCAATATTAATCCTGCTTGAGCCGCAGGTAGGATGTCAACAAAGGTTTCCGTTATTGATTTTTCTGAAATGATTGCCAGTGTATTTAAATCAAAGCTATTACCAATACAAGCCGATAAACGTAATATGTTTTGTGTTTGAATAGGTAATTTTTTTACCTTAGCAATCATTAAATCGATGACATTATCGGTAATACCCACTGCTTCGATTTGAGTAATGTCCCATTGCCAAGTCAGATTTTCTAAATCAAAAATCAGCAGATTTTCTTGATATAGTGCTTTGAGAAATTGATTGACAAAAAATGGATTACCATCAGTTTTATTTTGTACTAGCTTTGCCAAGGTTTCGACAGCAATGGCTTCACTATATAAACTCTCGGCAATTAATTGAATAATATGTTCTAAATCAAGTGCTTCTAGGGTGATTTGCTGAATAATCACCCCGGCTTTTTTTAAGCCTTCAATAGTAATGATAGCTGGGTGATTAATATCTACTTCATTATCTCTGTAAGCTCCAATAAAAAAGAAATATCCTAATGCTTCATCTCTCATAATTAAATCAATTAATTTGAGAGTAGCCAAATCAGCCCATTGTAAATCATCTAGAAATATGACTAATGGATGTTCTTTTTGGCAAAATACACGGATGAAGTTTTGCAAAACTAAGTTAAATCGGTTTTGTGATTCTGCTGGGCCTAATTCTTGGATTGGTGGTTGCTGGTCAATAATTAGTTCTAATTCTGGGATCACATCAATAATTACCTGACCGTTGACACCGAGAGCAGTTAAAATTTTATGTTTCCATATTTGAAGTTGATTTTCACTTTCTGTTAGTAGTTGTCGAAGGAGAGACTGAAAGGCCTTCACTACAGCACTGTAGGGAATATTTCTCTGAAACTGGTCAAATTTACCAGCAATGAAATATCCTCTGCTTTCTGTAATCGGTTTATAAATTTCTTGGATTAAAGTTGATTTACCAATCCCAGAATAACCAGCGACTAACATCATTTCTTTGTTACCCGCACTAACTCTAGTAAAAGCTGTCAGTAAAGTAGCGATTTCTGGTTCTCTACCATAGAGTTTTTGAGGGATTTTAAATTGATCAGAAATATCTTGACTAGCCAGGGTAAATGGGAGAATTTGACCTTGACGATCTTGCATGAGACAAAATTCTAAATCGGCTTTGATTCCTAAAGCACTTTGATACCGTTCCTCAGCCGTTTTTGCCATTAATTTCATGACAATATCTGATAAGGTTTTGGGTATATCTGGATTGATTTCGTGTGGTGGAATAGGTTGTTTAGCTAAATGACAATGGACTAACTCTAGGGAATCATCCGTCTCGAAAGGTAGTTGCTGAGTGAGTAATTGATAAAATGTGACACCAAGGGAGTAAAAGTCAGTTCGATAATCGAGAGCGCGGTTCATTCTCCCTGTTTGTTCTGGTGACATATAAGCGAGAGTCCCTTCTAAAACATTGGGATGTTTGAGGGTGGTATTCTCTCGCGTAAACATTGTAGAAATACCGAAGTCAATGATTTTGACTATACCTGTTTTGGGGTTAAAAACTATATTGGAAGGATTAATATCTTTATGAATAATATTAGCGGCGTGAATTTGCACTAAAGTGTCGGTAATGTTAATAGCGATCGCTAAAAATTCTCCCAGGGAATTAAAATGATGAGTATGTTGTAAAGCCTCACCACCAAAGTCCTCTAGGATAATTACTAAAGTTTTCTGATAAGCTTCTAAGCTATAAGCTTTAACTACCCCATTCACACATAAGTTGCGGGTAATTTCATATTCTTGCTTATATCTAGTCAGTTCTGCCGATGTTGGATAATCTTGCTTGAGTACCTTAAGAATCACAGCTTGCTGATCTTGCTGTCTAATACTCCGATAAACTTCGGAGTTATCACTATCATAAATTTTCTCTGTAACTTGATAACCAGCAAGTTTGACCATAACTGTTGTTGTATCTGTATAACTAATGATGGTAAAGATATTATTCCCAAAAAATAGCAGCGATTACATCACCACTCAATATTGATCAGGAAAGGCTTTCAGACAAAGACATAATTAAATGCTGCTTCTCAACTGTATAATCACAATTGACATTTGATTTTTATAGTACAAGATAGAAGTATTGATAAATACGTTAATTATATGAGCATTAAATATTAATTTTGTGTTCATTTTTTCAGTTTTTACTGATTCAAATAAAACAATTATTGACCAACAATTCCTGATAAATACTGATTTATTCATCAATAAAAAAATGAATTGTCAAAAATTTGGTTTGATTGCGTATGAATACTGATTTAAAAAATTTAATAGAAATCAGTCCTTATTCTATGACTACCGATCTGAGTAATGATGTCAGACAATTTAGTCTGACATATGAACAATTTGTGACATTGTTTCCTTTCCATCTGTTAATCAATCGAGACATGAAGATTGTGCGGGTGAGTGAAGGGATTGGGCGCATTTTTGAACCCGTCGCCTTACTTGGTGATTCCCTGACAGAACATTTCCAGATTCATCGCCCTAACCGCTTAGTGAACTTTGAAGCGATGAAACAGCGATCGCGATCGCTGTTTCTGCTGCAACCTCGGCACAAAGAAATCCAGTTCAAAGGACAAATGCTGTATTTGGAAGCATCAGATTCTCTCTTGTTTCTGGCTTCTCCCCACATTACTGATATTGCCGATCTAAAAAACTTAGGTCTGAGTATCAATGATTTTCCTTTGTACGATTCTGTTTTAGATAATCTCTTTTTGTTGCAGGCTCAGAATACAGCCCTTGCAGATGCCCAAAAACTCACCACACAACTCAAATCTCAACAAGCTGAATTACGCGCCACCGTTTTATTATTGACCCGACTGATTGAAAGTTTACAAATTGGTATCCTGTTAGAAGATAAAAACAGACAAATTCTTCTGGCTAATCAGGAATTGTGTCATCAGTTCGGCATTTCTCGCCCTCCAGAAGCTTTACAGGGTAAAGATTGTCAGCAAGCAGCTGAAGCTAGTAAACACCTGTTTACTGAACCAGAGCAATTTATTCGCCACCTGAATAAAGTTACTAGCCAAGGTAAAATCGTTCTTAATCAAGAATGGCAGTTACGAGACGGAAGAATCTTAGAACAAGACTATATCCCCATCGTGCTGGATGATGAATTGTATGGTCATCTGTGGAAATATCGCGATATTACCGAGAGGAAAAAATCAGAAAATGCTTTGAGATTAAGTGAAGAACGGCTAAAACTAGCTCTAGATGCTGTAGATGAAGGCATTTGGGATTGGAACTTAGTGACTGGAGAAATTTATCGCAGTCCACGCTGGTTTACAATGCTAGGTTATACTCCAGACGAGATGGAAAGAACGGGGATTCAACTGCGAAATCGGTTGTTGCATCCAGAAGATTTACCCCGAATGCAAAAACAATTGAAAGCCCACTTCCAGGGAGAAACCCCTGTGTACGAAGCAGAAATTCGTTTACTATCTAAGTCTGGGGAATGGAAGTGGATTCTAGACCGGGGTAAGTTAGTTAGCTGTAATTCCCAGGGAAAAGCCTTGAGAATGGTGGGGACACATTTAGATATCACTGAACGCAAACAAGCCGAAGCAGAACTCAAGCAGCAATACCAACGAGCTTTGTTATTAAAGCAAATTACTGAAGAAATTCGTCAGTCTTTAAAACTAGAAAAAATTCTGCAAACGACAGTCACAGAAGTGCAGAAGATTTTGCAGGCCGATCGCGTCCTCATTTTCCACATCAACCCCGATGGCTCTGGTAAAGTTGTGCAGGAAGCTGTTGTTCCGGGATGGTCGGTAACTCTGGCTCAAGATATCAATGATCCTTGTCTCCAGCAAGGATATCTTGACTGGTATCGTGCTGGAAACATCACCACAATTAGCGATATAGATCGAGCTGGTTTTAAATCTTGCCATGTAGAATTTCTCAAGCAATTTCAAGTTAAAGCCAATCTAGTCGTGCCGATTTTGGTGCGGGATGATTTGTGGGGCTTATTGATTGCCCATCAATGCGATCGCCCTAGACAATGGACTGAACTAGAATTAGATTTGCTCAAACACCTGGCAGATCAAATGGGTATAGCCCTGCATCAAGCCCAGTTACTATCTCAAGCCAGTCAACAAACTCAACTCTTAGCACAGCAAAACGAAGAACTGAACCTTGCCAAGCAAATTGCAGAAACCGCTAACATGGCGAAAAGTAACTTCCTCGCCACCATGAGCCATGAAATTCGCACGCCGATGAATGCAATTATTGGCATGACTGGACTACTGTTAGATACGACTTTAAAACCTGAGCAACTTGATTATGTAGAAACTATCCGTAACAGTGGCAACGCTTTATTAACAATCATCAATGATATTCTCGACTTTTCTAAGATTGAATCTGGCAATTTAGAGTTAGAAGCACAGCCCTTTGACTTACGCACCTGTGTAGAAGAGGCTTTAGATTTATTAGCACCGCAAGCCGCCTCCAAAGGTATTGAACTGATGTATCAATTAGCATCAGACACGCCCACACAGATCATTGGTGACATTACCCGCCTGCGTCAGATTCTCTGGAACTTAGTTAGTAACGCCGTCAAATTTACCAATGTAGGGGAAATTGTGGTGGCGATCGCCGCTCGGCCATTAGTTGGCCATCAATATGAATTGCAATTTACCGTCAAAGATACAGGGATCGGCATACCCGATGATCGTTTACATCGACTGTTCAAGCCCTTCAGTCAAGTAGATGCTTCCATGACCAGACGTTATGGTGGTACTGGCTTGGGTTTAGCTATCAGTAAGCGTTTGTGCGAAATCATGGGGGGCAGAATGTGGGTAGAAAGTGAACTAGAACAGGGTTCTACCTTCCATTTCACAGCCATTTTCCCAGTTCAACCTGACCATATTGATAGTGACCTCGGTCTCGATCCAGAACTAGTTGGGAAGCGACTCCTACTTGCAGTAGCTAACACCAACTTGCGCCAATGCTTAAGCTCGCATCTCCAGACTTTAGGATTATCCGTCCAAGTCGTTGAGTCTAATGCTACAGCTTTGCATTGTTTGTGGGAGCAGAAACCCTTTGATCTGGCCATCTTGGATATTGATAGTCCAAGCTTTAACAACCTCAACCTGACAGCTAAAATTCGTGCTATACCCAGATACCAAAATTTACCTTTAGTGATGTTGAGTTCTAAAGGGAAACAAACCTTAGAAGTTAAACAAGTAGCAGCAGAGTTTACGGCTTTTCTGCAAAAACCTGTGAGACAGTACCAGCTACACAACACACTCTTACAAATCGTACGTGGTAGTTGGGTGAAGCAGTTAAACCCCAAAGCAATCCTCCCTTCTTACTCCCGACTGCCTAAATCAACTCTGCCAAACATTGATTATCAACTAGCCCAAAGCCTGCCATTCAAAATCCTGCTAGTTGAGGATGTATTAGTCAATCAAAAAATTGCCATCAAAATGTTGCATCGGTTAGGTTATCGCGCAGATGTGGCTAATAATGGTTGTGAAGCCTTAGAAGCTTTACAAAGACAAATCTATGATGTTGTGTTTATGGACATCCAAATGCCTGAAATGGATGGCTGGGAAACAACTCACCGGATTCGCACAGATTTTTCCTCAACAGTCCAACCTTGGATTATTGCCATGACAGCCCATGCTCGCCCAGAGGATCGCCAGCAATGCTTAATCGCGGGGATGGATGATTACATCAGTAAACCCATTAGTCTAGAAGCACTAGAAGCAGTCCTAAAAAAATTCGGTTACGAGCATTATCAAGTGTCAATCATGAAGACAGAAGAGATAGAGCCGGATCACTTACCGTTCGCCACTTTCAACTCAGCACAGGTTAAGCCCTACACTCAGCATTCTTTGACAAGCACAGTTGACCGCGTTTGTAATTCCCCTTCCCTGACGCTAGAATCGGTGATTGACCTCAAGACTATGGAATACTTACGCCAAATGGGAGGTAGTGAAGCTGATAAGATGATTGCAGAAATCATCCAAATATACTTAGACGATACTCCAGCCACAATCCAAACTATTCGGGAAGCCATAGCCTCTAGAGAGCGAGATAAGTTGAGAAAAGCAGCTCACGCTTTGCGATCGCCTAGTGTTAGTATTGGCGCACTTAATCTAGGAAAAGTTTGCGCCACCTTGGAAGATGCAGCAAATAAACAAACATTAGAGCAATTATCTAATCTGGTTGATCAACTAGAAAGCGAATATAACAATGTTATTCATGCTCTTCAAGGTCTTTTGGTCAAGAGTCATTAGTCAACAGCATTCCTTCATTTTGAACTTTTAATTGATTTCCCCCAATCCCCAAAATGTCTGATTCCAAGGTCAAAATTTTAGTAATTGATGATGATCGTATTATCCAATTCATTATCAAAGGAACACTAGAAGAACAAGGCTATGAAGTAATCCTCGCCTCTAGTGGTATGCAAGGGTTGGAAAAAGCACATAAATATCATCCGGCAATTATTATTTGTGATTGGCAAATGGATGAAATGGATGGCTTAGAAGTATGTAAGGAAATTAAATCTCAAGCATTTTTAGCAAATACATTTTTCATTTTATTAACTTCCAGAACATCAGTAGAAGACAGAGTTGAAGGTTTGGATACAGGTGCGGATGACTTCTTAAGTAAACCCATCGAGATGAGTGAATTAAAAGCACGCGTCCGAGCCGGACTGAGACTATACCAAGCCAATCGAGAACTTCAGAGATTAGCGAAAGATTTAAAAGTTCAAAAACAGCTTTTAGAAACAGAGTTAAAAGAAGCTGCTGATTATGTCAAATCTATTTTGCCTGCGCCGATGTCAGGACTAGTTACCATCAACTCGCGGTTTTTACCATCTCGACAATTAGGTGGTGATTGCTTTGATTACTATTGGTTAGATGATGAACATTTAGTTATTTATTTACTAGATGTTTCGGGACATGGATTAGCAGCAGCTCTACCTTCAATTTCTGTACATAATTTACTGCGATCGCATTCTCTTCCTCAAGCTAAACTTCATCAACCATGTGAAGTTCTACAGGATTTAAATGAGATATTCCAAATGGACAAGCACAATGCTCAATACTTTACAATTTGGTATGGTGTTTTTAACCGTAATTCTCATCAGCTAACTTATGCTAGTGCTGGACATCCTCCAGCTTTACTATTTTTGCCATCAGATGAATCTGGTTTAGAAGTCAAACAATTATGCACCCGTAGTTTACCCATTGGAGCTTTTGCAGAAGCAGAATATTATCATGCTGTATGTGATATTCCAGCATCTAGTAAACTCTATGTTTTTAGCGATGGAGTTTATGAAGTAGAAAAATCTGATGGTAAAATGTGGAGTTTGGATGGTTTAATCAATTTATTGAATTTATCTAATCAGTCATCTAAAGCTGATTTAGATGTAATTTTAGAACAAATTAAAATACAAACTAGCAGTCAAGTATTTAGCGATGACTGCTCTTTAATAGAAATTAATTTTAGTTAATTAAGAGCTTATAATTACCGTAGGTTGGGTTTAACGAAGTGAAACCCAACAATTAATTATTTTGGGTTACTACAATAACAATGTAATTATAAGTAAGTATCGAAACTTGATATAACCCGTAATTTTCAAAGAACCTGGGGTGATAAACTGACCTTTCACGGGATGTGAAAAGTCAGAGGTGATAAATTGTTGAAACAACTTGAGGGGATTAAGTAATCATCCTTACTTTTGAGGTACTGTTTCGATAAAAGATATCTGATCAGGAAACACTTCAAAAATATTTGCTGTGTCACTAAGTTCAAGAATCATCTTTATTTGATCATTGAGTGAACAGAGAACTAGTCTTCCCTTCTTCTGCCTCACTGTTTTTAGTGTCAAAAGCAGAGTTCCAAATCCAGAACTATCCATAAAATTAATATCTTGACAATTAACTAGAACCGTTTCGGTATCTTTATCAATCATATCAATCACTTCTTGATAAA
Organism: Trichormus sp. M33_DOE_039; assembly: GCA_015296085.1. Classification (GTDB taxonomy): domain Bacteria; phylum Cyanobacteriota; class Cyanobacteriia; order Cyanobacteriales; family Nostocaceae; genus Trichormus. The sequence continues at coordinate 86,075 of DVDT01000031.1, read as the reverse complement.
GCTTTCTACCCCTTCTTCCGTCAAAAATTCCACGAGGCTGAATAACTTTTACTTTATCTTTGTAATTCATTTTTATCCTTGAAAATCGAATTTTCTCTAAAGTTCAATAAACATAGAACTTGGTTTAAATAATACCGTTTATTGATGAAGATGTACTTTATTCTGTACTGTAGAGACGTTGCATGCAACGTCTCTACATCATTTATTTGGCGCAACTTCATAGAGAATTGGTATAACTCTAAAAACTATTTAAACCAATGTTCTTAACTATTAACTAAAGTTTTTTGCAGCCATAAGCAATTTCTATTTCCTGATTCACGGTTGTAGCTAATTGTCCAGCCATATTCTTTTCTCAGTTTTAGTAAGAAGATACACCCCCAATGAGCCTCATGGTCTAAGGGATTAAATGAGCGATCGCTAACTTCTGTATGGAAATTTTCTAAAGCTAGTTCAAAATCAAAAATATCGCCTTGATCCCAAATACATACCTCAAAAAATTCTTGAGATATTTGTACATTTATCTCTACAGGAGTTTCAGGACTCAGGTAGCGATGGGCATGGCGTACCACATTTGTAAAACCTTCAATTACGGCAGTTTGAGCTTCTAGCCATAATTGATAAGTTATGGGGATGTGGTTGAATTGATCGAACCATTCTACAATTGTTGTCATTGCATCTAAGTCACTGGCAACTTGCAGAGTAGAGTTATGGATCAACACATGTGTTTTCATTAATATTTATACTGCCCCTGAATCTTTGTTGAATACAACAATAATTGTCTTCAAAATGAGCTTTAAATCATAAGCTAAACTCCAATTATCTTGATAGCGCAAATCTAGTTGAATCACCTCCTCAAAATTACGAATTTTTGAGCGGCCATTCACTTGCCATTCTCCACTGAGTCCGGGTCTAACATCTAGACGCTGCCAGTTCTGTATCTCATATTGTTCTAATTCGTCGGGAGTCGGGGGACGAGTACCAATTAAACTCATATCCCCAATGAGAATATTCCAAAATTGGGGAAATTCGTCAAGGCTAGTTTTGCGAAGAAAGCGTCCCACACGGGTAATTCTAGGGTCTTCATCATTCTTGAAAAAAGCACCAGAAGCTTGGTTTGCAATAGTAGATTTCAGGGCTTCTGCATTCGTCACCATTGAGCGAAACTTCCAAATACGAAACCGTTGTCCCATCCAACCGCAGCGAATTTGACTAAATAATATAGGCCCAGGACTATCAAGTTTAATAGCGATCACAATTGGCACAAATAACAAAGCTGTTACGAACAATCCTAAAATTGCACCCAAAATATCAATTGCGCGCTTAACAGGCGATCGCACCGAGGGATGGGTTAGAGGTGGACGCTTTTCTAGCTTGCGGTTAAGAGTAGTAATAGTGGCTTCTGTATTGGTTTCAATATTTAAAATCTTATCTAAACCTACTAAACCAAAAGCTAATTTCACTTGTTGGTTAACACTCCACAAAACTAATTCGATTTTTTTAGTCTGTGCCAATTTGAGGTTGCTAATCATTGAACCAACACCGCTACTATCAATAATCGTAGTTTTACCAAAATCTAAAATTATTTTGGTGGTATTAGAATCTGTCACAAATGTTTGAAATAACTCCCGGAATGCCACTGCCTCAATTACAGTTAATCGGAGGGGCATCTGTACTAATAAAATGTGATTTAAACGAGTAGTAACTAGAGTTAATTTAGCTGGAGAATTTGAAGTTACCATTGCTATACACCTTGTAATTGACGACTAGTTTGACCAAAACGATTTTGCAGACTATTGCAAAGTGCGATCGCAACAGCATTAGATACATCAGCAACCGATACTTGTCTGGGTTGTTCCAGAAAGCGCACCAAATCACCAGGACACCAAGCAATAGGGACATTAATCTGCGATAGTGCTAAAGCCAGTTCTACTTGATGATCATCAACGTGTTCTTGAAACTGCTGACTGCGAGCCACCAAAATATAAGGCTTATCCAAAGAATCCAACAGTAGTAAAGTTCCTTCACCGCAGTGAGCAATCACAATTCGCGCCTGACGAATTAAATCTTGAAAATTCTCTTCTTTGAGGAAACGGTAAACCTTTGCACCAGCAGGTAAAATCGTCGAGTTACCGTACTGAACCACAATTTCCTCTTGAATTAATTCGGTTTGCAATAACACCTCGATCCAGTGCATGAGACGATTGAAAGGATATTGTTCTGTACCAACGGTGACTAAAATCATATTTGAAGGGGTGTAGGGGTGTGAGGGTGTAGGGGTGTAGGGGTGTAAGGGTGTAGGGGTATCAGGAAAGTTATATAAATCCTTTTCTCTTCCTCTGCTTCCCCTGCTGGTATTCAACTAAACGCAGCCTGATTAACTCTCCTGTGGGCTGACGAGTTCAGCTTGAGGATAACGGGCTTGTAGTTGCGGCCACTGCACATATAGAACATTGAGAAAAGGTAAAACTAGCTTGGCGGATAAACTCAAAGTATGAATTCGGGTGACAGATTCGATAAATGCAGTCTGACTACCAAAGAGTTTCCCCAGAATCAAAAAAGGGACTGCAACACCTGCACCTGTAGAGACAATCAGATCGGGTTTAGTTTCTCGAATGACTTTAAAAGCTAAGTATAAATTTCTGAGCAAATTAGGAAGATTACGATTAGTAGGACTGTAAGCCCAGTAAACCGTTTCTCCAGTCAGAGCAGCCTTTGTTGTAGCTGTATTAAAACTCACCCAAGTGCGATCATGATTTTCCCAAAAAGAACGCAATTGCTGAAGACCTTTAAAATGTCCACCAGAAGAACAAACTAATAATACTTTCATGCTTGATTTGATTGAAGTAAAGTAATTGGGAACTGGGTATTGGGAAAGCAGAGAGAGAATAACTTAATAGTCACAGTCAACTATTAAACAGTCTTAATTTGTTCATGCTGGATGCGTCGTTTTTGCGTGTTACCAGTGATTTGCATCATCAATTTTTCTAATGACTGATACACAGATTTAGGCAAAATCCAGAGTAAATATGCAGCACTACAAGAGATTAATGTGCGGCGAGGTTCTTCTAATAGAATTCGCCAATGGGTTTTCAAGGCTTTGTGTAGTAAACTGACAGCTATTTCAGGCGATCGCTGTCTAACTGCTCTCCTGGCTAAATACCGTAGCTGATAGGCTCTAGCCCTATTACCCCAATTTTTAATAAACTCAGGATTATACACTTGGGTTTTTACCAGAATTTTCTCCCACGATTCATATTGTTTGAGAATATTGGCTGATAAACCGCCCATATTCACCCGATAAAGAGTCAAAGCTTCAGCTATACCTTCAATTTTCCAGTTAGTTTGCAGAGCAATACGCAACCAGCATTCAATATCTTCAGATTGACGAAAGCGATCATCAAAGTAAAAGTCTTCTACCTCACCGTATAAATTCTCCTGAAACTTAATCTCACTCAAAACATCTCTGCGAATGACTACCGATGAACCGTTACTGATGGGATTACGACAGAACAAATATTCTGGTGTAATGTCAGTTAACTGCGGCATTTGATAAATTCCCAGAGGTTGACTCTGTTCATCAATCAAAATCGAGCGAGAAAAACTCACACCCACAGTAGGCGATCGCTCCAAATGTTCAACGTGCTTCGCTAACTTCTCTGGTAGCCACAGATCGTCACTATCAATAAAAGCTAAATATTCTCCTTTTGCGTGACGAATCCCGGTATTTCTCGCCCCAGCCAGTCCTCGATTTCGTTGATGAACAATTTGCATCCGGGTATCCACAAATTTTTGGCAAATCTCAATGCTCTTATCTGTGCAACCATCATCAACAATAATGATTTCAAAATCCTTATATGTCTGCGCCAACACTGATCGCAAAGTCTCAGCCACAGAACCTTCAGAATTATAAACAGGAATAATTACAGATACTTTCATAAAATTAATTCTTAATTAACTCTTCTCAACTCTTACTCTCGGCGTGAGCCAAATCCCCTCCATCAACCACATCCCAAACACCGCCACCAAAGTCAAAAAACTCCGCCGTGGCTCATACACTAACAACCGCCAATCAGAAAGCAAAGCGCGAGTCATAAAATCCATACCCACATCCGCAGGTAGCTGCAAACGAAAAGCGCGTCGAGCCAAATAACGCAGATGCAAAGCTTGAGCCAATGCAAAATGACGCTCAACTAACGAGGGTGCATAAACTTTTGCTTTCTGTGCAAGTTGATTCCAACCTGCTTCCATACGATATAAATTTGCAGAAAGCCCACCAGAACTAGTACGATACCGAGTCAAAACTTGGTCGATGCCTGCGATTTCCCAATCATCAGTACAGCTAACCCTCAACAACCACTCCAAATCCTCGGAATAGCTCATGTCGCGACAAAAGCCTCCCACCTGATGAAAGACTTCCCGACGCACTACCCAATTAGAGGTTGTAGTTGTGGGGTTTTCGGAAAGGAAATATTCTGGTTTTAAATTAGTCAAACGGGAACTAGAAAATTGTCCGCTGGCTTCACCCAGTTGATTCAATATTTCCACTTGGGCAAAGCTTACCCCTAAGCGGGGATGGGATTGAAAATGCTTGAGGTGTTGGTAGAGTTTGTTTGGTAGCCACTGATCATCAGCATCGAGAAAAGCCAAGATTTGACCTCGACTTTTTTCTACTCCCAGATTGCGGGCAGTAGAAACACCCTGATTACTTTGGTTTATAAGATGAATACGGTCATCTACTGTTTGATACTCTCCGATAATTGCCACAGTGTCATCCGTAGATCCATCATTAATGATCAATAGTTCCCAATCAGAGAAAGTCTGTTGTTGTACAGAGGCGATCGCATCTGGTAGAAACTCAGCCGCGTTATAAGCAGGGATAATCACCGATACCATTGGATTAGTAGTTGTCATCCTTTCGCCTCCTGTAAAACTTTAGGTAATGTCCTCCAAGTTGCCCAAACGGTGTAAATTGGTTGCAACATTAGATGGGTAGCCATAACTGCGATCGCTGCTCCCAAAATCCCCCATTGTGTCCCTACCCAAATCCCAGTCGCCAAACTCACGGTAAAAATTACATTCCAGCGCAATTCAATCTGCGGTTGACCAAAGGCACGAAACATTAAGGAAGCCGCATCAGCAAAGGGGCGGGATAAAGCCGAACAACAAATCAACATTAAAATTGGTACTGCTCCCCTTTCTACCCATTTCTGCCCAAATACTAGGGGAATGTAGAAGGGAGCTAAACTTGATTGCAAGACTACTAAAGGCACAATCATAAAAGCGATTTTCCGCAGACTTTGCATATAGCGTTGGGCAAACAACACAGGCTGAGAGTTGAGGTTGCACAAGTCGGAAAACAATGAAACACGTATAGCATTTATTACACTTAAACTCATCCCTAATCCGGCATTAAAGGCAAAATAATAAACTCCTAATGCTTGCAAACCAACAAACCTACCGATTAACAGATAGTCTATGTTTTCGCGAAATATAGTGAGTAATTCGACACCTAGAATGCGAGTAGCAAACGAGGTAATCTGTCGCCATTTAGCGAAGGTAACAGATTGAGTCATGCGCCAGGGATGATATTTAAACGTGAGAATAATCCAGATGGGGGCTACTAAGAACTTCGGTAGAATAATTGCCCACATTCCCCAACCAGAAAGAGCAAAAATCGCTGTTAACACGTTATCCGTAGATACTTGCACTGAACTAATTAAAGCCAAAATATTCAGGCGATTTTCCCTTCTAATTAAGGCTGTTTGTACCATCGCTAAGGGATAAATCAGATATGTAACCGCAATCAGACAAATCGGTAAAATTAAGTTCGAGTTACCGTAGAATTTGGCGATCGCTAATGATGCCAAACATTGAACGGTAAATAACACCCCGGCAATCACCCAATTCAATCCGAAGGCAGTACGACATAACTCTTCCACCTCTCCAGCATCAGCTTGCACGATTTTATCTGCAATGCCATTACGGGTAAACACGCGAATAAATTCGTAGGTCGTCAGGACAATTGCAGCGAGTCCATAGTCTTCCGCACTGAGGAACCGCGCCAGAATGACTGTAGTAAAGAGGCGAAACACACGAATGACTAATTCAGAAGCCCCCATCCAGCCAATATTACGCACGAAACGGTCTTTTTTGAAAGCCGCTAAAGTTTGGGCGATCGCTTTCATACAACCGCCTCTAGCAGCCTTTGCCAATTAGATAAATAATTATCCCAAGCATTGATGGCGGAAGCTTTTCCCTGTTGTCCCATCTCGGCTAATTCAGCCGCAGGTAAATCGGCTAATTCCTGAATAGCTTTAGCTAATGCGACAGGATTTCCTGGTGGGATAAGTATTCCACAGCCTTGAATTTGTTCACTCAAACCATCCACTGCCGAGGCAATAATTGGTTTACCTGCTGCCCTCGCTTCTAAGCACACATTACCCCAACCTTCCCAACGGGAGGGAATCACCACCGCATCACATTGATTTAAAAAAGCGGGTACATCATCGATACGTCCCACAAATTCAATCTGAGGACAAGTCGCAGCTAATTGTTTGAGTTGGTCTTCGTCTTGTCCACCGCCACCTATGCGGACAATAATTCGAGGGTTGGATAGTTGTTTGACGGCATCAATGAGGATATCAAAACCTTTTTGTAAACAAAACCTGCCATACGCACCAATGATTAATGGTTGATTGGCAATTCTAGGTTTGGAAGGAACAGCTAAGAAACCATCAACAATTCTAGAGGACTGAATCAAAGTAATCTTTTCAGCAGGTAACAATTGGCTTTTCAGCATCCAACTCTGTTGTCCTTGGGAAATAGCAATGACGCGATCGCAGATTCCGTAGGCTGTTTTGAGCATCCGATGAAATCGGCCAACTGAAGGGACATTACAGGTTTCAAAGCCTGCTGAATAGTGATGTTCGTTAATAATTAATTTGGCTTTAAATTTCAGATTCCACAGGGTTAATAGGCTGCGCCATGACGAGGCCGCGTGGACTATGATTGCGTCTGGCCGCTGTTTTGATAGTAAAGACGATGCTTCTGATATGGGGACAATGGTAAATTCAAATTTTCGTGAGAGGTGGGAATTTTCTAAGCTTTTTAAGGTGGCTTTGATGCCGCCAGTCCAGCCCATACCTTGACCGCCGATGAGGTGGTAAATTTTTGCTTTCATTTTGATATTGGTATTTTGAAATTAATTGATGATTTTTTGCAAAGCCACACCGAAGAAAAGCTAATGACTATTAACTAATTGCTGATAACATTTTTGAAAATCTTGTTGGACTTGTTGCCGAATTATTTGATGGTCAAAGGTGGCGGTGGCGGTTGAGGCGATCGCATCCATAGATTTATCTGGGTTAAAGTCTTTCAAGCTGCACCCAGGAAGGTTTAAGCGTTGGGTTAGGTCTTGGCCTTTGTTGGAATAGTACAAGTTAAAGGGGATTCTGCCGCTTGCTAGGGCTAATACGGCTGTGTGATAACGGATAGCAACTATGACACGGGAAATGGCTAATGCACCCATGACTAGTTCCCATGTAGGTAGTTGATTAGCAACACCAAAGGGATTAAAAATTTTCAGTCCTGGGACTTTTTGGGCGATTTGTTCTGCTACTGCTAGGTCGTTATCTGCTCCGTAAGCTTGAGACTGAATGAGCAATACTGGTTGATATCCTTGTTGTTGACAGTTGCGGCTGAGGGTAATTAATTGATGTTGAAACTGTTGATTATCATGGCTATACATAGAGTCAAAGGCGCGCAGGGAAATTAAGGCAGCTGCTTGTGGTTGAATCTCCTGTGCTTCTAAGATTTTTTGGGCTGTTTGTTTGGCTGCTTCACTAACTGCAAGAGTGAAGGCAGCATCAAAAGATAAAATGGCTGAGACTCCAGCTTGAGTTAAACGTTGATGGCTTTCTGTATCCCTGACACACACCGCAGCTAACCGCCGTAAGCAAAATGCCAAAGCTTGAAAACTTAAGCCATGACACGATCGCGGTATGGATTGCCCGAATAAAAATGTCTGTCGAGGCGATCGCTGTAATTGCAGTAAATTCCGTATGAAGGCTTTGGTGATTAAACCTTCACGGGCGTTGTTGAAAATATCGCCACCGACGCTGATATAGCCGTCACAGCGTCGCATCTGTTGCACAATCTGCAACCCTGGAATGTACTCTGGTTCTAAATCTTGGAATTTAGCTATGACTTGAGCCTCTGATGCTAAGGCTGTCAAAGCGTTATAGATGGCGGCATCACCAATATTTAAAGTTGAATATGTATTTACCAGACCAATAGTGAGTCCCATAATTCATTAACAAAATAGAGAGTCTCATGTAATTGACTGGTAGATGCTCAACACTGGTTGAGAGTCAGTGTTTAATTGTGATAACTGGTATAATATTTATATCATGAGTTTTAACTTTTTTCCGAATAAAGTATAAAATTTTTCTAAAATTGCACTTACCTCCGTAATAGTTCACCTCGGTTGAAATCACTGGTGACTAATAGTTAGTTTTGCTATTTATTCAGTGATATCACTGTTTTTACCCTTGCCAGTTGCTTTGTTTGTTAGTGAAGAGAATCAAAAGGGTATTCTCTTTTTGATTTCATACTGTTTATATTTTTTACATACTGTATAAAGTGACAGCACGTTTTATTAACAGTAATTACAACTAGATAAAACGCACTTTTTATAACTTTATGCAATATATAAGTTACATAATTTTCAATGCCGTAGTCTTAAGCTTGACAAGAGCCAAAAGAGTTTCCAGCCCCACTTACAAGCGGTGCTTTTCCTCTCTTCTACCCTCTGTTTTCTACCTTGTGCTTTTCTGGTTAACTTGGATAGCACCCAGCCTGGCTTTACCTTTATCTCCAGGCGATCGCGTCAAGGTGATCATTCCTGAAGGAGAAGAGTTTAGTGGAATTTTTGAGGTCAATTTAGAGGGTGATTTAGAAATTCCTTATCTATCACCTTTACCTGTGGCCGGGCTAGAACCAAAGCAAGTTGAGGAAAATCTCACGACAGCTTTAGTTGATGGGGCTTTTTTTCAACCTTCTTTTCTGCAAGTAAACGTGAGGGTGGTGCAGTGGGCCCCAGTGGAAGTTTTCGTGAGTGGAGAAACATTTTTACCAGGACGGGTATTTATTAACGAACTTACTCCTGGTGAGAAAACACAAACTCCTGTACCAGTGGCTGGACAATATCCCCCTAACCGTTACTTGACGATCGCTATTCGTGATGCTGGGGGAATTAAACCCACGGCTGATATTCAACACGTTCAACTGATCCGCGATCGAGAAACGCGAACTATCGACTTATCCGGGGTGATGACCGGTGAACCCTTTGCAGATATCCCTCTGATTGCAGGCGATCGCATTATCGTTCCTGATGCTGGCAAGATGCAAAATGAGTTAGTGCGTCCTTCAGCCATTACTCCCACTGGAGTAAAAGTCTTCCTCTCAAATTTGACTGTACCAGCTACGGGTAACGCGGTCTCTGGTATTGGTCGTGATGCTACATCTTTTCCTTACGGTACGCGTTTTTCTCATGCAGTAGCTGCTGCTAACTGTGCAGGAGGAACAAGAGGAACTAATGCTGAACGTAAAGCCGTACTGGTGACAACGGAACAATTAACAGGCAAAACAACCTATATAGAACGCAGCGTCAACAAACTGCTGACAGGTGTCAATAATGATGCCAATAATCCCTTTTTAAAAGCTAATGATGTTGTTGCTTGTTATGACTCTAAAGTAGTCGAATTTCGGGATGTCATCCAAACAATTCTTTCCCCTATCCCGATTTTGCGAGATTTATTCAAATGACAGAACGAAGGTTGATTTTACCCATAGCTATAGTGATTGGCATATTCAAAGCGCGTTGGCTGCGTTATGTCTTCCTGAGTGTGTTGGGTAACGCTTTGATTTGGGGGTCATCAATTCAGTATTTGAAAGTCACTAAACCCACCTATACTAGCGAATTTGCCCTGATTTTGACTGGGGCTAATTTTGGTGTCAATGTCAACCTGCCAGAAATTGGTCAAGCATCAGCCTCTACTGGTTCAGGATTAGGTAGTTCTACCTTCGACCCTAGAGCTAATTATGAGTATGTTTTTACCAGTGAGCCAGTATTAAAGGCAGCTGCTGCGATCGCTAAAATGCCCGATGAGCCTTTCAAGCCTCGGATCAAACTTTTAGACAACACCACAATTATGTTGTTTGAGATCACAGGCAAAAGTCCTCAAGACTCACGCCATAAAGCTTTGGCTCTCTATCAGGCAATGGTACAACGAGTTAATGCTTTACGTGCAGGAGAATTGCAACAGCGTGGACAACCAACTCAGAAAATCCTGCTCTCAGCCCAAAAAAAGCTGGAAGAATCGCAAAAACGCCTCTCAGAATACAAATTGCGCTCCGGTTTGAGTTTTCCTGATCAAATAGGTAATCTCTCTTCCAATATTGAGCAGTTACGGCGACAGCGTGCAGAAGCCACAGCCCAAGAGCAACTCACTAGCAAACGAATGCAGCAATTGATCCAAGATTTAGGACTTTCACCCCAAGAAGCCGCAGATGCGTTTTTGCTCCATGCTGATCAAATCTTTCAAAAGAATCTCAAAGACTACAGTGAAGCTACAACTACCTTAGAAATTTTAATGACTAAATATGGTTCTAACCATCCCCAAGTCATTAAGGAAAGTAAACGGCAAGAGTCAGCTTGGACTGCTTTGTTAGAACGGGGTCAATTGCTCACTAGTAAACCGATGACTCCAGAGACACTGAGCCGCTTAACTTTAGCAGTGAATGGTTCTGGAAGAGATGCGTTATTTCAAAGTTTGATATCTTACCAGTCTGATCAAAAAGGACTCATAGCCCAAATTAAGGCTTTGGACTCAGAAATTGCTCGGCTAGAACAACGTTTAAATACGCTATCACAACGACAATCTACTTTAGAGAATTTGAAACGAGATCAACAGATTGCGGAAGCTGTGTTTGCTTCCACCCTAACGAAATTGGATTTAGGCCAAGGAGATGTGTTTTCAGCCTATCCTCTGGTGCAGTTGGCAATGGAGCCGAGTTTGCCAGATGAACCTACAGCCCCCAAAAAAGGCTTAATTTTAGCTGGCGCGGCCGCTGGTTCTGTCTTTTCTACCCTTGGTTTGGCCTTGCTGTGGATTCGGAAACCTTGGATAGATAAGCTTGCTAAGTGGTTGTCTTGAAAGTAGGGGACTGGTAATTATGAACAAAAAGAAGAAGCAGGAAGATGATATTCAACCGGAGAATATACCAGAAAAAGTAGTTTGGTGGGCGATCGCTAACACTTATGCCATTTGGGTTGTAGGTGGACTATATCTTGTAGGATCTATCCTCTGTTGGGTGTTGCTAGTATTTCTCGTCATCAAAATTCTGGCACAAACAAAAGACACCCCATCTGAGGAGAGAATTTCTATCCCTTGGATTGTCTGGGTGTGGATTGTGGGGATGTTAGCGATGGAAGTAGCATTGATAGCAGGACATTTAGACTATAATTTGCCCACTGGTTTAATTATTAAATCTTCTATTGGTTGGGCTAAAGGTTGGGCAGCATTGGCTCTTTATCCTCTGGCTGGTTGTTTAAAGATTCGTCCTCAAATTATTTATCGAGCTGTTTGTATTGTTGGTTTTCATACTCTGATAATTACTCCTTTTTTATTATTAACTCCTTCTCTCCACCTACCGCAGATATTGTATGTCTCTCCCCTCAAAGCTGTTGGGGGGCCGGGTAACGAATTTTTCGATGTGCCTCTCTATGAAATTGACGGCAGTACAGGGGATTTACGTTGGCGATTATTTACACCGTGGGGGCCTGCATTGGGTTTTGTCGGCAATGTAAATTTTATGTTGGCCTTGCAAGAAAAAAATAAAAAATGGCGATGGTTCGGATTAATCGGCTCTGTACTCATGTGCTTTGTTTGTAAGTCCCGGATGGCTCAGGTTTGCATTGTGGTTATTCCCCTGCTGACCACTGTGTTATCTGGGCTAACTCGCCCCATGATCTTAATTGGATTAGGAATAACTAGTTACCTGAGTGGGATTTTTTCCCCATCTATCATTCTGGCTTTTAATAATTTTTGGGATGGGTTTAAGGCAGCACGGGCGGGTTCAACACGGGTACGCATGGCACTAAAACGGATTGCAGTATATCGCTGGCATACCGAAGCCCCAATTTGGGGACATGGCGTGGTCGAAGATGGCCCTCACATTGTGGAACATATGCCTATCGGTTCTCACCATACTTGGGCGGGTGTATTGTTCGTTAAGGGTATTGTCGGGTTTGTCGCCTTGGCTGTGCCAATGGCTTTAACTTTCGTCGATTTATTAATTAAATCCTTAGATCCCAAACGCCCCACTGCTAAAGTCGGCTTAAGTATTGTGATGATTCTATTTCTCTATACCTTTGGAGAGAATTTAGAGATATTAGTTTATCTATACTGGCAAGGATTATTAGTTATGGGTATTGGCTTTCGAGAAAAATGTGCATGATGAGTGCTGAGTTGAATTTTGTAATAGTTCAAGAGTTTTTGTTTAATAAAAAACTAATGGTGAACATTGATTGATTTCAATAGTAAATTAATTAAAATAAAAACTAATTTCCGAATTTTTCTGATAAATATTTCTAATCAATAACTTTAAGTATTAGCATTTTACCAATTCATATTCTTAGGTAAATATAGAAAAAAGCACAATTAACTCCAGATATTAATTTTTGGAGAAAAGCAATGATAGCACTCACAGCAAATATTCAAAATATTCCCAATTCTGGACTTTTAACAGTAGAAACTGTAGAACTAGCAAGTGAAACAACAGCTATCCGTTGTTTAGATTGGGATCGTGAACGTTTTGATATTGAGTTTGGTTTACGCAACGGCACGACCTATAATTCTTTTTTAATTCAAGGTGAAAAGATTGCTTTAGTTGATACTTCCCATAGAAAGTTCGAGCAGTTATATCTAGAGTTAATTACAGGATTAATAGATCCAAATCAGATAGACTACTTAATTATTAGTCACACAGAACCAGACCATAGTGGTTTAGTCAAAGATATTTTGCAGTTAGCTCCTGATATCACTGTGGTTGGTGCTAAGGTGGCTATGCAATTCTTAGAAAATATGGTTCACCAGCCGTTTAAATCGATGCTGGTAAAAAGTGGCGATCGCTTAGATTTAGGCAATGGTCACGAGTTAGAATTTATCTCTGCGCCTAACTTACATTGGCCTGACACAATTTTTACCTACGACCATAAAACAAGCATTCTCTATACTTGTGATGTATTTGGGATGCACTATTGCGATGATCATACTTATGATGAAAACTTCTTGGCTGTAGAAGCAGATTTTAAGTATTACTATGATTGTCTCATGGGGCCAAATGCGCGGTCAGTTTTAGCGGCTTTAAAGCGGATTGAAAAGTTAGAAATTCAGACGGTTGCCACAGGACATGGGCCTTTATTAAAGCACCATATTTCTGCATGGATAGAAAAGTATCAAAACTGGAGTTTAGAACAAGCAAAAACTGAGACAGTAGTAGCTTTATGTTATACGGAAGATTACGGTTACAGTGAACATTTAGTCCGCAATATCGGGCATGGATGTACAAAGGCGGGTGTGGCGGTAGAGTTAATTGATTTGAATAGTGCTGAACTGCAAGAAGTCAGGGAATTAGTAGCGCAATCAGCCGGATTAATTATAGCAATGCCACCTCAATCTTCGATGAATGCACAAGCAGCTTTAAGTACAATTTTGGCGGCTGTGCATCCAAAGCAAACCATTGGTTTATTAGAGTCCGGTGGGGGAGAAGATGAACCCATCTATCCCTTACGCAATAAGTTGCAAGAATTAGGATTAATAGCAGCCTTTCCGCCGATTTTAGTCAAAGAAACCCCCAGTCAAAGCATAGAAAAATTGTGTGATGAAGCGGGGACAGATATGGGTCAATGGTTAACGCGCGATCGCAACATCAAACAAATCAAATCAATTAACAGTGAATTAGAAAAAGCCCTTGGTCGCATTAGTGGCGGATTGTATATTATCACCACCAAAAAAGGCGAAATTCATAGTGCCATGTTTGCTTCCTGGGTGACACAAGCCAGTCTCAATCCTTTAGGTGTAGCTGTGGCTGTGGGCAAAGAACGCGCCATTGAATCGTTGATGCAAATAGGCGATCGCTTTGTTTTAAATGTCCTAGCGGAAGGCAACTATCAAGCATTAATGAGACATTTCCTCAAACGTTTTCCTCCCGGTGCAGACCGTTTTGCTGGAGTGAAGACCTATCCTGCTAACAATGGCGCGCCCATTCTCGCAGAAGCTTTAGCTTATATGGAATGCGAAATCACTAGTCGCATGGACTGCGGCGACCATTGGATCATTTACAGCACAGTCCAGAATGGCAGAGTAGCAGATATCAACGCACTCACCGCAGTTCATCATCGCAAAGTTGGCAATCACTATTAAAAGGTAAAAGGCAAAAGTAACAAGACAAAAAAGAATTACCCAGTCCCCAGTCCCCATTCCCAATCTAGCCATGTATAAATCCGTAGAAGATAACCCCATTTCTCTGTACGAAATCAATCGGTATCGCATTGTTCGCACTTTGGAACTAATTCAAGATGTGATTGTTATTTCCTTGTGCATGGGATTATTTAGTTTCATGGTGATTCAGGTGCGAGATATGTTTCTCTCCCTGCTTCCCCCTTTAGACTTTCACATTGTCACTGCCGATATTTTGTTTCTGCTGATTTTAGTTGAGTTATTTCGCCTGTTAATTATTTACCTCCAAGAACAACGCATATCTATTGGCGTAGCGGTGGAAGTTTCTATCGTTTCTGTCCTACGAGAAATTATTGTCAAAGGTGTACTAGAAATTTCTTGGAGTCAAGTTTTAGCAACTTGCGCTTTCCTTTTAGTTCTCGGCGTACTTTTAGTAGTGCGAGTTTGGCTACCCCCCACCTTTGAAGGTATCGACCCCGAACAACAAATATCCCAACGTTATCAAAACCGGACTAGGTAAGGAACTGGAGACAGGTGACAGGTAACAGTTGATGCCCAATTCCCATCTTTAATTATGAATATATCTACTAACATTCGTCCTAGAGATGTACAGGTTGCTGATATTGCTCAGAATACGCTAGTGCTGCGATCGCGTACTTGGGAAAGATTAAAATTTGAGGTTGAGTATTCCCGTCAACGGGGAACTACAGCTAATTCTTATCTGATTAAAGCTGACAAAACAGTTTTAATTGACCCGCCAGGCGAATCTTTCACAACAATTTTTATCGACCAACTCGCCCAAAATCTCGACTTTTCCACCCTCAATTACATTATTCTGGGTCACGTTAATCCCAACCGCAGCTACACTTTACAGGTATTGCTAACACAAGCACCGCAAGTTACTCTCATTTGTTCTCGTCCAGCTGCTAATGTTCTCAAATCAAGTTTTCCAGAATGGGAGTCACGCATTCAAGTTGTGCGTTTTGAAGACACTCTAGATTTAGGACAAGGACATCGCCTCAGTTTTATCTCTGTCCCGACTCCCCGGTGGCCGGATGGACTGTGTACCTATGACCCCGCTACGAGAATTCTTTATACAGATAAGTTTTTTGGCGCACATATCTGCGAGGATACTTTATTTGATGAGGACTGGAAAAAGTTAGACGCGGAAAGACGTTATTACTTTGACTGTCTCCATGCAGCCCAAGCTAAACAGGTGGAAGTCGCGTTAGATAAATTAGTGGGTTTGGGTGCTAAATGTTACGCGCCTGCTCATGGCCCAGTAATTCGCTACAGCCTCAGCCGATTTACTCACGATTACCGTCAATGGTGTCAAGTACAGAAATCGCAAGATTTAAGCGTGGCGTTGTTATATGCTTCTGCCTATGGCAACACAGCAATTGTAGCGAATGCGATCGCGCAAGGTTTGATTGATAGTGGCATTAATGTGGAGTCAATTAACTGTGAACTAGCAGAACCAGCAGAAATTAACCGCGTTATCGAAGCTTGTGACGGGTTTATTATTGGTTCTCCCACCCTTGGCGGTCATGCACCCACCCAAATTCAAACGGCTTTGGGTATAGTTCTTTCTACCGCTGCGAAAACTAAGTTAGCGGGAGTCTTTGGTTCTTATGGTTGGAGTGGGGAAGCTGTTGATTTAATTGAAACTAAGCTCAAAGATGCTAACTATCGCTTAGGCCTTGAAACTATTCGCGTCCGCTTCAGCCCTACACCAGAGATATTACAAGAGTGTCAGACAGCCGGAGCGAACTTTGCTCAAACCTTAAAGAAGACCAAGAAGTTACGCACCACTCGCCAAGCCGTCACAGAAGCACAAATCGACCGCACTGAACAAGCTGTGGGACGAATTGTTGGTTCTTTATGCGTCGTCACTACTTGCGATCAAGATCATCACAAAGGTATTTTAACTTCTTGGATCTCCCAAGCTACTTTTAACCCACCAGGAATTATGCTGGCCGTTGCTCAAGAGCAAAATGCTGATTTAATGTGTCATCCTGGCGATAAATTTGTGCTGAATATCCTCAAAGAAGGTAGAAACGTGCGACGTTATTTTTCTCGTCAAAGCACTTTAGGGGATAATCCCTTTGCTCATCTGGAAACCAAGAAGGCTGAGAATGGTTGCTTGATTCTAACTGAGGCTTTAGCCTATTTGGAATGTACGGTCATCAATCAACTTGAATGTGGTGATAGATGCTTGATTTATGCCGTAGTTGATAAAGGAGAAGTGTTAGAAAATGATGGGGTTACTGCTATAGAGCATCGTAAATCAGGTAGTTATTTTTAGGGTGTGGGGGTATAGAGATAAAATTTAGGATAAATAAAAAACCAGAAATGTAAAGATTTACTTATCATTTCTGGTTTTTTATTTGAAGTAATGGTAAATTGATATACAGATTTAATAAATTCTTAATGATTCAGTTTGGCGATCGCCTGTTGACTCAGTGTAATTTTCCTGGGTTATTTGACAAAGGTTGCCACTATCTACTTAGTCTCAAGAGAACAGACTAAAGCTAGGAGATCGCCGGAAAATTGGTTTTATGATTCTGCGCT
Organism: Trichormus sp. M33_DOE_039; assembly: GCA_015296085.1. Taxonomy (GTDB): domain Bacteria; phylum Cyanobacteriota; class Cyanobacteriia; order Cyanobacteriales; family Nostocaceae; genus Trichormus. The sequence goes on along the minus strand of DVDT01000031.1, from coordinate 68,982 downwards.
ATTGGTGGCTAAACGTTTTTCCTTGAGATTTTGTAATTGCATTAACAGAGAATCAACCTCTGCTTGCAGGCTCATGAACTTTACCTGTTGATCACCCCGATAACAAGTTTTGGTTAATTCACGTACTCGGACAGATTGAGAATCACGTTCAACAGTAGTAGATATACAAGTAGTCATCGCTAGTTAAATTCCACAACTCAACTCACACCTTCGGTAAGTAATATAATAAAGCAACTTTAAGCTTTGTTAAATGATTGTATGATTTAAATCATTTACTCTAATATGTTCCGGTCTGTATGATAAGTGACGACGATGGATGACTTAAGTTCCAAAGTCTAGTCTGCCATTGCAGGGCAATCATTTTGACAGTGTAACCCGATGTTTCCCAGTGTTACCATTTGACAAGCACTCCCTCTTCTGGATCAAAAATGATTAATCGCACCCGATAGCGTTTGATTAATCATCTGAGTCTCAATTTAGGGTAGCCATCATTTCTAAAATTTGTTGATGGTATTGTCTATTACCTTCATGATTATAGAGGTCAGCAGATTTCTTTAAATCTCTCATTGCGCCTTCTCTGTCTCCTAAATTACGGCGAACTTCAGCGCGTAACAGATAGGCTGGAGCATAATAGGGTTGATGCTGTAAAGATTGGCTCAAATCGGCTAATGCTTCTTGATAATGTGCGAGTTGAGTATGGCTACGACCTCGGTTATACCAGTCTTCAGCGTCATGAGGGTCAATGCTAATGGCTTGGCTATAATCGGCGATCGCCTGATTATAATCCTGAATCGCATAGTAGGCGTTAGCACGTTGGCTATAAAATAGAGCAGAATCGGGATTAAGCTCTAAAGCTTGGGTGTAATCGGCGATCGCGCCTGGGTAATCTTGTTGGTCATAATGCCAAATAGCCCGGTTATAATAGGCTTCGACTAATTGGGGATTAATTGCTAAGGCTTGGTTATAGTCCGCGAGTGCGCCACGATGGTCTCCTAATTGGCGACGAGCATTCCCACGATTACAATATGCTGGGGCAAAATCTGGTGCAAATTTAATGGCTTGGGTGTTATCGGCGATCGCTCCCAGAAAATCTTGTAAGGTTTCATAGATGATCGCTCGTCCGTAGTATGCTTCTACTAAGTCAGGAGCGAGCTGTAACGCTTGATTATAGTCAGTGATCGCTCCTTGATAGTCTCCTAAGTGACGACGAGCTGTAGCGCGATCGCAGTATCCTTCAGCTAGATAGGGACACAGTGCGACTAATTGATCACTATCTGAGAGTGCGCCTGGATAATCTCCTAGTTGGCGACGAATGTTGGCACGAAAACCATAAACTAAAGCTAAATTGGCATCAATTTGTAATGCTTGGCTATAATCAGCAATTGCGCCTTGGTAATCTTCCTCAACTACTCGAATTAAACCCCGTTCTGCATAGGCTTGTGCGTCTTCTGGGTTTAACCGAATGGCTTGGTTAAAATCTTGTCTGGCTAAATCATATTCTTGCAGGCGAGAACGAATAACACCGCGATTGTAGTAGGCTGTGGCGAAATTTGGGTCAAGTTCTAGTGTGTGGCTGTAGTCGGCGATGGCTGCGGTATAGTCTCCTAAAGCATAGTAGGCATTACCCCGATTTTGATAAGCCTCTACTAAGGTAGGATCAAGCTGAATTGTTCTTTCATGGTCAGCGATCGCTTGCCGATATTCTCCTAAGTTATAGTAAACATTACCGCGACTACTGTAAACTGCAGCTAAGTAAGGATGCCATTGCAAAGCTGTTTGAAAAGTTGATATCGCTTCTGGATAATCCCCTTGTTCCGCCAAAGCTACGCCCCAGCCATAATAAGCGTAAGCAATATCTATATTAATATCACTAGCTAATTCTGGATTTACTTCTATGATGTGTATGTAGTCAGCGATCGCTTGGTTATATTCTCCCAAGGCGAAGTATGCTTTACCTCGATAGTAATATGCTCCTGCGATTGTGGAGTTAATCTGCAATACTTGATCATAATCAGCGATCGCTCCTGTATAGTCAGCCAAAGCATAACGTGCAAATCCTCGATAGTAATAAGCTTCGGCTAGTTGAGGATTGATTTTGATAGCGCGACTTAAATCTGCGATCGCGGCTTGATAATCTTGGAGTTCATTACACAGAATCATTCCTTGGTTCACATAAGCTACTGCATAGTCAGGTTGGTGTTTGGCGGCTTGGGTTTGATTTGCGATCGTTCCTTGATACTTCCCTGGCAAATTTATATATAGTCCCGGTTGGAAAAAAGCGTCAGCATTCATCTAATTTTTTGTCTTGTTGCACTAGGCATGAGTTTGATGAGTCTCAACTTGCCATTAATAGGGTAGGACACGTTATATTGATTAAACTATAAATTCAGCCATAATACCAATATATATACAGCTAGATTTGTCACAAGTTTTATTTCATGCTATTGAAATATGTAAAGATATGAGGAATCCAACTATTATCACAATTAGATGTAATGAAAATCATCATCTTCAACCAATTTATCTATCTTTCAACAGATGGAGTGTGAAATATGTACGACAAAGAGGACATCGAAGCGATGCTTGATAGTATGAGTGTCGTGGATGTGCTAAGAATTATGTCTCAAATTTGTTATGAAAAAGCTGAATATCTTAGAACCGACTGGGAAGATAATGAAACAGCTAGAGCCTGGGAAAAGATAGGTAGAGCCGTAGGTAAGATCAAAATAAAAACAGAATTATATTAATCAGGTAGTTAAAGTTAAAAATCCCGTGAATTTATCTCCACGGGATTTTTAATTACATAACTACAATGGCAATAAAATTCACCAATATTTTTTCTAATTTGTCAACCACTGGAAGCATGAATTTTATTTTGAATTTGATTTCCATGTGATGCTAACCATGACGACAAACTAGATAGTTTGAAAAGTGGAAGTTCCTAATTACAAATGACCGAATCCTCCACCTCCAGGAGTAGCGATCGCAAATACATCACCGGGGTTCATTTCTACCGTGGCTGTACTATCTAAATTCTCTTTAACCCCATCTGCACGTTCTACCCAGTTGTGTCCCACTTGTCCTGCTTCACCACCATTTAACCCAAAGGGAGGTACAACCCGATGTCCAGAGAGAATATTAGCGGTCATCGTTTCTAAAAAGCGCAGGCGACGAATGACCCCATTACCACCCTGATGTTTACCTTTACCGCCACTATCAGGACGCAGACTAAAGCTTTCTAATAGAACAGGATAGCGAGTTTCTAACACTTCTGGATCAGTCAAGCGAGAATTCGTCATGTGAGTCTGCACTGCGTCTGTACCATTAAAGTTAGCTCCTGCACCAGAACCGCCACAAATGGTTTCATAATATTGATAGCGATCGTTCCCAAAAGTAAAGTTATTCATCGTCCCTTGAGAAGCAGCCATCACACCCAAAGCACCATATAAAGCATCGACAACAGTTTGGGAAGTCTCTACATTACCTGCAACTACGGCCGCTGGATACATAGGGTTCAACATACAACCTTCAGGAACAATAATTTCTAAAGGTTTTAAGCACCCAGCATTGAGGGGAATACTATCATCAACTAAAGTCCGAAAAACATATAAAACTGCTGCTTGAGTGACTGCTTTCGGAGCGTTAAAGTTACTATTTAACTGTTGAGATGTACCAGTGAAATCAATTTTAGCACTGCGGGTTTTTCGATTAATTGTCACCTCTACCTGAATCTTTGCGCCGCTATCCATTTCATAAACAAATGAGCCATTTTTAAGAACATCAATCGCCCTCCTCACTGACTCCTCAGCATTATCTTGCACAAATTTCATATAAGCTTGAACTGTTTCCAGCCCGTATCGAGACACCATTCTAGAGAGTTCTTTAACTCCGCGTTCATTAGCAGCAATTTGTGCCTTAAAATCAGCTATGTTTTGATGAGGATTACGAGCAGGATAGGGATGATTTAGTAGTAATTCTCGTACGGCTATTTCCCGAAATTCTCCTTGTTCTACCAAGAGGAAATTATCAAATAAAATTCCTTCTTCTTCTACAGTTTTACTATGAGGAGGCATAGAACCAGGCGTAATTCCACCAATGTCAGCTTGATGTCCGCGAGAAGCGACATAAAAGATAGGATAGGAAAGATGTTCACCACCTTCCAGAAATACAGGGGTAATGGCTGTGACATCTGGGAGGTGAGTTCCGCCGTTATAGGGATTATTAGATAAATACACATTTCCCGATTTAATAGTGTCGCTTTGAGCATTAATTAAACTGCGGACACTTTCACTCATTGAGCCTAAATGTACAGGAATATGGGGGGCATTAGCTACTAATAATCCAGAATCATCAAAAATTGCACAGGAGAAATCTAAGCGTTCTTTAATATTAACTGATGCGGCTGTATTTTGTAGGACTATTCCCATCTGTTCAGCGATAAATTGATAAAGATTTTTGAAAATCTCTAATCGGACAGGATCAGGCTGAGATGTGGTATACATTAGAGTTTTTACTCCTTAAATTATAAAATCAGCAACTCAAAATTCTGAAAACCCAATATAGAAAGTCCTACATATTAGAGCAGTCCCTAATTTTAAGCCCTGGTGTTGTACACAATACTTTTTATTTTTGTTAATTATCATGATTATTATAGAAGCCGTTGCAAAATCAAATGATTGCGCTCAGTTAATTGGGCTTTCCAGTTAGGTTCAACTACAATTGTGCTAATTTTTTCCACAATGATAGCTGCACCTTTAATACAATCTCCTGGTTGTAAATCTTCCCGGTGATAAACTGGTGTATTATGCCATTGTTCAGCAGTAAACATTTGGACTATTTCTACTGGTTGCGGGGCTTCATCTAGAGGTCGATTACGAGTCATTAAAGGCTCTTCAGGAGTATCCATTTTCTGAATTACTTCTACTGAAATAGACTCAACAATTAAGTTTTTGTCTGACTGAATGAAACCATAGCGAGACTTATGCTTGTCTACAAATTCTGTTTGCATCAGCGTTAAATCCAGATTAAACTTAACACCTAAAGTAGAATCAGTTCCCTCATATTTTAGGTTTAGCGTTTGAATTATTTCTTCTTCAAAACTACTTTCATCTTGACTAAGTTCACTTCTGGCTTGAGTTTCTAAAGACTCCATCAACTGTATTAATTGTGGAATCAAGGTTTGATTTAAAGGCTGTTCTACTCCTCCAACTCTGGTGGCTCTCACATCAGCTAACCCCATTCCATAAGCTGAAAGAACACCAGCATAAGGGTGCAGAAATATTTGTTTCATCCCTAAGGTATCAGCAATTAAGCAAGTAACTTGTCCACCTGCGCCACCAAAACAACAAAGAACGTATTCAGTGACATCATAACCACGTTGCAGACTGATTTTTTTAATAGCATTTGCCATATTTTCGACAGCGATCGCCATAAATCCTGCTGCTACTTGTTCAGGTGTACGATAGTTACCTGTAATATTGGCAATTTCTTGGGCTAATTGCTGAAATTTCTCTACGACAATATCTTTATCTAAAGGTAAATTGCCATCATTTCCAAAAACAGCAGGAAAATATTGGGGATGAATTTTACCTAACATGACATTAGCATCTGTCACTGCTAAAGGGCCACCACGCCGATAACAAGCGGGGCCTGGATTTGAGCCAGCTGATTCTGGCCCTACGCGATAACTAGAACCGTCAAAAAATAGAATTGAACCGCCTCCAGCCGCAATAGTATTAATTGACAATACAGGAACTCGCATCCGCGCTCCAGCGATTTCCGAATTTAATTGGCGTTCGTACTCCCCTTTGAAGTGAGCAACATCTGTACTTGTTCCTCCCATATCAAAGGTAATTACTAAATCAAAACCTGCTCTTTTGCTAGTTTGGACTGCGCCGACAATACCGCCAGCCGGGCCGCTTAAAATGCTATCTTTACCTTGAAATTGTGTAGCATCAGTTAAGCCGCCATCAGATTTCATAAACATTAATCTGACGTTAGGTAACTGACTGGCTACTTGGTTAACATAACGCCGCAAAATGGGAGTTAAATAAGCATCTACAACAGTTGTATCTCCTCGACTCACCAATTTCATTAAGCGGCTGACTTGATGAGAGACAGAAATTTGTGTAAAGCCTATTTCTTGAGCGATCGCTGCTACTTGTTGCTCATGTTTATGGTAGCGATCACTGTGCATAAACACAATCGCACAACTGCGAATTCCAGTTTGATAAACTGCTTGTAAATCTTGTTTTACCTGTGCAATATTAACAGGTGTTAGTTCATTACCATGAGCATCATAGCGTTCCTCTATCTCTATTACCTGCTCATATAGCATTGTTGGTAAAATAATATGCCGGGCAAAAATATCAGGACGATTTTGGTAGCCAATTTGTAAAGCATCTTTGAAACCTTTAGTAATCAGCAGAACGACGCGATCGCCATGTCTTTCTAACAGCGCATTAGTCGCTACTGTTGTCCCCATTTTGACTACTTCGATTACCGTGTAGGGAATAGATTCATCATTTTGTAAGCCGATAATATCCCGAATTCCCTGAATAACTGCATCTTGGTATTGCTCAGGATTTTCAGATAGTAATTTATAGACGATTACCCATTCTTGATTAGGTACAGGAACTATTAAAAACCGTTTCTGATGTCTTGAGAGTCTGTCTATAATTTCCTGATCATCAGTCACAGCTACAATATCTGTAAATGTGCCACCTCTATCTGCAAAGACTTTTAACATATTTCGGTTTCATCTATTAACTAAAAGTAGAGTAGCAGTTATGTTTAGGATAGTTCTACTTCAGGCGTGGTATATTTTGACCACAAGTGTAGAAGCTTTGCTGAATTTTGCAGAGGAATTTATCTTACGCAGAGACGCAGCGAACAAGAATTTAATTCTCTGCATGTCTCGGCGTTGAACTTTGCATACTTTTGCGTTTAAACTCTCCTTTAATTCACCACAATTTTAAATTGTCCATTGCCATTTTTTTTGCTGTGAATTCCACTTAACAGCAACTATTTCTGTTGGAGGATTGATGCGATCGCCTGTTTGCTCAAATTGAATATTTCCTGTAACTCCCCTAATTTGTTTTCTCTGATGTTTGAGATATTTATCCATATGTTCCAGCAAAGATTGGCTATCTTGACTGTGATATTCTTCTATAACTTTTAAAATAATTAATGTTGCATCAAAGGCTGTTGCACTTCGCCAATTCAGATTCTCTTCTCCCCATAACTGAGTACCTAGTTTACAAAAATTTTGAGCAATTATATTTGCACTATCACAGCCATTTTCTTGACTATGCCAATGCCAAGGAATACAAGCTACAATTTGAGGCTGATTTTGATTAATATTTTGGTACTGGCTTTGCTCATGAATCCAATGTAAAACATTTTCTTGGTAAAAAGTTGCAGTTCCAGCTATGAGGCATTTATTGAGATTTGACCTACTAATTAGACCAGCATTATTGAGAGAGTTGGGTTCAAGACCGCCGTCTGGAATTATGATGATTATATCAACTCCTGCTTGTTGAATATTTTCTATATAGTTTTGAATTTTATAATAAGATTCACTAATATAGCCACATTCTTCAAAAAAAACTAATTTCTCTCTATATAATTCTAAATGTTGCTTGATGCTGTTTCTATAAGACTGACAGTAAAGACTATTTTGGTTATAAATAATCGCAATTTTTGATTTTTCTCTATTAACAATATTCCGCACCAAATAATCAGCTAATTTTTTAGAATTCATTGCATCTGAAGTGGCTAATCTAAAAAAAGATGTGACAGATAAATCAGCAAGCTCATTAGATGTACTACAAGCATTAATTAAGGCTAAACCCTTATATGGATAAAATTGCAAAGCGTTTTTAGTCATTTCACTTGAGTAGTGACCAATGATGCCTATTAAATTTACTTTTTGAGCTAATTCAGCTAGTTTTTCGGCTGTCTGATTAGATGGATCATATAGATTATTGGGGTCATTAACAATTAAAAACTGTAATAATATTTGACTAGATATAAGACTTGAAAATAGATTTAAATCAATATTATTTAAATCTATTTTTGGCTCTAAACCAAGATTTTTAAAAGTTAACCAATTAACTTGTAATTGAATTTGGGATATCCCTCGCAAAATTTCCGCAGCGATATTACCTTGGTTATGATAAAATGGCACGACTACAGCTATATTATATATTTTGATATTCCTTTTTTTCAAAAGAGGTTTATTATATTCAATCAGGGTGTTATTAATATAAATTAAAATCTCTGGATTTCCCTTGCTATAAATTTCTATTTCTTTATTCCACGCGATTGAGAAATCTTTCAATGCTTGATAATACAGCCCTAATTGATATAGTTTTGTCGCTTGGATTTGAAATTTAGAAATTTCTTGGTCAGATGGATAAAGGAAAGATTGTCTGCCAAAGCTAGCTTGAAAGTTATCACTATTAAGTTGAGAATGAGGATGGAGTTTATAAGCTTGATTATGATCAAGTAAAAAGTTGAGGATTTTTACCCAATTTCCAGCTATCTCTTCTTGCTCAAGACCCATTAACTCGGCTATTTTAGGGTAAATATTATTAGTTAGTCTGTCTCTAATCTTTTGATCAGATAAATTAACCAGTCCGGCTATTTGTTGGCGAGAATATCCTAATAAGGAATAGCAAATAACTTTCTGTTCTGGTTCATCCAGGTTTCTTCTATTTCCTAGAACATCTAAATTTTGTAATAATAGTTCAATATTAATGTCTAGTTTTTCCCTAACATTCCGTATAACTTCCAACATATGCAGACATCATTATATTTGCTTAAATATATAGAATAGTCTGATTTTCCCAAGAGCTGAACTATTGGTGTGGAAATAATGCCTATAAATGTGAGCAGTCTTCAAATGGGTTAGATGTTCTTTGCAATCCCTGCCGAGACCACGTTGACAATTAAAATTACCCACATTAGTATTTGTCTGTGCTAACTGCCCAAATACCAGTCCACAGAAAGATGCAGACTTCCTTCCATCGCCAAATGTATCCTCCTTTTGTAACAATCTGGGTATAATTGTCTTCCATCTCTAACCAGAATCTAACTTAAACTTTGCATGGGATTTTATGGGACGTAATCGTTCTAAATCTGACTTACCTACAAAAATCTGTCCGGTGTGTCAACGTCCTTTCACTTGGCGAAAAAAATGGCAAGATTGCTGGGATGAGGTGAAATATTGCTCAGAACGTTGTCGTCGTCGTCGTTCTGATGCGAAAACATAAGGGGATTGGAGAAAATTTTCTGGAATACCCAGTAACCAATCTATCATCCTTCAAAGTGATCAAAATTAAACTTAAATAGCGCAGGGGCATAAATGAAAGTACAGGTGCAACCTAAATTAATTATTCATGGAGGAGCAGGTAGTTCTCTCCACGGTAAGGGAGGATTGGAGGCAGTTAGGCGATCGCTCCATGCCATAGTTGAGGAAGTGTATGCTCATCTATTGAAAGGAGTGGATGCTTCTGTAGCTGTGGTGCGGGGTTGTCAACTGTTAGAAGATGAACCACGTTTTAATGCTGGTACTGGTTCAGTATTGCAATCTGATGGTCAAATCCGCATGAGTGCTTCTTTAATGGATAGTGCATCAGGGCATTTTAGCGGGGTAATTAATGTTTCACGGGTGAAAAATCCGATTAGTTTGGCACAATTTTTACAAAGCTCTCCAGACCGCGTATTGTCAGATTTTGGTGCGGCAGAATTAGCCAGAGAATTACAAGTGCCTATTTATAACGCTCTTACGGACTTACGGTTGCAAGAATGGATACAGGAGCGTCAAGACAACTTTAGAAGCACGATGGCTGGGGTAGTTGCAGAACAAGAAATTTTAGAAACCAGCAATGCTGGACGCGGTACAATCGGCGTAGTGGTGTTAGATGCCTACGGAAAGCTAGCAGTCGGTACGTCAACAGGTGGTAAGGGCTTTGAGCGCATTGGACGGGTAAGTGATTCTGCTATGCCCGCAGGTAATTATGCTACTAATTATGCAGCCGTTAGTTGTACTGGTATTGGTGAAGATATTATTGATGAATGTTTAGCCGCCAAGATTGTGGTGCGGGTGACAGACGGGATGTCTCTACAAGAAGCGATGAAAAAGTCTTTTGCTGAGGCTTATGAAAACAAGAGAGATTTTGGTGCGATCGCCTTAGATGCAACTGGTGCGATCGCTTGGGGTAAAACCAGCCAAGTCATCCTCGCTGCCTTTCACGACGGTGAAAGAATTGGCGACACCTTAGAATTACCTGAAGGTACGGAAGTGGGCTGTATAGTTTAGTGGGCATGGGGTATTGGTGTAAAATCTCCCATGCCCCATTCTCTCTACTGCTTACGCCAACCGGGTTTAATTACTTGACGACTGCGCGCAATGACTAAGGAATCATTGGGGACATCTTCAGTTACTGTTGAACCCGCAGCTACGTATACATCATCTCCCAAGGTGACAGGAGCTACTAACACGCTATTAGAGCCAGTCTTAGTGCGATCGCCTATTTTAGTTCGGTGCTTTTTCACGCCATCATAGTTAGCGGTAATTGTTCCAGCACCGATATTGACTTGATTACCCGCCGTCGTGTCACCTAAATAAGATAAGTGGGCAACGTTGGTGCGATCGCCTAGCTGAGTATTCTTTAATTCTACGAAATTACCAATGCGGCAATTGTTACCTACTTCCGCATGACCTCGTAAATGAGCATAAGGGCCAATTTTTGTATCTGATTGGATGACACTATCTGTAATCACAGAATAATGCACAGTTACATTTTCACCCACTTGGCTATTTTCAATTAAACAGCCAGGCCCAATGCGACTGCCAGAAAGAATGATGGAGTTGCCTCGGAGGTGAGTTTGCGGTTCAATCACTACATCAGGCTGTAATTCTACGGTGTCATCGATAGTTATACTGCTGGGGTCAATTAACGTCACACCAGCCAGCATCCATTTTTCTCGAACTCGCCTTTGTAAGATTTCCGAGGCTGTAGCTAATTGTAGGCGATCGTTAATCCCCAAAATTTCTTGCTCATCTTCTACATCCACTGCCATCACCTGACCAACTTGAGTGACAGCATCTGTGAGATAGTATTCTTTCTGGGCATTATTCGCCTGTAAATGTGGTAAAACCTTTGCTAAGTTCTCCCAACGAAAACAATAAATTCCGGCGTTAATCCGATGATTTTGTCTTTGTGCGGGAGTACAGTCTTTGTCTTCCACCATTTGTTCGACAAAGTTATCACTATTACAAAAAACCCGCCCATAACCTTTAGGATTGGCTAGGTTAGCAGTGAGAATAGTAGCAGCGTTTTGATTGGCTTTGTGGGTTTGCAATAACTTTTCTAGAGTTTCGGTGCGTAACAGTGGTACATCCCCATTCAGTATGAGTAAATCCCCAGTGTAACCATCAAGATGAGGTAATAATTGCTGGATGGCGTGACCTGTTCCTAACTGTACAGTTTGTTCTACAAATTCCAATTCAGGGGACTCAATAGCTGCTTTTACTTCCTGTGCCTGATATCCTACAATTACGATTCGCCGTGACGGTGCAAGAGGTTCTGCACTAGCCAAAACTCTTTCTACCATTGTGCGCCCACCCAAAGAATGTAAAACCTTGGGTAAACTAGACTTCATTCTAGTGCCGCGTCCTGCTGCTAATATTGCTACAACTACCATAATTAGCTTTTATCTACGATTAAATTTTGCTGTCGTACTTGGTACTTTGAGATTTAGGCTCAAATCATACCAGCTAATTAATGCAGTAAGTATGCGTGGCGACAAATCTAGTGAGATTGGGGAATTGGCAGCAGAAGAGAAAAACTATTGACTACTTACATTGACAAGAAAGAATAAATTCAGCAAACTGCTGCATGAGTTTGGGGTTGCGCCAACCAGATTCAGTCTCATCCAGCATAATACATAGTGCTTCTTCTGGGGTAAAAGCTTTTTTGTAAGGACGTTCGCTTGTTAAGGCATCGTAAATATCAATCACCTGAAATACTTGGGCAATGTAAGGAATTTCCTCTTCTTTGAGTCCATCGGGATAACCTGAACCATCCCAACGTTCATGATGATGGCGAATAATAGGAATTACGCCTTGCATACTACGTAATGGTTGACAGATTTTTTCCCCAATCAATACGTGTTGCTTCATTGTTACCCAATCTTCGGGGGTAAGTTCGCCTTGTTTGAGCAAGACTGCATCGGGAATTCCTACTTTGCCGATATCGTGAAGATAGCCACCCCACCCTAAATCTCGAATTTGGCAACGTGGAAGATTGAGATATTCTCCAAAAACTTGACCTAGTTTGACTAATCGTTCACAGTGGTCGCCGGTATTAGGGTCACGGCTTTCAACTGCTCTAGCAATGGAAAACAGGGCTTGTTCTGCATGATCTAAATCTTCATTTAAACGCTTCTGGCGGACTAGCGATTTGACGCGGGCTACTAGTTCCACCCGATCAAAGGGTTTACTTAAAAAGTCATCTGCACCTACTTCAATACCTTGAATGCGCGATCGCCTATCATTTAATGCAGTAATAAAAATAACGGGAATTAATCTAGTATCTTCATCCTGCTTAATTAATTGACAGACTTCAAATCCATCCATCCCCGGCATCATTACATCTAACAGGATTAGATCGGGTTGCTGTTGCTTCACTATCTGCACAGCTGTCTGACCACTTTCTGCTTCAATGACTGTGTAGCCTTCTAAGGATAAAAGAGCAACCGCAGTCATTCTACTAGCAGTATGATCATCAACTACTAAGACTTTCGGGGGGTCAGAATCAAAGCTTTTAACTGGGAAACTTGTCGTTTGAATGGGATTAGAAATCAAACTGCCGTAAGCTGAATTCAGACTAGGTTTTAGCCAAGAATGTGTTTTCTGGCTTTCTGTAATCATAAAATTTTCTTTAGATACATCCAGGGAATAATCTTCTACTTTTTGCAATCCTGGGTTGTGATCTGAGCTATTATCACTTATTTGATTTGGAGGCCGAGACTCACTCACATTTTGTTCAGTAGAGTCTGTGTATTTGCTACTCCTTTTAATCACAGAAGCACCCCAATCTTAATAAAAAAGTTAATAGCGTCCCAACTTCAAAACCGAATCTGATTGGTTGATTGTATCCAACGTGTTGTTCTCACAAATTACAAGCACTAAAGCAGTTTGCTTGTTTTATTAATACACATAAAATATTTATGTTTTATGAGGCGTGAGAATTGACTTAATATAATATCTCTGCTTCCTATTCAAGTATGATGAATCTGAGCAAATGTTAAATCAGGTGTTTCACTGAGATTTTTATTCATAGTCACGTCGGAAAAAATCGTCTTTGTCTAATTTTTTCTGGAATCTCTAGTCATAATTAACTAAATTGAGTTTGTTTTCTTTAAATTTGGACTAATAACTTCAGTATTTTTATCCATAAATTTTAGGTAGTTTACCATTTGCTTTTAATATACAGGATTTTTGTATACCACAATACAGACGACAGATTACCTTACTCAAGCTATCACTACAATAGCAATAAACAACCAAAATTTGTTAAAAATTTTACATTTTACCAGTAATTCAAGACTTGATGATTTGTGAGATCTTGCGTACAACTAAGAGTTATTACGGAGTGTCCAGCGTTTTCGCCAACGAGAAGTGGATTCTAGTTGACTATTTTTTTGTTCTTGTTGTCGTCGTTGCAAGATCACAGAAGCAGGATCATTTAATTGGGGGTCACGGTAGGGAATAGCAGCACGAGTGAGTAGATGTTCTTTCTCTGCTGCGGAGAGAGGAGGAATTGCTGATTGAGACTTAGATTCAGGACTATGAGGATAAGTGGCGACTGTACCAGGCGATCGCCTACCAACTGGCTCTGTTGAACCTATCTGTAAGTCTGCTAATAACAATGCTGTACGTACAGATGCGGCACAAGAATAAGTCGCTAGCATCCCATCAGCGTGTAAACACAGAGCCACCTGTTGAATAAATTCCACAGTCCATAGTTGAGGACACTGAGGTGGGGAAAATGGATCTAAAAAAATCGCATCTGCGGTAAAACCCAACTGATTCACTTTTTTAATTGAGTCTCTCGCATCACCAATTAGTAATTTTGCTTGCAGGCGATCTGTTTGTATCTGTTGCTCAAAAGCTAACTTTGTCAAAATTTCAGTGTGTTCATAGTCCCAGTTATCTAATACATGATGGGCAATAGCTGCTTGTGGTACAGATGGATTAAGCTCCAAACCAATTAATTCAACATAACAATTGGGATTCACTGCCCAAATTGTCTGCAATGCGGCGGCTGTGTTGTACCCTAGACCGTAACAAACATCTAATAAACGCACAACAGGTTTTTGAGCAGCGTTTGCAAGTCGCGTCGGATTGACAAATTTCAAAAAACTTTCCTGTTTGGCCCCAAAATGGCTATGAAAAGCTTCCCCAAATTCTTGGGAAAAGAATGTCAAAGAACCGTCTGCTGTGATCTGGGGGGTAAAATTATTCTCTAAATCTGACATTCAAATTGGTACTTCCTATTCTCATTAATTGCTATGGTTGTTTGCAATTTACCTATCAAACGACTGATGTTCTCGAATACTCAATAAGTTGACTAGTGATGCTTGCCGCAACCCGCAGCGGGAATGATAGTATGATTTCTCAATTAAATCATTGCACAACCCACAAGTTAAAAAAGACCTATTTCCGTAACTCTCAAATTTGGAGTTAGTATAACTTGCCCTAATGAATGAAAGTATAAATTGTATCTTAAAATTCAGACGGGATTGAAAACACTACAAAAGACTACTATTTTGTGAAGGACTAATTAATCAATCATGGCTAATGTTCAGTTTGTTGTTTCGTCGGCTTGGCTACTAGAAAACTTGCATGATCCGCAGGTTGTGGTTGTAGATTGTCGCTTTTCTCTAGCAGATCCACAACTAGGACGAAGACAATATCAAGCCAGTCACATAGAGGGTGCTTACTATCTAGATTTAAATCTGGATCTTTCCAGTCCTGTAGGTGAACACGGCGGGAGACATCCTTTACCAGACCCCCAGGAACTAGCTGATAAATTAGCAGCTATGGGAGTAGAATTTCAAAAAACTTTAGTTGTCGCTTACGATGATTCCCGCTTGGCTTTTGCGTCTCGCCTTTGGTGGTTGTTACGTTATTTGGGTCATGAACAAGTAGCTGTTTTAGATGGCGGCTTTAGCCAATGGGAAAAAGCGGGTTATCCTGTTACAGATATCATTCCTCTACCTCAAACAGCTAACTTTACGCCTCAAGTGCAGCCAGAATTAGTAGTAGATCGTGAAACTGTGAAAAATCGTAAAGATTTACCGACGGTTGTTTTGATAGATTCCAGAGAAGGCGATCGCTATCGTGGCGAACGAGAACCAACTGATAAAATCGCTGGTCATATTCCTGGCGCAGTCAATTATTTTTGGATGGAAGTGACGGACGCGGCTTGCTATTTAGTCCCCACAACTGAACACCAAAAACGCTGGCAACAAGTAGAATCATCTGAAGAAATTTTCGTTTATTGTGGTTCTGGGGTAACTGCTTGTGTGAATTTGCTGTCTTTGGAATTAGCAGGTATTCACAGGGGTAAACTTTATGCTGGTAGCTGGAGTGATTGGATTAGTTATTAGTCAACTTTCCATACTTAAAATTCACCTAGTACAAAGTTATAATTGATGCTAGTAAACCAGTTATCAAAGTCAATATTCCTGGCTGTAGAATCACCAAAGGTAAAGCCAGACTGAATATTCATGCTACTAGACCTAGATAAACGGTAACTTAAGTGTGTAAATATTCTATGGGCTTGGTCATGGCGATCGCGTTCTGTAAAATCTGAAATATTCAATTGGTAATTTAAACCTACCTCTAGGGGTTTTTGAATTTCATAGCTTAAAGATAACCACAAAGCATTTACTATCCGACTACGGCTATCGGGGTCGGCTAAATTCCAACTAAATTCATAAACGCTATCTAGTGTGAGTCTCTCAGTGATGGGGTCTCTTCTCCCCAAAGATAGGCGCACAGCATGTTCATTCAAGAAGCGATCGCCCGATGTAAATACATCACTACTGTTAGCATAAAATAATTGTTGATTGCTCCAGCTGATTTCACCAAACATTCGCCTCGATAACTGTTGGTAAATACCCAAATTAAATCTTATTTGGTTGTAGTTAAATTTTGATTGATCGGTATAACGGATTAAATTCCCATCAATTGAGCCGTTGATAAATGTTGTTCTTCCCAAAGGAAAATATGCAGAATATAACCTAAGTCCATAAAAAAATAAGCCATCTTCTATAGGAATATCTTCAGTCGAAAAGATGTTATTTGTATAAAAATAACCAATCCGTGCTTGTAAAGAACCTATAGGTTTAAACTGAGGGCGTTCTATTTGTGGAGGTTGTGGTTGTTCTAAAGGTAGAGGTCTTGGCCGTACTCTTAAACCTAGTTCCTGATAAGCCTCAGACTCAGAATTTGACTGATTCATCTCTCTTAATCGTCGCCTGAGTCTCTCTAATCGTTCTAATCTCTCATTATTATTTTGTGGTGGTGATTCCAACAATTGCTCTATCGGCTTTGGAGAGGTTTGGGGAAAATCATTAGGCTGAGTTTCTAATTGTGGCGGTTCATTTGTCCGTGGTATTGGTGTGGAGTTAGATTCATTGCCTTGATTTTCTGATTGTACGGGGTTAGCTTGATTAATTAGCAGTTTTGGTTTGACCAAATTTAACTGCTCTTGTTGTATCGAGCTAACCTCCCCCAATTCAATTTGTGATAATTGATAGTCAGTTACATATAATTCATCATTGGAGTAAATTTCCAGTTCATTGTCTGTAGCTATCAACAGGTTTTGAATAGGTAACTTGTTTGATTTTTTACTTGATGCTGCATCCACTCTGATGCTATAACTACTTGCACCAACAATCACTAACAAAACCGTGATTAAAAAACTTTTCCAGCCATGAGGTTGCATCTTTTTTATAGATGGGTTGAATCAAATTTACTTTATACTGAAAATTCAATTGTTAAATGTTGACAGTCAAAAATCAGCAGTCAACTCTATAGTCGAGTTAATGAGCCTTCTTATATGATTGACAGATGATTGTATTTGTTGTTGATAAATCAGTTACATCAGTTAATATACATACGGTCTTGATTCTGTATAATTCACAAACATAATTTTATATGTTATGCAAAATTCTCAGCACCTACTTACATAAATCTCAATAAAATTTATACTTAAGTATATAGCAGTGTATGTTAATTATCTTGTATCAAAACTCAGATAATTTTAACAGTTAACTAACTGCAAACATTGCGATAAAAGTTATAAAATTAACAAGTTAGTATCTTTAAATCTCAAAATATATTTGAGACTGGTTTAATATCAGTACAATTTTTATAAATTTGATATTATGCGTTTTCAACTGTCTTCGTGGTTGGCAATTGGTTTGTGGGGAGTAGTTATACTCTTAACTCCGGTGCATCAGGTTAACGCCAGTACACCTCTGACTCGCGCCGAAATTCAAAGTCTGCGTAATTTTGTACAGCTGCTACAAAGAAATACTAGAAGTAAGCGTCCAGCCAAGCGTACCGATGCTATTGTTCCAGGTGATGGGCTAGCTACCGGTAGAGCTTCTTTAGCTGATTTGCGTTTTAATGACGGTTCTTTAGCCAGAGTTGGGGAACAAGCAATCTTTCAATTTTTGCCTAGAACTCGCAACTTCAGACTGTCAAACGGAACTGTTTTACTCCTGATTCCACCAGGAAGGGGTCAAACACGGATTCAAACCCCCAGCGCAGTTGCTGCTATTCGGGGTTCAGCATTATTTGTGCGCTACGACCAACAAACAGACACTACAGTTATCGGCGCATTAACAAATAGTGGGATTACTGTTTCCAACAAAGATGCTTCACAAGCGCAAGAACTGCAAGCAGGACAACTGCTAGTCTTAGTCAAAGGTAGATTTCAAGGACTATACGATTTTGATCTGCAAAATTTTTATCAAACCAGCGACTTAGTTAAAGGATTAGATTTAACTAGACAAAATCTTACCCCCTCAGCCGACCCAGCGATCGCCAGCGTACAAACAGAAATAGTTGCGGCTTTAGCAGGACAAACACCCCTGAGTGGTCAAGGAGTCATTGAAAATCCATCCTTTTTAGAGTTAACTGCTAGCTCAAATGGTGAAGACACATCAACTAATTTAACCGCCAACTCAAATAGTTCTTCTGTAGAGTCTTTTTTCGATACTGGAGAAATTCTATTTAATAACGCTCAAGAATTGGCTAATAGTAACGACAAAATAACTATTCCAGAAAATAACATTGGTTCTATTCCAACTGTAAAACCAACAACTCCTCCACCGTCAATGGAGGATAATTCACTTGGAGAAAAACCTGGTAATCCTGGTGACGATAAACCAGTTGAGCCACCAACTGACACCCCTGGTAATCCTGGTAACGATAAGCCCGTTGGTAATGCTGGGGAAAATCCTGGTAATTCCGGTGACGATAAACCAATTGAGCCACCAAATGACACCCTTGGTAATCCTGGTGACGATAAACCAGTTGAGCCACCAACTGACACCCCTGGTAATCCTGGTAACGATAAGCCCGTTGGTAACGCCGGGGAAAACCCTGGTAATTCCGGTAACGATAAACCAGTTGAGCCACCAACTGACACCCCCAGAGGAAGTTAAATTTGGCCGGAGGTTGGATGTAGGCTACACAACTTAGCCTACACCTTCACTGAACTGGGCGACGTTATTAGCCAACTACAAAATTGACCAACTTTCCAGGTACAACAATCACCTTTTTAATTTCCTTACCTTCTAAGTGACGCTGCACTGCTTCTGATTCACGGGCGTATTTCTCCAATTCCGCTTTATCTGCTTGGGCTGGAACTTGCAAATCAGCGCGTTTTTTACCATTCACCTGAATCACCAATGTGATTTCATCAGCCACCAAAGCAGCTGGATCAAAAGCAGGCCAAGTTTGAGTATGGACTGAGCTATTATTACCCAATAAATGCCATAGTTCATCAGCAATGTGTGGCGCAAAGGGAGCTAGCAACGCCACCAAAGTCTGCACACCTTCGGCATAAATTGGTGAATTACGACAATCAGCATCAGAGAGAGCATTACTCAACTTCATCAACTCAGAAACAGCTGTATTAAATTGATACTCATCCTCTAAATCTTCTGTCACAGCTTGGATGGCCGTATGAATTGCCCGCCGTAATTCCTTTTCTGGCTTAGTCAAATCAGCTAGTTGTGCTTGTTTACGACAAACCCCAGCCGCAGCATAATCTGTCACCAACCGCCAAACCCGATTTAAAAACCGGAATTGCCCTTCAACATCTGCCTCATCCCATTCCAAATCTTTTTCTGGCGGTGCTTTAAATAAAATAAACATCCGTGCTGTGTCTACACCATACTTAGCAATTACATCTTCTGGTGCGACACCATTGCCTTTAGACTTGGACATAGTAGCGTAAAGACGCTGCAACGGTTCACCAGTTTGAGGGTCACGCGGATCATCGGGGTTAACTGAACTGGAAGGAATCCATTTATCTTTGCCACCCTTGTTGGGGTTCATGTAAGTTAAACCCTGCACCATCCCTTGGGTTAACAACCGCTCAAATGGTTCATCAAAGTTCAACAAACCTCTATCCCGCAAAACTTTGGTAAAGAACCGGGAATACAACAAATGTAAAATCGCGTGTTCAATCCCACCCACATATTGTTCAACTGGCAGCCAGTCATTAGTTATAGCAGGGTCAAAAACTTGGTTTTCATTTGTAGCGTCAGGAAATCTCAAGAAATACCACGAAGAATCAATAAAAGTATCCATCGTGTCGGTTTCCCGTTTAGCAGGAGTACCACAGGTAGGACAAGGCACATTTACCCAACTTTCCAACTGTGCCAAAGGTGAACCACCACGACCAGTAAATTCCACGTCTTCGGGTAACTGAACAGGTAGATCTGCATCTGGTACTGGTACTATGCCACAGTTGGGGCAGTGAATCACAGGAATAGGTGCGCCCCAATAGCGTTGACGAGAAATCAACCAATCCCGTAAGCGATATTGAATCCGTTCTTTCCCAAAGCCTTGTTCTTCAGCATATTTAGTAATTGCCGATTTGGCTTCCACAGAAGCCATGCCAGTAAACAGCCCAGAATTAATTAAAATGCCTGGCTCAGTATATGCCTCGTTATATTCAATCTGCACCAGTTGAGTAATTTCTTCTGTGTCTGATGTCGGCGTTAAATCAAACCCTGCCACATCGTCTGGCGCAGCAATTACAAATTCAATGGGTAAATCATATCTTTGGGCAAATTTAAAATCCCGTGCATCATGAGCAGGTACACCCATCACCGCCCCAGTACCATACTCATACAGTACATAGTCAGCAATCCAAATGGGTACTTCTTCACCAGTAAACGGGTTAGTCACTTTGCCACCAGTAGGAACACCGCGCTTAGGTTTGTCTTCGGCGGTACGTTCTAACTCGCTTTGATTTGTCACCTCTTGAATAAAGGCGTGTACCGCTGCTTGTTGGTCTTTGGTTGTGATTTGCTGTGTAAGGGGGTGTTCTGGTGCTAAAACTACGTAGCTGACACCGAACACCGTATCAGGACGGGTTGTATACACAGCTATTTTCTCGTCACTGCCCACAATGGGAAATTCTAAATACGCACCGACAGATTTTCCAATCCAGTTCGCCTGCATCAACTTGACCCGTTCCGGCCAGCCTGTCAATTTATCCAGGTCGTTTAATAATTCTTCGGCATAGTCGGTAATCTTTAAAAACCACTGGCGCAACAATTTGCGCTCAACTTTAGCACCACTGCGCCAAGACCGTCCTTCGCTATCAACTTGTTCATTGGCTAATACTGTTTGGTCAATGGGATCCCAGTTAACAGCTGCTTCTCTTTGGTATGCCAAACCTGCTGCCAAAAACTGCAAGAAAATCCATTGTGTCCACTTGTAATAGTCTGGTGAACAGGTAGCGACTTCTTTGTCCCAATCAATGGACAAGCCAAGACGCTGTAATTGCTGCCGCATTTGGGCAATATTTTGATAAGTCCACTTGGACGGGGGTACACCACGGTCAATGGCGGCGTTTTCTGCAGGTAAGCCAAAGGCATCCCATCCCATTGGATGTAGTACCCGATAACCTTGCATTCGTTTGAGGCGAGCAATCACATCGGTAATTGTGTAATTACGGACGTGACCCATGTGTAGGCTGCCCGATGGGTAGGGGAACATGGATAGAGCATAGAATTTGGGCTTATTGCTATCTGTGGGGGTCTGATCTAAGCCAAGTTCTAACCATGTTTTTTGCCATTTTTCCTCAATCGATGCTGGGTTGTATCGGGAATCCACCGAGAACTCTCCTACTGGACTGTAAATCTTGTCTGCCTCCATATTGTAGATGATGGTAGGCAACTGGATAAGTTATATCAAACAACGTATGGCTGAATTACATACAAAAATTTCTGGTAGAGTGCGAGTTTTTGTCTACGGTACACTCAAACCAGGCGAAATCAATTACCAAAGATATTGTACTAATCAAGTAGTAGAAGCCCAAAAAGCCACTACACTGGGTCAACTGTTTGCGTTGCCGATGGGCTACCCAGCCATGACTATGGGAAAAGAACTAGTCCACGGATATTTACTCTCTTTTGCTGAACCCTTGATTATCCATGTTTTAGACGATCTGGAAGGTTACCAACCTTCTAGAAGAATGTCAGAAAACCTTTACAATCGACAGGAGGTTGAAGTGTATAATCTCCAAGGTTTGTCTTGGGGTTGGGCTTGGATATACATGATGAACCCGGAAAGAGTACAACAGCTAGGAGGTATACACCTAGTTGATGGTTGCTGGAGTTCTCCCAGAACAAAAGTAAGGGGTTTGTAGTGAGGACTTTAGTTTTGTTTTGATCATCTTTAGCACTTCACTGCTGACTACAAACCTTTAGTTAATGTCTGGGGAAACTTCTCTGATTTCTGGTTCTGGAGAGGATACTGCCGCCTTGGGAATCTCAATGACTGGATTGTTCAAGGCTATCATGGGCAGTGACTCTGATTTGTTGGCAACCTGAGTAGGCTGTACTTGCGGTTGTTGTGCTATTTGCGGGATACCCGATTCTCGACTTGGCAACCAGCTAGCTAATGCACCAATGACGCAAGCAGCAATGGCTGCGCCACCGAATGCCCATTTTTTTCTAGAGCGACGATTCATCCGCTCAAATACTTGATTTGCTGTGGTTTCTGGGGTCGTTTGGGTTGTTGGCACTGGCATAGTCCGGAAGGCTTGCCTGAGCTTTAGTAGTCGGGTGTACAGGCATTGAACTGCGGCATCGTTGGCTAGCCAATCTTCTACTTGCCTACGTTCGGCGGCTGTCACCTCACCATCTAGATAAGCACTTAATAATTCAAAGCGATCGCGCTTTACCATATCCATAGCACCCGTTGCTTCATTGGTATGCTTTGCCATCTTATTTGGTAACTCTCTAGGAAGTTGCCTCCGACAATGGTTATTAAACTGAGAATCAGTAGTCATACTAACATTATTACCAATTCATCCACGGGTAAAAGAACTGGGCAATCCTAAGAGCATAATTAAATTTTTCTCCTGACGGCAGCGGCATGAGCAACATTTCTCACAATTCTTAATCAATGCTTAAATTCTGCCATAGGGCAGAGTGAAGATACTGTAAATTAGGCATCAAGATAGTTTTGCAATTGAGTTTGCAAGCGGGATCTAGCCCTGGCTATTCTCGACTTCACTGTTCCTAGAGAAACTCCTGTGATTTCGGCAATTTCTTCGTATGCCATTCCTTCGATTTCTCTCAGAACAATGGTAGTGCGGAATACTTCAGGTAAATCCGCGATCGCCTCACGCAGTTGCTCGTAGAATTCTCTTGTTGTCAGTTCTTCCTCTGGCCCAGGAGTATCTCCCGCAATTTCCCAATCCATTTCACCATCATCTACTGAGCGGGGAGCATCTAAAGATAAAGGACTGACAACCCGCTTGCGCTTCCGTAATTCGTCATAAAACAAATTGGTTGCAATGCGACTTAACCAACCCCTAAACTTAGCTGGTTCTTGTAATCGGCTGATATTCCGATAAACTCGAATCCAAACTTCTTGAGCCAAGTCAGCTCTATCGGGCCAATCGGGTGCTAGGTGGTACAAGACTCTATCAACTTGGGTTTGATAGCGGCGCAACAGTTCTGCGAAGGCAGCACGATCTGGGCGCAGTCCCGCTTGACAGCGCAAAATTAAATCATGGTTAGAGAGCTTGTCAACTTGCACCGATGCTTCTGAGTACCCCGCATCAACCGTTGACCAGGATACAGTAATCGATTGACTCATAGATCGTACTGGTTGTAAATCATCCCTATCTATTAGACCCGCTAATTGGCGACTTGTTCCTGAATAACGGACGGATTTGAGACTGTAACACTGAGTTCGGGAATTATGACTGAATTTTTGGTTACGCAAAATCTCACTTTGACCAATTAGCAATTGTCTGAAACATTATGGGGCATCTTGTTCATTACGACAATGCAACAACTGACTGTGCAGTTTGTGCCATCTGACTACTTGATATTGACAAATACTATATGATGTGTATCAAAAATATATAATTTAGAATTTGTGGAGTCAAACCAATTTGGTGATTTGGAATTAAAAGCCCTAATTAAAATAACATTTCAGAAGCGGGAAACAGGAATACTTATGCCAAGTTGGTATCAGAATATGCAATTCAATTTGATATTTTGGATGGTGTGTCCACTGCACAAATCAGATTTACTTACCCTAGGATCATAGATATCTATATGAAGCTCAATTAGACTCGATGAATTAGATAACACTCCAAAGGCAATGTTTTAAGGATTCTCGGTTGCAGTACAAATGACGGCAGGCTATGGATAAATGATGTACAAATTTTGATGACAAAGCTATATAACAACAGACTTGTAAACATCTTCTCTGCTATGTGTAAATTAGCTGCCTGAGATATGAGCAATTCAATTTAACAACTCAGTCATCTGGCAGACAGAACTTTTACTTTTCAGCGTCTATTTTTGATAATTATCACACTGTGATCGACAGAGCTAAACTATGGCAAGAAGCTAATTTTGGACATAGCGTTGGGCTATAATTCAGGGTAAATACTGACCTTATAGGGAAATTAGGGATTCAGTGTGATTTAAATATGACTTATTTATAAACATTTGACTGCAAAAATGTTATCTTTCCGGTCTTGTTACCAAAACTGTTGCTGATGTTTCTGTATGTTGTTGATAACTAGCACCAGAATTAGTTTGATGAGGCACACAGACTTGAAAAAATAGATTAAGGGTAAATGTAATTGTGACTGCTAATAATAGTTTTTCAGACATAGCTCTTCTCCCACCCACACCAATAATGATTTATTCCAACTGTTGGAGCATGATCAAGACAATTTCTAAATTTATCAATCCACTCAGGACAAACTAGTGAAACAAGTGACTTTCATAAAAGTTTGTTAGCTGGAATATCCTGATAACCTTAGTTTGCCCTAATTGATCAGGATATTTATCAGTTTTTAATGCTTAAATAATCAAAGACTTCAACTATTAAGCTGAGTATGTCAGGGATAAACAAGAAGCGATGGCAATGGTAAAAAATGAATCTCTAGCGCGTACAGTAATGTTTATCTGTTTTGGCACAGCTATCTTATCGGTAGCTATCCATTGGCGCATTACTACAACGCAAGGACAGTTTAAAAAACCAGCCTCCACCATAGTCAGCCGTCCTGGAGATGTTTACACAGGAGGCTTAGGCGAAACAGCATTTGGTGCTTCTACACCTCCAGATAAAACCAACCAGAGGGCTTCCCAAACAAAGTCCTCAGTTATCGAGTCTCATAATAATTCGGATACTGTTAACCAAAATGTAGCTTTAACGACTAACGCCCCCAAAAAATCACAATTACTCACACCAGAAAGCCAAAAAAATTCTAATTTGGGGGAGGAAAATAAGTCTATATTTTCCCAGATTTTTCCGCAAAACAAATCATCTAATCGAAGAGGCAATACGAAAAAACAGGTAGTAGTTGATTTAAGCGATCGCCGCACTTATGTTTATCAGGGAGATTTAGTCATCGCTAGTTACCCAATTGCTATAGGTAAGAAGGGTTGGGAAACGCCTACAGGGACTTTTGTCGTTGATGATATGCAGCACGATCCGATTTGGCGACACCCGATTACAGGTAAAGTTTTTCCACCTGGCCCTGACAGTCCTTTGGGGGAAAGATGGATCGGTTTTTGGTCAGATGGCCGCAATCAAATTGGCTTTCACGGTACGCCAGATGTTCACCTTTTAGGGACGGCTATTTCTCATGGTTGTCTGAGGATGCGTAACACTGATGTCCGTTTGCTCTATGAACAAGTAGATTTTGGTACAACAGTTGTAGTGCGGGAATAATTTTTTTAGATAGCTTAACTGTTGACGCTCAAAGGTCAGCAGTCTAGATTTTAGTCGAGAATTATGCGTGAAACTTGATATCTAGCGATCGCTCCAAATTCGCTCAAGGAGATATAAACTCCACAGTATAAGTATCTTAATATTTTTATCCCCCGCCCCCAGGTGGACATTTACCTAAAATTTAAGCTAAAGTTGTAATGAGTTTGTTTTAGCGGCAAATGTGGCAAAGCAAATCTCCAATACCATCCCCCCAATCAGTTCAAACTGTAATTTTTCCACCATTTTCCAGCAGCACAGGTAAAAAAGGTGCAAAAGCAAAATATGTAGTTCCCCGTACACAGTCAACTCAAGCAGGGAAAACCCCACGATAGTGAAGTAGATTTAAATATGCAGAAACAGGCAGACTCCACAAAACCCATTCGTTCTTTAGAAGATGCGCTAGAACGGTGTCAAATACTAGGTATGCGGGTTAGCCGTCAACGTCGCTTTATTCTAGAACTACTATGGCAAGCTAACGAACACCTTTCTGCGAGGGAAATTTATGATCGCCTCAACCAAGAAGGGAAAGATATTGGTCACACTTCTGTATATCAAAATTTAGAAGCACTATCAAGTCAAGGGATTATTGAGTGTATTGAACGCTGTGATGGACGCTTATACGGCAATATTAGCGATGCTCACAGTCATGTTAACTGTCTCGATACTAATCAAATTCTTGACGTTCATATAGAACTACCGGAAGAATTTATCCGTGAAGTTGAACAAAAAACTGGGGTAAAAATTACTGAATATACAATCAACTTTTACGGCTATCGCGATGCTTCAGCAAGTACATAAGGTTTTTGAGAGTTGATATTGGGGGCGTTAGCCCTCTTTTTTATATGTAAAATTCTGGGGAATTAAGGGTGAAAATTTCCAGGCAAAGAACGTCAAGATAAAGGCAAAAAATTAGCTAATAATTACCAAATTGTTCATTAAAAATTGTCTCATTATCACCATCGTCATCTAAGTTTGTAGGTGGCATAAGTTCACCTTCTAAGCTTTCAATGATGCCGATATCGAGACTATGATCCCAAGATTTTGTATGATCGATACTGCTGCGGATGTGAGGTTTTGATTGTTTTGATAACAACACCTTCAACGCTTGAAACTGATCTACAGAGAATAATGCACCCCTGAACCTAGCCATTTCTTGATTTGCTTCACTGATGACAGCATCAGATAAACAAGCATTAGTAAAGTTAGCATAATCAATATTGACATCTGCGAGATTTGCACCGGTGAGATTAGCATTTGTAAGATTGGCATTACTAAG
This sequence comes from Trichormus sp. M33_DOE_039, assembly GCA_015296085.1. Classification (GTDB taxonomy): domain Bacteria; phylum Cyanobacteriota; class Cyanobacteriia; order Cyanobacteriales; family Nostocaceae; genus Trichormus. The sequence continues at coordinate 42,127 of DVDT01000031.1, read as the reverse complement.
ATTCGCACCGGAGAGATTGGCATGTGATAAATTTGCATCGCTGAGATTCGCACCACTCAGGTCAACACCACTCAGATTTGTTCCTATCAAGACTGCATTGGTCAAATTTGTGCCTTGGAAATTAGCTCCAGATAACATCATATTAGATAAGAATGCGCCTGAGAGGTCAATTCCCCCAAGGGATTTGCCATAAATGTGCTTACTCACATGAGGGTCTAGCAACATCGCTTTTGCTAACAGTATGAGTATGGCTTCTGGATGAAAATCTGTTATATTGCTGGGCTTTCCACAAGGGGTAAAAGCAACCTTAATTGTTTTGTGAATTGCGCCTAGCAAGAAAAATACATTTACACCCACATAAGTATTTAATTGCTCTACATTGACAGGATTTTGCAATGTATGGAAATAAGATAAAGCTGTGTGGGCAATCCCTGCGTCTAGCCAACGTCCTTGACAGTAACCATACCAAAAAGATTCCAGACGTTGGATGAGAACCTCCCAAGGGAAATGATTGTTAAATTGTTGGTGTGAATTAGCGATCGCTAATTCTATAATGTCCTGAGCAAGAATACCGTAACCCAGCAAGTTATAAAGGTGTTGGGCAAGACGATTGGGAGTATCAATCAAAAAATTCTCTGTACCGTAAATATCTTTTTGGCACTGCGTCAACATGTGTAATTGACTAGCCACAGCCCCAGCGCAGAGATATGTCCCTATTTTTGGGTGAGAGAATTCGATGATTTGGGAATCGGGCATTGGGGTATTGAATTGTTTCTTCTCCCCTAACTTCTGCCGCTTGTGCAAATAAAACGCAGGCAAATTAATGTTTGGGGTTGATTCCAGGGTAATTTGATGGCGATCGCTGTGTAAAATTTGCAGAGATATGGCTTGTATTTGGTCAATTACATCTTGGGGATGATGACCAGCTAGTAAACCGGCGATCGCTTCTGGTGTACGGTGAATATGTGCTGATCCTGAACGCTGTAGGATAGTGTTGATATTGCTAGTTAAGGGATAGGCAAATAACCATTGCTGGAGGCGATGATGGATTTCCCATAACAAAGAATCATGGTTATTTGCTTGGTCATAAGCTAACTGTAATATTCCATCATCTAGTAACCCATCCCGATGTAATACACCCAACAAATACAACATCAATGGTTGATGTACCCAAGCCGAGAGTTGTGGAAACTTAGATTTACTAACAAATAACCCTGCCTGTTTTAAAAACGTAAAAAAGTTTTGAGCAACGGGTAATGATTGGACTAATGTCCATTGTTGAAACCATTGTTTCAGTTCATTGGTTGTTAATGGCTCAATAGTAATGCGTCGCAATTGTAGTAGTATTTCAGGAGCAATGGCTTGCATCGTGCCAGAGCGACTAGTCAACACAATCTTATGTCGATATTGAGCTTGAAATTCAATTAATTGTTGAATAAAACTTGTCTTGATTCTTTGAGTCTGAATAGCAGGAGGTAATTCATCCAATCCATCCAGTAGCAACACACAACGAGGATGATTTTCATCTAGCCAATTGGCCAGATGAGTAGGTGTCTGGAACGCTAAACCAGAATTGAGAGTTTCAATCAAATTTTTGCCATATCTAATATCTCGTAAACGAATGAAGATTGGCATCCAAGACGGGTAAAGTTCCCGTGCTACTTCCGCCGCCCACATCTGGCAGAAACTAGTTTTACCATAGCCTGGTTTAGATTCAATCACAGTCACAGTTTCTAAATCAGTTAACTGTTTCTGTACCCATGTTTTTAAATCAACGGGTGACTCATCATCACCTGTTTGTGGTCTTCCAGCTACAGGAATGTAAATATCTTTCAGAGCAAAAGATTCCATCAGCAAGGGAGTACTCAAGGCTTGTAGCAAACTAGCACGGTAATTTTCTCGCTGAAGATCAATTTTGTCTGCTACTGTTACACCCAATTCTGAACTAGAGATATTACCAGGTGTCCCCAAACGGAAAAATTTTTGCAATTGAGCTAAAGGTAGGGCATTTTGGGCAATAACTGCGAGTAAATATCCTGGTAGTGAATGTGTTAACCGTTGAGTAAACAATTTTGCTTCTAAATCCTCTGCACCATTGGCGACGAACCAAGCAATAGTGGCATAATTCATCTGTTGTACGAGTAATGAGTCTGCCACTAAAGATAAAGCTTGTTCAGCTTGGGTATCTGTCAATTTACCCGGCGAGAGAGTTTTTAATAAACCTTGGAGTTGTACATCTTGAAGAACTGCTGTGCGATAAGGAATTTTGGCACGGTTCAGCCAAGGTCTGTATAAAATGGTTTCTTGGTGTAAAACTTGTTGTAAAGCTTGTAGATAGGCAATTTGAAAAGCTAACCATGTACCTTCATTCCGTTTTAATGCCTTTTTTTGGCTCAGACTACGGAGCAAACTTTCGGTTAATAAAGTAATAACTGTAATTTCTTGTTCAACAGTATATAGAGGTAGTTCCAGAACTTCGGCAAGAGTGCAAATATCTAACGGTATTAGGCTTTTAAATTCCATATCCTGGACAATACGGTAGGTAATCCCTGCTAATTGCTCAACTGCCAAATTAGAAGTTTCACTGATAGTAAGCTGACGTTCTGCCAACCAATGCCTAATACTGAGGTTCATTTAATTACATTGTTAACTATTGCCTATGCCAATTATCATCCATTTATTTAGGGGCGAAAACAGGAGACAATGAGGAGGACTCAAACTTCTGGGTATGGAGTGGACAAGACAGTGCTGATGTATGTGGGTAAACTATGAGCGATCGCCCTTTAAAATTAGTATTAATTGATCATGATCCTATCTTTCGTTTGGGATTACGGGTAGCTTTAGAGGCGATACCTCATATCCAAGTGGTAACGGAAACCGCCACAGATACAGCAGCTTTGCAAGCTTTAACAGAGATTGCCCAAAAAGACCCTAACCAAGTGAATTTAGTAGTTTTAGAATTAGGTGATAGTCGCTCAACCGATACGCAACAACAAGGTTTACAACTAATTCAGCAACTCAAAGCCTCTTATCCCCAACTGCCGATTTTACTCCTCAGTTCCGTACAAGCACCCGGAATCATCACCGCAGCTAAGGCTTTTGGTGCAGATGGTTACTGTCCGAAAGGGACTGCTTTGGCGGAATTGGTGACAGCAATGACAGCATTAGTTAATGGTAATTCCTATTGGCCAGAAGTAACGGCCAATACAGAATTAAATCCACCGCTTCAAACCATAGCATCACGCTTACCCTTAGCAAAATTGCGCCAGGATTTATATTCGTCAGGGATTGGTTACATTGAAATTACTTTAAAAGCAGTTACAGAGCAATTACAAATTCCTGGTTTACCAATCCTAGATAGAGCAATTTTAGCCGGACAGCGGCGAGAACTTTTAACAGCGCGTTGGTTACTCAATCAATTGTTATTAGCACCCCAAGAAAAACAACAACGGCAACCAGAATTTATTCCTTCAATTTCGTCACCATTACCTGTATTACCTGCACCTAATAGTGATATTGTGACCCCAGATGCTCAAACAGTATTAGCTACAATACCTCTTTTAAGTCCCAGAGTATTACAGTCCACCCTCTTTGCAGCTTGTATCAATAAACTGCAATTTTCTTTAAAAAATGTTTCTGATATTCCCTTAGAAATAGATATATTTCGTGAAGATAGAAAACGAGAATTGCTGTACTTAGTTCTCCAGAAATTGTCTCAGCAACTAGATGATTTACGCGAAGCTCAAATTACCGTGAATCAACTCATAGAATTGCAACCTATAATTTTAAATGATTTATGGAAATCTACAATTACAGACTTTTTCGGTAAATTTTCCAGAATTAATCTAGGCAACCGTAGTATAGAAATCGTTAATGTCTTATTACAAAATTCTGCAATTGTTCAAACTGCAATTCTTAATAAAATTCCGTTAGTTAGTGAATTATTATCCTACTTGTTATTGCAAACAGATTTAAAAATAGATAATACTTCATACCCCGCAGGGACTTCGCAAGCTAATGCCCAAGCTGAAATCATGCTAGAAAACTTGTTAATTCAAGTGGCTAATGCAGTGGTACAACCCTTACTCAACTCTTTAGCCGATGTAGAACAAATCAAACAAGATTTCTACGATCGCCAGTTAATTTCTACACGAGAAATTGAAAGGTTTAGAAATGATTTATCGTGGAGATACCGTTTAAATACTTATGTCAACGAAGCGAGAGAGATTTTTGAAAGCCGTTATGAACTTTTTGTTTTTGCACCGCGCGGGATAGCCACAATTTCCGTTTATGCTCCCCGCAATGAAGAATTAGCCCGTCTGACTGGCATTCCTTTGGTAGTAACATTGCTACTAGAAATACGAGATGCGATCGCTCCCCGGTTACAATCAGTATTAGCCTTTTTGGGTAGTGGTATTGTCTTCGTTCTCACCCAAATTATCGGTCGCGGTTTAGGTTTAATTGGTCGTGGTATCATTCAAGGGATTGGGAGTGTATCTTTCTCAGAAAAAAACTTCAAGCGCAACAATGAGAGAGGCAAATAATTGGTGATTATTCATGAGTTTTTCTCCTCTGCTGATTATGCTTCATGTCACTCACAAATTCCAATTGCGACGAAAATAGAAGAAACCTTCTAACCACTCTTGTCTAGCTAGATTATTGTGTAATTTCTGATTACTCCATTCTCTGGCTGCTGTTTCTAAAACTTCTGAGAAACTGGGATAAATAGGCGATAAATTCGCTAGATGCTGAACGTGGATTTTTTGATTCATAGCGAAAGATATCAGATTAATTAATTCTCTAGCTTCCTGTCCAAAAATCGTAGCTCCTAAAATTTTGCCATTACGCAAAACAATCAACTGACAAACACCTGTTATTTGATTTTCTAATTGTGCTGCTGCTACAGATTTATAATAGTTTCGCAAAACTATAATTTCTTTGGGACTATATCGGCGTTGTGCTTGTGCTTGTGTCAAACCGACTCGTGTTAGTGTTGGCTCAGAAAATATTGCCCAAGGAATATTAGCATAATTAACTTTTAATCTAGGTAAAAATAGAGCATTTTTAATTGCAATTCTTGCTTCGTATTGAGCGATATTAGCAAAATCATAACCACCAATTACGTCACCACAAGCATAAATACGGTGGTTAGTAGTTTGCAGTTTTTCATTAATTAATAAACGCTGCTGATGAACTTTTACATCTGCTGCTGACAAATTTAAAGATTCAATATTAGGTTGCTGTGCAGTTGCGACTAAAATTTCATCAACTTCAATGGCTTTATCTCCTATCTGAAGCCATTTTTTATCATCAATTTGTCTAACTTGACTAACTATTTTCTCTGTTAAAACTCTTATACCGTCAGCCTCTAACTGCGCTAGTAGTAATTGGGAAATTTCTGGGTCAAGATGGGGAATTACATAAGGATGCTTAACGCTCAAAATCACTCTGCAACCCAGTTTAGCCAGAGTTTGGGCGATTTCAATACTTTGGGGAACACCACCTAGAATTACCCAATCTTGGGGCGGTTTCGGGGCTTTAAAAGCCTGCCAAATATTAGCTAGAGTTAGATAGCCAGTGGTTTGCAATCCCTCAATTTCTGGAATAGCTGGACGAGAACCATTCGCCAGTAAATAAGTGCGTCCCCGCAGTCGGCGTTGATTAACTGCAAATGCTAAATCATGCTTATCTGAAAATTGACCATTACCAAAAATCACATCAACTCCCTGCGCCGCTAATACAGATGGAGATGTCTGTTCTTGAATATTAGCCACAACACCCTGGGAGTACAGCATGGCTTCTGCCCAGTTCATAGAAATTGGGGATTTTTCGGCTGCATTCACATTGATGGCGGAAATACCAAAATTAGCTAAATTATCCGCAGGCTGGGCAAGGTGAGCAATTTTTCCCATAGCCTGGCGATAAATTACCCCGTAATCTACCTGAGATTCCACTAAAGCAACTTTAGCTTTTAACTGGGTAGCTACTAAAGCCGCATAGCGTCCAGCTAAACTACCACCAATAATTACAACATCGTAGTCAAGAGTCATTAGTTAATAGTCATTAGTCAATGGGAATTGGGCATGGGGGATGAGGCATTGGATTCTTTCTTCTCTTCTACAACCCTTACAACCTCCGTTCGCGTAGCGTCCCGCAGGGAAGTTCCGATCAGAGGAAGCCTCTGCTCGGACTTCTCTCTACACCCCTACTCTCTACATCCAACGCTGCTAACAGACGTTGGTTATCAGCTTCAGAACGAACGGCTACACGGAAGAAGCGATCGCCTAATTCTTTAAAGCTGAGACAATCGCGGATTAAAATTTGATGGTGCTGGAGTAATTGTTGCTGTAACTGCACACTCGATTGCTGTGTCTCCACTAGTAAGAAGTTAGCAGCACTAGATTGGGGTTTTAATCCGGGGAGAGTGGTTAAACCTTGAAATAGTTGCTGGCGTGTAGGTGGTAGCCATTGCCAAGTTTGGAATTGAAATTCTTGATCCTGAATGGCAGCAACTGCTGCTGCTGCTGCCAAGGTGTTCACAGGCCAGGGGTCACGCCATGACTGCCATTTACGCAGGCGGTCGGGGTGAGCGATCGCATATCCTAATCTGAGACCAGGGAGACTGTAAAATTTTGTGAGCGATCGCAACACTACCAAATTTGCATATTCCCATACCAGCGAAATCAGGCTTTGTTCCTCGTCGGGAGGCACAAAATCCATAAAAGCTTCATCCACCACCACCAAAGCAAACTCCTCCAAGTAAGGCAGAATATCCTGCCGTGAGAATATTTTGCCTGTTGGATTGTGGGGATTGTTGAGTAACAAAGCGCAGTCTTTAGTAGGGGTGTAGGGGTGTAGGGGTGTAGGGGTGTAGGGGCATAAGGGAAAAATTGATTCTGTCGTTTCCTTTAAAGTCCCAGTCCCCAGTCCCCAGTCCCTAGTCTCTAAAGAAAGGGGAAACTCCAGAACTTTAGCGTGATAAGCCGCCAGGGTGCGGTAGTAGTCGCCAAAAGCTGGAGTGAATAACATAGTTGCGGCCAATTCTGCTAATTCCCTACCTGCCAAAGTTAGTAACTCTGCTGAACCATTGCCCGGCAGAATCCACTCTGGCGGTAGTTGATGGAAGTTACCCAAAGCTAATCTCAGGTCACTGTAATTTGGATCTGGATAGTGCCTGAGATTAACCATTTGCGATTGAATAGCAGCGATCGCACTTTTGGGTGGGCCTAGGGGGCTGATACTCGCAGAAAAATCTACAATAGCATCACTTGGGCAGCCTGCTAGTGCTGCTGCCCAAGCTAAATTTCCCCCATGAGCCGGTTGCCGCATTAAATCAAAATTCCTAACAGGAACGCCTATGATTTTGGGGGCGCAACTTTTTCTCTAAATAGCTTACCAGCAGAAAAAGCAGGAACTCTAGTCGCAGGAATTTCCATCTTCTCGTTAGTTTTGGGGTTACGACCTTCACGGGCTTTGCGTTCCCGTGATTCAAAAGAGCCAAAACCTACCAGCGTTACCTTATCGCCAGAGGAAACAGCCTCAATAATCGTTTCCAAAGCCGCAGTTAAGACGGCATCAGCTTGCTTTTTAGTCACACTAGCCTTCTCAGCTACAGCATCAACTAATTCACCCTTGTTCATTTGGAACTCCTTAAGTTTTAGTGGAGATTTTTTCTAGATGCACTGTGTCGCATCTTTACCGAAATCTCTGTTTTCCGTAACACAAAAATCGTCCTTGGGGAGTATTTTTACTCAAAATGCCTGTAAATCCCATCGGCTCGACTTTTCAATGAATCATTCTAAGGTGTTCAAGCCAGAAGTGGATAGATGAAACCATTAATTTATATAGATTTCGGGATTTTTTTTATTTTTTAGGTGATTGTTGCACTCAAAACCACCCCAAAAGTAGGAATAAATACTTAGTAAAACCACTAGTTGCCATTAAGTCAACAATTAAAAGTAAAGAAATAAGAAGTTAGGGGGAAGGGGTATAGGGGTGTAAGGGTGTAGGGAATAAGAATTCATAGCTGTTGAATTTTGACTTGTTTCTTTTCTCCCAGTCCCTAATCCCCAATCCCCCAATCACCATTCCCCCATCCCATGCAATGGTTTTTTCTGTCCTGGAACGCTGACAAAAGTGGCTTTTTCTACCGATTCCACTAAAGAACGTGCCACACGATCTACATAGGGACGAGATAACGACCAAATTAAAGGAGATAACCAACCCCGAAGGGTGACTGAGTAGGATAAACAAGTACCACAAACGGTAGATTCTACTTGGTAAGTCACCCGTTCTTCCACACCAGGAATTGCCATGATTCTGATACTCAGCAATTCTCTAGGGTTGACTCGTTCCACAAAAATCCGAATGGGAATTGGTGAAAAGCGTGTCACCGCTTGGTAAATTAATCCAGGTTTGGGTACTAATCCATAGGGGACATTGGTACTTTTAAGTAGCGGGTGCCAGGAAACATCAGTTAAGTCAACTACCTTTTGCCAAAGATCATCTACAGAAGCAGAACTAATTTCTCGATATGTTCGTACCAGAGAAACACACAACCGACGGTGCTTGCGGTGGACGAATTTGGATAACCAAGCTCTCATGTGTCAATCCTCCTCGTTACACACTTGCTGGTAACTCTGGCATAGTCTGCTACTGTGATTCACTGCACTCAGCTAGTTCACCAGGAGTCTGGTGTTGATACCAGAATGTTCCCATCAAGAAGTACAACAAAAATTTAATCAATATACAAGCCTATACGCATTTGAGGGAAAATAACTCTAATCACGCCCAATGATCATGTAAATGTTTAACAAGCAAAAAGGTGTTTGGGCAAGTTGATCCTCATTTTTGGCTCGTGCTACCCACAAATTTTTACAATGGGAATTTGTGGCTGTTTTGAAAAATGTAATTTAGTTCGGGAGTCTCATGGTAACTAATTCGCAAACCCCAACTGTAGAAGCAAAATTATCCACATCTTTACCTGGGACTGACGCAAAGGCGCGTGTCAGTCATTTTATGAAAAGTTTACAAGATGAAATTTCACACTCATTAGCCAAACTCGACGGTGTGGGTACGTTTAATGAAGATAGTTGGGAGCGTCCAGAGGGAGGTGGCGGGCGATCGCGTGTACTGCGTGACGGTGCAATATTTGAACAAGCTGGTGTAAATTTTTCTGAAGTTTGGGGTTCTCATCTGCCTCCCTCTATTTTAAAACAGCGTCCAGAAGCAGAAGGTCACGGCTTTTATGCCACCGGTACATCTTTGGTATTACATCCCCGTAACCCTTATGTGCCTACAGTTCACCTCAACTACCGTTATTTTGAAGCTGGCCCCGTATGGTGGTTTGGTGGCGGCGCGGACTTAACACCTTATTATCCCTTTGCAGAAGATGCAGCCCATTTTCACAAGACACTCAAGCAAGCTTGTGACCAACATCACCCAGAGTATTACTCGGTGTTTAAACGTTGGTGTGATGAATATTTCTACCTCAAGCACCGGGGTGAAACACGGGGTGTAGGCGGTTTATTTTTCGATTATCAAGATGGTCAAGGGGTTTTGTACCGTGGACCAGACCCCAAAGGTGAAGCCGCCCAATACAGTGACCAAGTGGGAGTTCCCGCACAACGCACTTGGGAAGATTTGTTTGGCTTTGTACAGAGTTCGGGTGCGGCGTTTTTACCAGCTTATGTACCCATTGTTGAACGCCGTCATGGAATAGAATATGGCGATCGCGAACGCAATTTCCAACTTTACCGTCGGGGTAGATATGTCGAATTTAATTTAGTGTACGACCGAGGTACAATCTTTGGCTTGCAAACCAATGGACGTACAGAATCTATTTTGATGTCTTTACCGCCTTTAGTACGTTGGGAATACGGTTATCAACCAGAACCTAATACTCCCGAAGCGGAATTGTATAATACTTTTCTCAAGCCCCAAGATTGGATTAACTGGCAACCCAGTAAGTAGCACTGAAAAATGAGTGGCGACAAAAGGGTTTACCCCAAAATTAGAACTGTGGGATAGTTACTCACCTAGCGTAGTCATCATTTACTCATCAATACATAAAGATCCCAAAAATTCGTCTTGCTGACTCAGTAATTTTGTCCGGGTACTCAGCACAGATTTGGTGAGTTAAACTACTAAAGGTAAGCACCTAGTTAAAAAAAAGGTGACAAATTTAGCTGTATCTTGTTAAATTCAAGTTTCAGCACTGAATAGTCCTGTAGTTGATGGGTTAAATAATTTACTACTTTTTCCAGGGTAGTATCATTGTTCATTAGACTGAGCTTTAGCTCATCAATTCCAGGGCTAGTACACAAAGGCAAATGTAAGAAGTCAAAAATCAAAAGAATTGAAGCTGATTTTGTAAGCTTTTCGAGTTTTTTGCACGATGACTTTATACACACCTTGCTGTACCAGTACCAATTCTGCCAAGGGGTAATTACAGATACAACTTGGGAAACCGGGATGGAATCTTACCTTTTTAACTACGAATTGGTATTACTTAACCACAGTCAATTTTAAGATAAGTGCCGCAGGGGGCTTAGTGATTCAAATAGAACAAACCACCTATACAACTCAAGACGGTAATACAGTTATTGTCTTGACACCAGCAGGTCGCTTGGATATCACCACAGCTTGGCAGTTTCGCCTGAAGTTACAGGAGTGTATTTCTAAACTCAGCCGTCATGTAGTGGTGAATCTTGGTCAAGTAAATTTTATCGATAGTTCCGGTCTGACATCTTTGGTTGCTGGTATGCGTGATGCGGATAAAGTCAAAGGCAGTTTCCGTATATGTAACGTCCATCCAGAAGCAAAACTTGTATTTGAAGTCACTATGATGGATACAGTGTTTGAAATCTTTGAAACTGAAGAGGAAGCTTTAGAAGGTGTACCTCGCAGTATTGCCAGTTAAGTCCATGCAAAGTCATGAAGGTGCTGATTCTTGAGTGGTTATTCTATCTCAGCACTCAGCACTTAAAACTGCATACTGTTCTCGCTTTGTGTAGCGATAAGGGCCAAGAATTGCTCCCCATGTCGCTTTACCCGTCAATTGGTCAATGCCTTTATCGTAGCTATTTAAGGCTGTCTCAGTAATTTCAAATCCTAAAGAAACTTGAATAGTATTCCCTTGATAAGTAAAAGTGCAACGCGTATCAGGCGGTGGAGTAGCAATAAATTGATATTGGTTAAGAGCTACTTCCTGTTGAGTCACCTTGAGAATACAACCTGGTAATAATTCTAATTGGTCTGGAGTGAGTGTCTTCAGTAGATTTGGGTTGCAACCTGCACCAGCTAAGGCACTCGGATTTTTAAGCATGTAGTATTGTACTTGTAGTGATGTATCATATTTGCTAGGCATGACCCTTAGAATACGCTGGCGATAAGGACGGTCTAAATTCACGATATTGGCTTGTTCGGCAAATATTGTGATGCTATCGTCTGTAAATAGCTGTACTGGTCGTTGCCATAAGCGCAAATGAACATACCAAATTGGTTCAGCTAACGCCTGTTCCCGATTATCAAATTCTCCAGCTAGGTACTGACCTAAGTTGACTAAATGGCGTGAAACACTCATGAATATTCAAGAAGATGATTTAATTTAGTTTCTGTAGAGAAATAGTATAAAAATTCCAGAAGACATTGGTGACTGGGTATCGTAGGTCATATTCTTGGTGGACGCTACTAAATTCTGGAAAAAATTGCTCTAGATATTGACCTTGGACAGACGGAAAATCCTCAATGTGTTGTCACGTATTTTAAAACAATGTCTATAGACCTGTATACTTTGGCAGTTAGCAGCAGATTGGTAGATACCGAAGCTAATTCCTCCGCATACGGAAAGCCCAACTTGGCAAAGTAGCCTTTAAAGTACAAAATAAGATAACGTCGCCGTTAAGATTTTCTTTGTGAATAACGTCCGTACTGTCTCTGATACAAAGCGAACTTTCTACACTCTTCATACTCGGCCAATTAACACAATTTATCGTCGGGTAGTAGAGGAATTAATGGTAGAAATGCACCTGCTGTTAGTAAATGTAGATTTTAGCTACAATCCCGTTTATGCCTTGGGCGTTGTCACTACCTTTGACCGCTTCATGGAAGGCTACAAACCCGAACGGGATAAAGAATCGATTTTTAATGCTATATGCCAGGCTGTAGAGCAAGAGCCACAACGCTATAGACATGATGCTGAACGCTTAAAAAGCGTAGCTCAAAGCTTACCAGCTCATGATTTAATAGCGTGGCTAAGTCAAACTGATCATTTACAGCAAGATGCTGATTTGCAAGCCCAATTGCAAGCGATCGCCAACAATCCTAACTTTAAATACAGTCGGTTGTTTGCGATCGGTTTGTTCACTTTGCTGGAACTGTCTGATTCTGAGTTAGTGAAAGACGAAAAACAGCGTACTGAAGCACTTAAAACAATTGCTGATGGCTTGCATTTGTCTGAGGAAAAACTTACTAAGGATTTAGACTTATACCGTTCCAACTTAGACAAAATGACACAGGCACTGGTTGTGATGGCTGATATGTTATCAGCCGATCGCAAAAAGCGCGAGCAACGTCAACAACAATCAAGTACTCCAGTTGCTCCTCCAACTTCTAATGAATAGTCAATAGTTGCTAGAGACGCAAATATTCTCTGACGAGAAGCCATTCTTACAAGCGTCCGTGTGTCTGTACAAAAGTCAATAGTTGGTAGAGACGCGATTCATCGCGTCTGTACAAGAGTCATTAGTCATTAGTGCAATAACTTGGTATGAGTAACCTGTGACTAGGGACTGTATACTATAGACTTTTGGCTTCTATGCCTAAAAAATACCTAAAATCTTGTAAATCAAGCTGTTGATTAAAGTGAGTGCAAACGCCCCTAGCACAGCACTCCAAATACCGAAGCGCAGGCGAAAACCCTCTACTAACCAAGCAGCAATACTAAAACAAACAACGGCAATCATAAATGTGAACACACCCGATAGAAGATTAAAGGTGAGTATATCGGGTACAGCAAATATCAAGCGTAAAATAGGCCTGATTATTGCCGTTACAATACCTAAAACAGCTGCGGAAATAACTGCTTTTTGTGGAGTATCAACTTCAACGCCCAAAGGCAACTTACTGATAATCAACAAGCTGATAGATGTCACCACCCAAACAATTAACAGCGTCACAATCTCATTCATTGCCTTCAACCCCTGAAACGTGAATGGTGCTTGGCGATAAATTCCTGAGTCTATTAAGTCTATCGATAGATAAATTTCACATCGGCCGATTATTTGTAAGTTACCAGAGTTTTTTATCTATTTAAAATTTATTCTAGATATCTTTAGGTTTTGAGAAATTGGGCATGGTGCATAAAAAGGCAAAAGTCAAAAAATTATTGTTTTTACCTTTTGCCTTTTATCTTCTTTAGTTGGTGTTTTCAGGTGCTGCTGGTGTAGCAGCAGGGACATTAGGAACGATGGGAGAAATACCTTGACCTGTTGGTGGTTGATTGGGTGTTGTCGGTAAAGAAAATTGATTAGGGATTGTGGGAGCGTTGGGATTAGTTTCTGGTAATGGAACTGTACCCGGTGCAACAGGGAAATTGGGTGTGCTGGGAGAGTATAGCGAATCAGTGCTGGGTGCAGAAGAGGTAGGTATAATTCCTAAAAAGACGCGATTGCCTCCTACTTGTCGTAACAAATCTAACGTTTCAATCACATCATTATAAGTGGCTGTACGAGAAGCATTCAAAATTGAAATACCATTAGGGTTGGCTTGTAAAAATTCCCTTAATTTATCTTGTAATTCCGCTCTTTGCACCTGTTGGTCTTCTACATAAATGTTGCCTACAGCGTTAATCGTAATAATCTGACGAGCGCCTGCTGAATTGATTTCAGATGCAGTATTTGTAGTAGCTTGGGGCAAATCAACATTTATCGCCTGTTGTCTAGTAAATTGTAAAGCTGCTAACAGAAAAAATGCCAAGATACAAAAAATTACATCTATTAAAGGAATCAGTTGAATTTGAACTTCTTCGACAGGTTTATTAAGGTTAACTTTCATCTTCTTTTTGAGGGAGTAGGAACTGGAGATTGGGGATTAGAAAGTAAAAAAGTCAAAGGCAAAAATAAAAAAATAATCCTTTACCTTTTGACTTCTGACTTTTGACTTTTTACTTCTCCATGCCCATTTAACTTTGATTTGGTGGTTCTGGTGGCTGAGGGAATCTGCTGGTACTGGGTTTACTTGATGGAGTGTAACTATCCCTTGTTGTTTCTGACAACATTGCTGATGTGCTGTTGGTAAAATTAGGTGGGAATTGGCGATAAAGTAATTCCAATTCATTCCCTGCTTTATGAAAAAGCTTGACTTGATTGACTACAAAACCTTGAAATAATCTGTAGAATACCAAACTAGCGATCGCCACAATTAATCCCGCAGCTGTACTAATTAAAGATTGGCCAATACCTCTAGTTGCGGCTGCACCTCCACCAGTGGCGATATCGCCGATATTAATTGCTTTCAAAGTATCGATCAAACCCAGAACCGTACCCAATAATCCCAAAAGTGGCGCAAGGGTAATTACCGCTTCTAAGACCTTTTCACCACGTCGCATCCCTGCTAATTCGTCTTCAGCAGTAGATTCTAGTGCTAACCGAAAGGTTTCTGCATCAATTTTTTGTAACCGTAAAGGAGCATAGAGAAAACGCCCAATTGGTTGATCTGTTGCTCTTTGGGCAATCTCTGACGCTAATTCCCAGTTATCTTGGGCTGCATCTAATACCCGCTCGACAATTTCCTTTTCTTGCGTCAAAATTCGCAACCAAAACCACAGACGCTCAAAAATCACACTCAAAGATAAAATCGACAGGGCCAGTAAAGGCCACATGGCTGGCCCGCCTTCTTTGAACAAATTTAAAATATCCACTGTTAAAGTTTCCTCCCTCCATTGCTGAAGCAACTATCCCAAAGCATTTTAATTCTAGAGATTAATGCACAATTAACATACTCTTGTACAGAATCGACGGATAGGTATTTGGAAATGTCGTGATTAGCATATTCCCAACTAACTAGGACGGTTATTCCCACCGGGAATATATAGCATAATTTGTCAAAATTGAAGTTAACTGGAGGCTTAAAACATGAACTTCTCAATCCAATCTCTGTATAATTGGTATCGTGGTTTGCTACGCAACCCCAAATACCGTTGGTGGGTGATTTTAGGTACAATTGTTTATATTCTCAGCCCAATCGATATTGCACCGGATTTTTTACCGGTTTTGGGTCAAGTGGATGACGTTTTGCTTTTGACCATATTAGTTACTGAGGTATCTGGGCTGGTCATTGAAGGCTGGAAAGCTCGCAAGGGTGAAACTACCACATCAACAGATTCTATCCCTACAGATTCTATCCCTACTGACAACACCGTTGATGTTGATGCCGTGTCTGTCAAGTAATTATCAAGATCAAACTATATTTAACCTCTACTTGGGCTGTGCGATAGATTCTGGATCGCAATTGTAATTCTCAAAGTAGGGGATATTTTTTTATAGTCGTTAGTCATTAGTTTCCCCCTACTCCTCCGCAATTGCTCCCTGCCTCTACCCATGTTTCAAAAAGCACACAATTGACATGGGGTAGCAATACACGTTACATGATGATTCAACAAGTTAAATTTTTTCAAATGAAAAATTTGATTAATTGCAAGTTGCATCAGCAGGGGGAGGGGTGGTCATGGATGTCAGCTTAATCGTTTCCAACATCCTGAATCCGCCAATCTTATTTTTCTTTTTGGGGATGACTGCTGTTTTCGTCAAGTCCGATTTAGAAATTCCAGCACCAGTACCCAAACTTTTTTCGTTGTATCTGCTGTTTGCGATTGGTTTTAAAGGGGGAGTAGAACTGATCAAAAGCGGTATCACTCAGGAGGTAGTGCTAACGCTAGTTGCAGCCATGTTAATGGCTTGTTTTGTGCCAATTTACTCCTTTTTTATTCTCAAGCTGAAACTGGATACTTACGATGCAGCGGCGATCGCAGCCACCTACGGCTCTATTAGTGCTGTCACTTTCATCACTGCTAGTGCTTTTTTGAGTGAGCTAGGCATTAATTATGACGGCTACATGGTTGCAGCCTTAGCTCTGATGGAATCTCCAGCAATTATTGTTGGTCTCATTCTGGTGAATATATTTACCGCCGATGGCAAGCGGGAAGTTTCCTGGAAGGAAGTTTTACAAGAAGCATTTCTTAATAGTTCAGTTTTTCTCTTAGTGGGTAGTCTCCTGATTGGTGTCTTAACTGGAGAACGTGGCTGGCACGTATTAGAACCCTTTACTCAAGGTTTGTTTTATGGTGTCCTTACCTTCTTTTTGCTGGACATGGGACTAATCGCTGCCAAAAGAATTAAAGACTTGCAAAAAACCGGAGTTTTTCTGATTTCTTTTGCCATACTAATTCCAATACTCAATGCCAGCATTGGGTTGCTGATTGCCAAAATCATTGGGATGTCCCAAGGCGATTCGCTCTTGTTTGCTGTGTTATGTGCCAGTGCCTCTTATATTGCTGTCCCAGCTGCAATGCGGATGACTGTTCCAGAAGCGAACCCTAGCTTGTACGTTTCTACCGCTCTGGCAGTAACATTCCCCTTCAATATTATTGTGGGAATTCCGTTGTATCTCTACGGAATCAACCTGTTCTGGAGGTAATAATATGCACTTAGTCAAAAAAATAGAAATTATTGCCAACTCCTTTGAGTTAAGCAAAATTTTAGAAAGTTTAGATAACTCAGGTGTACATGGTCACATTGTGATTCGTAATGTGGCGGGGAAAGGATTACGAGGTACGACAGAAGATTTAGACATGACCATGCTTGATAATGTCTACATCATGGCGTTTTGTACTCCAGAGCAAATCAAGCCTGCGATCGAAAATCTTAGACCACTACTGAACAAGTTCGGCGGGACTTGTTACGTTTCGGATGTAATGGAGATTCGCTCTGTAAAATGTGTGGCATCACTATAACAGGTGCATAAATCTCATGAAATATCTTATAGAACGTCGTGACTTTTTAAAGTTAGGGGTCACGGGAGCATTGGGAATGATGGTAACAGCCGGTGATTTGCTGTGGCAGGTCGAACAGGCTCAAGCCTCCACCCCAGCTACCCCGAAATCTCTGAGTGCTGATGCTGCTCTGCAAAAGCTACTTGCAGGAAATCAAAGGTTTGTAGAACATAAACCTCAATACCCCGATCAATATGCGGCACGATTGCAGGAAGTAGCTTCAGCGCAACATCCGTTTGCAACTATCCTGAGTTGTGCTGATTCACGAGTACCACCAGAGATTATTTTTGATCAAGGCATCGGCGACATTTTCGATGTCCGAGTTGCGGGAAATATATCCACACCTGAAACACTTGGCAGTATTGAATATGCTGTTGCTCTGTTGGGTACGCCGTTGCTGATGGTGCTGGGTCATGAGCGATGCGGCGCAGTCACCGCAGCCGTACACAATGAATCAGTACCAGGTGATATTGGTAGCTTTATCAAAGCAATCAAGCCAGCAGTAGCAAGAGTTAAGAAAAAACCAGGCGATGCAGTTGAAAATGCTGTAGTGGCAAATGTGCAGTATCAAATTGAACGCCTAAAGCGATCAAAGGTCTTAACAGGACAGATCAAGTCTGGCAAGTTAAAAATTGTGGGTGGTCGTTATGACTTGGATACGGGTAGTGTGACTGTCATTGCCTGATTGGACATTGGGAATGGGAAGGGGGAATTGGATTTTTCTTCTCCCCCTGTCCCTTGCTTCCTGCCTAGCTATTCAAAGCCTTAATAAATCGTTGCAAACTCTTAAATACACTTGGCTTTTTCCCTGGTGCAGCAGTGCCATCTGGGGATGTTTGCGGTTGTCCTTTGGCGAGGATTAAATCTATTTCGTCACCTGATGGTTTGTTTGGTAATTCGGCAATTGTTGACCATGTACCGCTATTTTCTACCCAAATTTCCCACAACCTAGGGTAGCAACGGAATACGGCAGTTTCATCATCTATAGGACGTAGGTAATAGCAAGATTCAATGGTACTGATGAAACGTTTGCGGGTTTGTCTGGCGGCGTAACCAATACCCACAGTACCGGAATCTTCTAGGCGGGGATTTAACATGATAAAGGGGCGATCGCCTATTATTTCACAAATTTTTTCCAGTTGCGGCACTTCTACAGATGTAGGGGCGATAAATAGGAAAATCTCATCCTCTGGCTGGATTTTGGACTGGATAGAAGCAACCCTACCTGTCCCAATATCTAAAATTTTAAATGGTTTATCTGCCCAATCACGCCGGGCTAAAGCCGCCGCACCAGCATCAGCAAAAAAGATTTTCAAGCGAGATTCATATTCTGTAAAGACAGGTAAAAATTGTTCCGCCACGGGCATAAACTTGAGTTCTGGAAACAGTAACTCTACTTGAATGCGGCTATAACCATCTGCTAAAGCGGCTTTGGTGGCTTCACGCGCCTGGGCGATCGCATCTTCTAAGGTATTCGGTAATTCCGACATAATCTGTATATGGCTATTTCGTATTTACTCCTATTGTTTCAGGATTGGCTCTGATTTTCAGCAGTAGTTGTGTAAAAACATGAATTCAAAGATAATTTAAAAAGCCATTCATATTTTCTATCCAATAATTTATCGCAATTTTACCTGAGCTAATCTCTTTAGCTTCAATTATATCGTGAGGATATTTAGGCTTTGAAATAACATAGTGTGGGACTACGTCCGATGATAACCTGACCATATTACTCATTGAAATATGAATTTGTGAATTCCTCACTTGTTGTATGTGCTTTACTGTGAGTCCAAAAAGCGAAGCAGCAGTTGAAGCGTTAATAACATTATTTGTTGGAGTAGCTAGGTAGACTGCTAAATCCTGGATAATTTTTATATCTCCCCATGTTGCTTCTTCATGTGAGTGTTTAACGCTTCCTGACGAGCCTGCTTTTTTTTTACCTATCAATGTGAGTAGATGATAAAGTGCTTCAGGTTCAGACATCCCACAACGTAAGGGAGATATTTTTTTATTTTTGCAATCATATCCACCAGTTAAATGAGCTAGCCAGTATGCTCTCCAGAAATGATTCCAACTCTGCCATATATGATTAAGAATTCCAGTAGCTAAAATAAACTTTCTATCTGAATCTTGATCGGCAACATTATAGTAAATGAGTGAAGAATTTGAAATTTGGCTAAACCTAGCTCTCTTTTTTCTAAGTCGATACATATGAAGCATGAATATATATAATTACTCTATATAATCACTCCATACTATGGGCTAAGTCGATTTTGTAAAGCTTTAACAAGCCAAATAAGCCTTTCTTTTCTATTTTTTTCACTCGTTGTTGCACCCGTGGATGCTTTCACAAATCCAAAGTATCTACTTGTCTCATCTCTTTGTTCAATTGTATTAAATAATTCTAAAATATTTTGTATTGACTGATTTATATCATGTGTGTAAGTACCAATGGGTTCTATGTTATCTATATCCTTCTCAGATATGTTTACTATTCCATATCTATTGTATATAAGTGCTGAAAATAACGAGTAAAATGAGTAACTTTTTAATACTTCACTTTCTAGAACTTGATTAAGCTCTACTTTGATAAAATTTAATGTTTCAGTAAGTTTTTCACTTAAATCATCTTTAATGCTAAAAGAGTCATCATATTCCTTATATAGTTTATCTAGAGATTGGCTTCTTCGAGTTTTTATTCCTTCCACAAGAATTTGACATAGCTCTGTAATTAATTCTGCATCCAGCATTCTAGAAATATCTTTTAAACTTAGAATCTTATATTTCTCAAACATAGGCGAATATCCTTCAAGGATATCTTTGATAAACCATTTAAAATAACCTTGATAAGAGGCGTGTCTTTTTTCAGCATCTTTAAGGGGTAAAGTATATGAATTTATTCTTCTAAATATCTCTAAAATTTCTTCCTCTGTAGCAGATATTATGGTATCCGTTGAAACTTCATAGCCTAAAAATTTGGACTTAACATCATCTTCTAGTTCTCTAAAATATAAGTATTGATAGTTTTTACTCACATTTGTTAATTTAAATTTATCTTCTATATAGTCCTTAATAGTTGTTAATCTTTGCTGTCCATCAATTATTTCTCTTTTCGTCTTCCTGGTTTTTAAATCTACAGTCTGTCTTATCACAACTTTAGGAAATGGGAAATCATTTAAAACAGTATCAATAAAGTAGGATCTGGCATTTTGAGGCCAAAGACCAGAACTCCTTTGATAACTCTTATTGACGGTAAGTTCTCCGCTTACCATCATGTTAAATAAATCCGAAATTGGCATTGTATTTCTTATGATTTTCATGTTCTAAGTCAGCTACAATAAATAGTTTGAGTTTATACGAAGCAGGAAGTCGAAGATAAAATAGTGTTAATCTTGTGTATTTTTCTTCACGTAGTAATTTTTATTTGTATTTTTTACATATGTTGTAATTCATTTAATTAATGACATAAAAAATAAATTTCAAATTTTACTTGACGGCAAAAGACTAGTTTAACCCTTTATTGGCAGCAGTCAAATATAGCAGTACAGTTGAAATCTGAATCAGCACATAACCAATAGACTGTGTTAAGTTTGGGATACTAGTGCCTTAACAAAAATTTAACGCTGAACTAAAGATAAATTTAAATTCAATCTCTGCAAAACTTGCTTTAATACCATCGCTGTCCAATCGATATCGGCTGCTGTAGTATCGCGTCCGAGGGTAAGGCGGATTCCTCCGAAAGCAGCTTTTTCGGGATAGCCCATTGCTAAGAGTATGGGGCTGGGGCTAAGTTTACCACTGTGACAGGCACTACCCGCACTAATGCCAATACCAGCTAGATTTAGTTGGCGAACTGATATTTTACCACTGAGTTTTTCACCGTCGGCGCATTCTAAACAAAAACTAACGTGGTGGGGTAAGCGGTCTTATAAATCACCAGTGGGAATTAAACCAAGGACATTGGCTAGCAAAGAAAATAGGCGATAGCCCAAGGCGGGGCGTAGCCCATCGCATTACCCAAACTATTGCAATGATTGGCGTAATATCAAGATTGTAAATCCCCATCTAGATAGGGTCTGGATAATTATCGGCAGCGTAGAATTAGCTCCATAGCTGTATGGAGGTTACTATGGAAAAGCTCAAGTTTAAACCGGGTAGTGTCTACGAATTTGTTAACAGCGACAAAATTCCCATTTTCTCAAAATTGAGATACTTGGAAACAGTTTTTAACCCAGACAGTAAAGAAATCACACTTCATTTTGAGATATCGGAAGATGATACTGGAAATCCAAAAGATATCTACTTTAGCCAAAGCAGTATTGACCAACAAATAGGCAATATCGTTGAAGCTAGTGAGTATCAGGTGAGGTATGAATACTGAGTCAATTGAGTTAATTTGCAGCCAAAGATAACTTCGGGATCAGCCTTTGCAAAACTTGCTTTAATACCATTGCTGTCCAATCGATATCAGCTTGGGTGGTATCACGTCCGAGGGTAAGGCGGATTCCTCCGAAAGCAGCTTTTTCGGGATAGCCCATTGCTAAGAGTATGGGGCTGGGGCTAAGTTTACCACTATGACAAGCACTACCTGCACTAATCCCAATACCAGCTAAATTAAGTTGACGAACTAAGGTTTTACCGCTGAGTTTTTCACCGTCGGCGGATTCTAGACAGAAACTCACGTGGTGCGGTAAACGGTATTCTAAATCGCCGGTGGGGATTAAACCAGGAACATCGGCTAATAAAGAAAATAAGCGATCGCGTAATTTAATTAAACGTGGTGTTTCTGTGGCTAGTTCTTGGGCTGCAAGTTCGGCGGCGACTCCAAAACCAGCAATGGCGGGTAATGCTTGTGTCCCTGAACGTAAACCCCTCTCTTGTCCACCGCCACCGAGTAAGGGTATCAATTCTACACCAGGGCGAATATATAAAGCCCCTGCACCTTGTGTCCCGTATAACTTATGACTAGATAAGCTCAGTAAATCTATAGGTAGCTGTTGTACATCAATCGGTAAACGTCCAGCGGCTTGTACTGCATCTGTGTGGAATAATGCCCCATGTTGTTGGGCTATCTGGCCTAATTCTGCAATGGGTTGGACTGTACCAATTTCACTTTGTCCGTAAATCACAGAAACTAAAACTGTGTTATGTCGCAATGCAGCTTTTAGATCTTGGGGGTTGACTCTACCTTTGTTATCTACTCCCAAGCGGGTGACTTCCCAACCCCATTTTTCTAGTAAATTAGCTGGTTCAGTAATAGCTGAATGTTCCACACTGGAAATAATTATGTGTTGTGGAACTTGGGCTAGTCTAGCTACACCCATAATTGCTAAATTATCGGCTTCTGTACCACCGGAAGTAAACACAATCGCATCGGGATTAGGGGCATTAATTAAACTCGCTACTTGTACCCTAGCCTGTTCTAAAATAATTGCTGCCCGTTGTCCCCACTCATGTAAGCTAGAAGGGTTTCCCCATTGTTGGGTGAGTACAGCTTGCATTGTTGCGATCGCTTCTGGGCGAGTGGGAGTAGTAGCACTGTAATCTAGATATATTTGCATATCATTAATGATTGAAAAAACGGGCTACCTATATTTTCAGCATATAGGAGTCAATTGCTGAAAGCTTAAAAAAATGAGTGATTACGGGTTGATGGAATAGATTTTTATGGCATAGGTGATTTTGGGAATGATAAATATGCTCACTCCCAATTTACTTTTAACAGATTACCGTGCAGATTTTACTTACATTCAAGAAATTTTCGGTCTTACTTTTGTTATTAGCGATCGCGGCTTGTGAAAGAGTCCAGTCTCACAATACGCGTCTTCCTGCCCTCCCACAAGACCCATTTGTGAAAGTTTACTTTAATCAGTCTGAGTCTACTGAATATCGAGAACCTTACCGTCAGCAAACTCGACTAGGAGATAACTTAGAACGGCAAATTATTGATACGATTTCTCAAGCTAAATCTACTATAGATATTGCAGTCCAAGAATTACGTTTACCAGGAATTGCCCAGGCTTTAAGTGATCAGCAAAAGGCTGGAGTCAAAGTCAGGGTAATTTTAGAAAATAACTATAGTCGTTCTTGGAGTAGTTTGACTGTTGAGGAAGTGAAAAAATTAACTCCAAGAGAAAAAGATAGGTATCAAGAATATTTTAAATTTATAGACCAAAATCAAGATAATCAACTCAGTCCCGAAGAAATTAAGCAAAGGGATGCTTTAATCATTTTACAAACTGCCAAAATACCGTGGATAGATGACCAAGCAGATGGTTCATCAGGTAGCAATTTGATGCACCACAAATTTATTGTTGTAGACAATCGCATTGTAATTGTCACTTCGGCAAATTTCACCTTGAGTGATACTCATGGAGATTTTACGAATCCTAGCAGCTTAGGAAATCCTAATAACTTCTTACAAATTGATAGTTCAGAGGTAGCCACTTTATTTACAGAAGAGTTTAACCTGATGTGGGGTGATGGTGTAGGAGGTAAACCAGATAGTAAATTTGGTTTAAATAAACCTGTACGTCCTCCTAAGACTATTATATTAGGCGATAACAAAATCACCCTAAATTTTTCACCTACATCACCTAGTTTACCTTGGACTAATACGAGTAATGGATTGATTGGGGAAACTTTAAATTCATCTAATAAATCTATTGATATGGCTTTGTTTGTGTTTTCAGAACAGCGACTTGCCAATATTTTAGAAAATCGTCAGCAGCAAAATGTAGCTGTCCGTGCGCTGATTGACAACCAATTTGCCTATCGTTACTATAGCGAGTCTTTAGATATGATGGGTGTAGCTTTAAGTAATAAATGTAAATATGAATTGGATAACAAACCTTGGAAAAATCCTCTAACTACTGTTGGTGCACCAACATTACCTAAAGGTGATTTATTGCATCATAAATTTGCAGTTATTGACCAACAAACAGTGATTACAGGTTCTCATAATTGGTCAGATGCGGCAAATGAAGCCAATGATGAGACTTTAATCGTCATTGAAAATCCTAATATCGCTGCTCATTACGTGCGAGAATTTAACCGACTTTACACCAAGGCTAAAGTTGGTGTGCCGGAAAATATTCAAGCTAAAATTCAAGCTGAACAAAAACAATGTCCACAAATTTCCGCTCCTAATAGCGCAGATAAATTTATTAAAACAATTAATATTAATACAGCTAGTCTGGAAGAACTATCAAGTTTACCAGGAGTCGGTAAAAAATTAGCTCAAAAAATTATCATAGCCCGTCAACAGCAGAAATTTACCTCTTTACAAGACTTAGAAAAAGTGACAGGTGTCAGTAATAGAATGGTAGCTAATTGGCAAGGTTATATCGAATTGTAGATTATAGCTTTCATATTGATTATGTCGAAAGTATGGTAATTATCAATCTCTACTTTCAGAAAGAGGAAACTTAGGCGATTAAGTATCTAAGATAAACCAAAGTTAGATTATTCGGAGTGTGTTTATGTCTTACGAAAATAGAGATGAATTACCACAAGAAATTAGAGAACAATTACCAGAACACGCCCAGCAAATTTTTGTGGCGGCATTTAATGCAGCCCAAAGAGATGGTATGAGTGAAGATGGGGCTACTAATGTGGCTTGGAATAGTGTCAGAAACGAATATGAACAAGGTAGCGATCGCCAATGGCGCAGAAAACCAGAAGATCCTGCAATACATAACAAAGCTGTGATGTCTGGCGGTAATTAGTGCAATTAATTTGATATTGAATTAAAATTCTCAGGCGGTTTGTAAATTCTACAAACCGCTTTGCTAATATCGGGGCGATCGCATGGGTAAAATTGGTAGTTAGTCGCTATTTTTTCAGCTTCATTATGATTAAACTCGACCAGTTTCTTAAATTTGTGGGTGTAGCCCCAACTGGAGGTCAGGCCAAACTGATGATTAATGATGGTAATGTCCAAGTTAATGGTACGGTTGAAACCCGACGAGGACGAAAATTAGGCTCAGAAGATCAAGTAACAGTAGCAGGAAAAACTTTTAAGGTGGGCGACGTAATTCAAGAATAGTTTGGATTTTATTTATTGTCTTTTCTGAGGGTAATTACAAAAGGCGACTCTACTTTTGCATAAAAGCCTGATAATCCTCTATTTTACCAGCCAAGCGGGATGCTAGAAAAGGGCTAGCATCCTTTAAAGTTGCATAAATTTCCATAGAATCGGCTCGATAGCGTAAGATTTTATCTTTGTCCCAATAATATGGCGGTGCTTGTAGATTGCTGATTCTATCTGCTAATTTCACCATCCATATTTCTGAGGGTTGGGCTTTTATCCTTTGCAAACTATCTCTTATTTGCAGATTTTTCTCTACAGAAATATCTTTAGTTAATGCTAATACACCATGAGCTACAGATTCACCAAATGTAGTTCTTACTTCCTCAAGAGTTGTCTGAGTATCTTCAACGGTATCATGTAAAATAGCGCATTGAATTGCTAAATCTCCATCATGTTCTGGTTCTACCCTCAAAGCAGCAATTACTTCCATGCTCACCAAACTCAAGTGCATAATATAAGGGATTTCTGACCCTGGCATCTTTTGACCAAGATGTGCTTGTGCAGCAAATTTATAAGCTTTGATGTAACTTTCTTGCGACCAATTTTGTGGCATAAAATTCTATAAAAGCGGCATAAAAATTTATTTTCCCTTACATCCCTATACCCTATTGCAACAAGATCGCTAGTTAATAGTCAGAGCTGCAATAAATCATTACACTTAGAATTAGTTGCTTTGCGGGGATGGATATCCCGTGGAAACCATGACTGAACAGACTATGAGAATTGTAATCCTTGGTGGAGGCTTTGGTGGTCTCTATACAGCTTTGCGTTTAAGTCAATTACCTTGGGAATCTCAGCAAAAACCCGAAATTGTCCTCATAGACCAAAGCGATCGCTTCATATTTTCCCCTTTATTGTACGAATTACTCACTGGAGAACTACAAACTTGGGAAATTGCCCCTCCCTTTGCAGAACTGTTACAAGGTACAGGTATACGTTTTTATCAAGCAGTTGCTTCTGGAATTGACATTGACCAACAACGGGTACACTTACAAGATGGCCCAGAAATTCCTTATGATCGCTTAGTATTAGCTTTGGGTGGAGAAACACCACTAGATTTAGTTCCAGGTGCAACATCGTATGCTTACCCCTTCCGCACCATTAATGATGTTTATCGCCTCGAAGAACGTCTGCGAATTTTAGAAGAATCCGATGCTGAGAAAATTCGCGTCGCTATTGTTGGTGGTGGTTATAGTGGCGTGGAATTAGCTTGTAAATTGACAGATAGACTTGGAGATAGAGGACGCTTCCGTTTAATTGAAATTAGCGACCAGATTTTAAGAACTTCCCCAGAGTTTAACCGCGAATCTGCCAAAAAAGCCTTAGAGGCGCGGGGTGTGTTTCTCGATTTGGAAACCAAAGTTAATGCTATTACCCAAGATAGCATCTCCCTAGAATACAAGAATCAAGTAGATACTATCCCTGTAGATTTAGTGATTTGGACTGTAGGGACAAGGGTTGCACCTGTAGTTAGAAGTCTACCTTTAAAACAAAATCAGCGTGGTCAAGTCACCACGAACACAACTCTACAAGTCCTTGACCATCCAGAAATTTTTGCTTTAGGCGACTTAGCCGACTGTCTCGACGCGAATGGTCAACAAATTCCCGCCACAGCCCAAGCCGCTTTTCAACAAGCCGACTATGCAGCTTGGAACATCTGGGCTTCTTTGACACAACGCCCTCTGCTACCTTTCCGGTATCAACAGTTAGGGGAAATGATGGCATTAGGCAAAGATAACGCCACTTTAACAGGATTAGGAATTAAGTTAGATGGTTCTTTAGCCTATATTGCCCGTCGTCTGGCTTATTTATATAGAATGCCAACATTTGATCATCAGCTGAAAGTAGGTTTTAATTGGTTAGTTCGTCCTATTATAGAAACACTTTCTTCAGTTGCTGAGGGAAAACCTTAACCACTGTAATTTCCACTAGCCAAATTAAAATTTATTGTCAGCAAGTTTAATGGAAAGACCCAAAGTTATTTTTTTAGATGCTGTGGGTACACTCTTTGGTGTCAAAGGCAGCGTTGGTAAAATTTATAGTCAGTTAGCACTAGAATTTGGTGTAGAGGCTTCCGCTGAAATATTAGATCAAGCATTTCTGCAAAGCTTTAAAGCTGCACCACCACCAATTTTTCCTGATGCGGAATCAGAAGACATTCCCCAGAAAGAATTTGAGTGGTGGCGGACTATTGCTGTCAATACTTTTGAGAGTGCAGGTATTATCAATCAATTTGCTGACTTTTCTAGTTTTTTTGGTGAACTGTACATTCACTTTGGTACTGCTGAACCGTGGTTTGTCTATCCAGATGTTGTGCAATCTCTCGGTAACTGGAAACATTTAGGGATTGAATTAGGTGTATTATCTAACTTCGATTCTCGAATTTATTCAGTCTTGCAAGCGTTAGATTTGAGTCATTTTTTCCGTTCTGTGACAATTTCTACTCAAGTGGGTGCAGCTAAACCCAACCCCCAAATTTTCACTGCTGCCTTAGAAAAGCATGATTGTTCCCCTGAGTCAGCATGGCATATTGGTGACAGTATTGTAGAAGACTATCAAGGGGCAAAAGCTGCTGGATTAAGAGGAATTTGGATTAACCGGGAAAAGAATCAATAGTTATTAATTTTCTCATCTTTTCTCAATTCCCAATGACGACACTTGCTACAAGTCGGCAAAGCCGCCCAATGCAGTGTCTCCCCAACACAGTGTCTCCCCCATTTCTTTATTCTCTTGGCAAAAAGACTGTAAACACCGCACCCCTGGGTTGATTATTTTCGACGGTGATGTTTCCGCCGTGAGCATCGATCGCCATTTTACAAAATGCTAGTCCTAAACCCAGTTGTGATACTTCTGGCATCAGTGTTCCCACTTCATATTTTTCAAAAATGATCTGTTTGAGTTGGTCGCTGACTCCTACACCAGAATCAACAATCTGAATGATCACACCATCTGGTCTGCAATTATAAGCTCTCAAAAGTACTTGACTGTTTTTCGGTGAGAATTTGATGGCGTTGGATAATAGATTATCTATGACTCTACGGAAGATCAAAGCATCTAAATTCACAAGAATATGCGGTTCGGGTAATTGGCTGATGAGTTGGAGATTTTTTTGAGATGCGATCGCTTCAAAACTGGTTAATGCTGATATACACAGACCATTTAAATCTACTTCGCTGAAATTTAACACCATTTTGCCAGCTTCTAATTTAGCCATCAGCAATAGGTCATCAATCAAAGATTGCAGTTGTTGTACTGAATTGACAATCTGCTCAATCTTATTTTGCTGTTTTTCCTGGGGAAAGTGAGGTAACTGTAGGATTTCGGTAGCTAGCAAAATTGAGGTGAGAGGATTACGCATATCATGCAGAATCATCCTAACCATATCTTCCCGCAGATGTAGCAATGCTTGTAAACTGTCATGCTGACGCTTGATTCGTAGCATGGAGTTAACCCTAGCACGTAACTCCAGACCATTTATGGGTTTACTAATAAAGTCATCTGCCCCTGCTGCCACACACCGCACCATATCTTCTTTTGCAGTCAAGGCTGTAACCATAATGATGGGAATATGCCGCCATTCAGCATTGGCTTTGATGTTTTTACATACTTCGATGCCGTCTATATCTGGCATCATCACATCTAATAAAATGATATCCGGTTGTATGATTTTGAGGCGTTCTATAGCTCGCTGACCACTAGCGGCGTAGTTTAAATCATAACCCTCATGAAAAAGTAGGGTTTCAATTACGTCAAAGTTATCTGGTTCATCATCAATAACTAAAATAGAAGGCTGATTGTCCATTTAAAATGTATATTACTTTGATAACAAGTTCTGAATTATACTTGTAAGTTCTCGGAGTTGAACTGGTTTGTTCACATAATCATTGGCCCCGGCTTGGAGACATTTTTCGCGATCGCCTGGCATGGCTAACGCCGTTAACGCAATTATGGGAACATTGACTAATGCTTGTTGACGAATGCGGCGGATGGCTTCTAAACCATTGATTTCTGGCATTTGAATATCCATCAAAATCAAGCTAGGATTTTGAGATAGGGCCAAATCAACGGCGGTTTGTCCATTGGTCGCTAATATTACCCTATATCCTCTACTTTCAAGATAGCTAGAAATAGTTTCAATATTAGCTTGATTATCTTCTGCTAACAGAATCAAGGGTGATTCTGACACCATCGATTCCATAGTTGATAAACTTGTCGAGGCTAATTGTACATCTGCTTTGGCTGTAGGCAATATTAATTTTTGGTCTATGTAAGGTAAACGGACAGTAAAACAACTCCCTTTACCTACTTCACTACTGACGGTTACATGTCCTTCGTGCAGTTCTGCAATTTGACGTACTAAAGCCAGACCTAATCCCGTACCAGCATAATGGCGATTCAGACGACTATCAATCTGGACAAAGGATTGGAATAGTTTGTCCATATCCTCTGGAGCGATACCAATGCCTGTGTCAATCACTGAAAAGCTCACCCAGTCGGAAGTTTGCCTTCTGCCTATCCCAATGGCAACACCACCATCTTCAATTCTTTCTCGCCTTACTGCTAAGATGACAGATCCACCTTCGGGAGTAAATTTCACAGCATTATTTAGCAGGTTAATTAATACTTGTCGGATGCGACGTTCATCGACGGCAATATTTCTAATGGTGTTTTGAATATTGAGTTTGAGTTGAATTTGTTTTTGATGTGCCAGTTGTTTGACAAAGGTCAAACTCGATTCACACAAATAGCAAACCGCAACAGAAGTAATTTGCAATTCGAGTTTACCCGCTTCGATTTTGGCTAAATCTAGAATGTCGTTAATTAGTTCTAGTAAGTGTTTACCGCTGCGTTCGATAGTAGACAAAGCGCGTTGCTGTCTTTCTGTAATTGAGCCAAATACCCCTTCTAGCAAACCCTCAGACATTCCTAAGATAGCGTTCAGGGGTGTGCGAAGTTCGTGACTCATACTGGCGAGGAATTCATCTTTGTGGCGGGTAGCACGAGCTAATTCAGTGTTCACGCTCAGAAGTTGCTCATTTAACATAGATAATGCTAGTTCTGCGCGTTTGCGATCGCTCAGTTCCGTTTGCACTTGTTGATAGAGGTCTGCTTGCTGAATAGCTACGGATAACTGGCTGGCAATTTGTTGGAGTAAGTTAGCTTCATCAGGTTGCCATTGACGCTGTGTCGCACAGGAGTGAATGCTAATTAATCCCCATACCCTGGGAGGTCTATTTTCCACTTTCTGCACAATAGGGGCGACAATTTTGGATCTTACTTGCGTTTGTCGCATAAAGTCCGCCAGACATTCCCCCCAATCATCATGTTGAGGATCTGTAACGATGCGGACATTACCCTCGCGGTAAAATTCATAACATTCTTGAGGGAAACATTCATCTTCCCACACCATACTTTCGATGATGGGGTACTCCGGTACAACGGATTCTTCTAGCACTACTCCCGACCCATCGGTCATGAGGTGAAAAATTAAGGCGCGGTCTGCTTGAAAGGTTTGCCTAACTTCATTTACTGCTGCTCTGAGAATTAACTTTAAATCTAGAGATTGACGAATGTGTTGGGTAATATTCCTGAGCAGTCTTTCGCGCTGCGCTTGCTTTTGGAATATTTCTTCGGCCTGTTTGCGATCATTAATATCCTGAATTACCCCAACTAAATATTGTGGTTCACCAGCTAGCGATCGCACTAATGAGACGGTCAAATACACCCAAACAGTGTGTCTTTGTTTGTGAATATAGCGTTTTTCAAGGCTATAGCAGGGAATTTCACCTGCTAGAAGCCGTTGCATTTGCTGTTTATCAATGCCAATGTCTTCAGGATGGGTAATGTCTCTATAACTGACTCCCAGCAGTTCTACCTCTGTGTAGCCGATAATGCCGCAGAATTTGTGGTTGATCCGTGTTAACCTGCCCTGAATATCTGCTTCTACCATGCCGACATTTGCTTGTTCAAAGGTGGCACGAAAGCGAGCTTCGCTATTTTTTAAAGCTGCTGTGCGTTGGGTGATTTTCGCTTCTAGTTGCTCATTCAGTTTTTCTAAGGCGGCTGTGGCGCGCTGACGCGCTAATTCGGCGGCGGCACGGGCTGCAAACACTTGCAAAGTTGCTTTGATGCGTTCTGGGTCTTCTAGGGGGCGTGTATCAATAATGCACAGATTGCCGATGGAGACTCCATGATTATCCCGCAGTGCTATGCCTAAGTAGCTTTCTGCTTGCATTGCTACAAGAGGTAAATCATCGGGAAATTCTTGAACTGCACTGTGTGGGCAGTAATACATCCCCTCCACTAGTGACTTTTCACAAGGGGTGGAGGCGATGTTGTAACTTATGGGAGGTTGCAATTCTTCATGGGCAAAAAAGCCTAAAGTGTGGAGGCGATCGCCAATTAATTCTGTGACTACTACATAAGCTACATTCAGGGCTTTAGCGGTATAGCGTACCAAAGCTGAGAAAAATTCTGAGCCTGTGGCTGTGGCAGTACCTTCCACGAGGATACGTAACGATTCTTCTGCACGTTTGCGAGCGGTGATATCAGCAGCAGTCCCAATGAGTCGATAAATTCCTCCAGTTTCATCTTGTAATGGTTTCAGGGTGACTAGTAACCAATAGCTGCAATTTGTGTCCTGATTAGTAAAATACTCCTCAAATGAAATAGATTTTGCGGATACGACACAAGCATCATAGTTTTGACATAGTAATTGCCCCATAGCTTCCCCAAATAGTTCTTTGGGAGTTTTACCTTGTGCTTCTACTCCACAGATGCCACAAAAACGCTCGGCAACAGGATTCCAACCTCCATAACGGTACTCACCTTGATCATCAATCTCGACTGTGAAAATGGCTTGTTCTACATCTTTATATATGGCTCGCAAAAAACTTTCACTTCTTTGGAGGGCAATTACTGCGCGTTGCCGTTCAATCGCAATGCCAGCAATGTAAGCAGCTAGAGTGATGGCTTCTATATCAGCGGGCTGGGGGGTTTTGACTTGGCGATAATACACCGCAAATGTACCCAATACCTGGCCATTGCTGGCAATGATCGGGGCAGACCAACAAGCCCGCAATCCATAATTCAGGGCAACTTCTCGAAAGTTCTGCCAAAGAGGATCATTGGCAATATCTGAAACAATTACTACTTGTTGGCGATAAGCCGCAGTCCCACAAGAGCCAACACCTTCACCAATGATTGTACCTTCAGTTAAACGGATGTAATCATCTGGCAAATTCAGAGATGCTTGATGATGCAAACGATTTTCTTCATCTACTAATAAAATACAAAAAAAAGCCTCATCAAATTGCTCTGTCAGACTGGCAATCAGGGTATTCAACACATCTGCTAATGGCTCACCTCTGGCAATTCGAGCTAGCAGGCTGTTGTGCATTTCTAATTGCTTTTCCATGCGTCTGCGTTCACTGATATCTGTCAGTGTGCCAACATAGCCAGTAAAATTTCCTGTGTCATCAATCGCTCGTACAGCGCGTGAATATACCCAAGTCACTTGACCTTTTGGTGTTTGGAAGCGGCATTCTGTGAGGAAGGGTTGTTGTTTGGTAACGGCACTGTACCATTCCTGAATGACGCGATCGCGATCTTCGATATGCAATGCTTGTAACCAGTTTGTCCCTGAAACCTCCTCTAGAGTCAATCCGGCAATTTCTTCCCATTTGCGATTCACGTACTGACAATGACCTTGGCTGTCAGTACAAAATATACCAACAGGCGAATTTTCCGCTAGGATTGCATAACGGCGTTCACTATCGCGAAGTGCTTGTTCTGCTTGTTGAGCTTCAGTAATATCTGTGACAATGCCTTGATAAGCTTCTATTTGACCATTGGCATCGAAAATAGTATGAGCACGATCGCGAATGTAGCGAATTTCCCCATCTGGCTTGATCATCCGATAAGTGATCTCTTGATTCTTTAGTGCTTGACTCTCAGAAAAAAAAGTAGAAATAAACTGCTCTCGATCATCGGGATGAATGCAATTAAATACGCTATGGGGGTAGTTAGTGAAGAAATATTCACGCGCTCTGCCAAAAATTTTAGCGATCGCTGGATTTAAGTACAATAACTCGTGAGCAGGGCTGATTAGGTAGATACCATCCACCATATTATCTGCTAGAGAGCGATATTTTTTTTCGGAAGTTTCTATTTGGCTAGCAATCCACTCTTGACAATTTGACTTTGCTGGAGTCGCGGAAAGTTTTAACTTAGTTAATCCATGTAGTAAGCTGTCGCTGGTTAGTAAACCAACTAATTGATTGCAATCATCAACTATAGGCAAATGGCGCAGGCGATGCTGACTCAATAGTTGTAGCGGTACTGAAAAATTATTTACATCGGAATGCTGGAGAGTGATTACAGGATGAGTCATCACCTCAGCCATGCTCATCTGAGCTAAGTTGCACCCTTGCATATTGCATCTGACTACATCTTGCTCTGTCCAGATACCAATCAGTTGGTTATCTTCCATAACCAATACACAACTAGCTTGGGCTGTTGTTTGTAACCAAGATTGATCTGCCTCATGTGATGGTGAATAGCCTGTTCTGATGTGATTCATCAACGTTAAGGCTTCAACTACTGGCGTGTGGGGAGTAACCACTAAAGGCTGACACATCATTTCCGCCAGTAGGATATCTTGATCATCATGAGCTACAACTAAATCTTGAGTATCCATTAATACAACCGTGCTTCTGTCCGAATTTTGGATTGGTAGCTGCCTGTAGGCAATAAAAAGTCTATCTAGTAGACATAATCTAATTGTATAAAGTCTAGCTTTATACAATTAGATTACACATATTTTAAATTGAGACTGATGTACTTTTGACGACAAGAGACAGTAAGTCTGATCAGATCCACTTGTACTGAGTGATGGATAGTTGATTTTGATCGCAAGTTTTATTCGTACAGAGTATTTATACTCCTTACTATCTGTAGTGCTTAATAAGTGTGATAGCGATCGCTTGTTTGCATCTGCTGCTTTGAATGATTGCAGCTAGATGGTGAATGTTTCATAGCAACATCAACCTATTAATTTTTATATACACAAGCTGTAGCAATTCTTAAGTATTTTCATGTAAAGTTTCACTGTGTTCATAGTTGACAAGTTATATAGTGATTGATACCAAATATCGCTTAATCAGAGGTTAATCTATGAACATCAGAGCGATCGCCCTAGCAACCATTTTAGGCATTTCTGCACCAGCTATGATTGATGTGGCAGTTAGTCATCAAGCTGTAGCGGCCACATTTGATTATCCTGAAGGAGAATTTGTTGATAGAGACTGGAGTGTAAATTTATCTTTTCAAAGTAATGTCTATTATTACTACGGACAAAATCGCAACAATGGCTCTAATATCAGTCTAGGTGGAGTTAAAGCTTCGGGCAATAAACAACGTCAAGTCTACACTTGGAATAATAATGGTACAAGATATCAAGTTACCTGGCGACCAAGTGATCCTTACTTTATTCGTGTACAGGTAATTAATCCTAGAGGTCGAGTGATTTTAAATCGAGTACTCCAAAGAGTTTAAGAGGTTGCTTTAAAAGTGGTTGGTGGTAATTTTAATTGCATGATTACCCCCCTTCATCCCCAGAGATGTTTCATCTCCTAAAAGACCCCAATTTACAAGCGTATCAACCAAAAAATCAGGCAAGTAGAACGACTTGAAAAAACCAAACGCTTTTAAGTCATATAAAAATACTAGGATTCAGTTGGAACGGGGGATAAAGCCTGTCGCCCAGATATAAGTCGCAGTAATAGAGGACGCAAGAAATCTACTACTACGCTTTCTGTTGGACAGGAAGCCTACACTGTACCGTCAGGTCAGTGTAGGTAGTTCACTTCAAAAGCCCAAGACCGCATTGCTTCCTGCCCTTCCCTCTTTTGACTATTGACCATTGACACGCCAAATTCTGATAGTGTTATCTTCACCACCACTTACTAGACTTTGAGCATCTGGTGTAAAGGCTACTGATGTGACTGTGTTCTCGTGTCCCACAAGAGTACTAATTTCATCACCAGTTTCTAAGTTCCAGAGTTTGATGGTTTGGTCGCGGCTAGCACTGGCGAGAATTTGACCATCTGGACTAAAAGCGATCGCTGTGACGGTT
Organism: Trichormus sp. M33_DOE_039; assembly: GCA_015296085.1. GTDB lineage: Bacteria > Cyanobacteriota > Cyanobacteriia > Cyanobacteriales > Nostocaceae > Trichormus. The sequence continues at coordinate 6,850 of DVDT01000031.1, read as the reverse complement.
TCTGTACTCCCTCTGAGGGTGCGGAGTCTTGTACCTGCTTCTAAATTCCAAAGTTTGATGGTGCGATCGCGACTGGCACTAGCAAGAGTATTACCATCTGGACTGAAAGCAATTGATGTCACTGTTTCGCCATTTCCCCCTAAAGTGCGAATCAGAGATTCATCTGGTAAATTCCAGATTTTGATGGTTTTGTCAAAACTACCGCTAGCAATAGTCATTCCATCAGCACTGATGGCAACTGATCTCACCCAGAATCTATGACCTCTGAGTGTACTGATTAATCTACCAGTGGTCAAATTCCAGATTTTGATAGTTTTATCATCACTACCACTCACCAGAGTTTTATTATTAGGACTAATAGCTAGGGTATGAATTGCATCGCTATGCCCTTCTAAGGTGTTAATTAACTTACGAGTTTTGAGATTCCAGATTTTGATGGTGTTGTCATCACTACCACTGACCAAAGTTTTACCATCAGGACTGATGGCGACTGTATTGACTTTACCGGAATGTCCTTTAAGAGTGGCGATTTCTGCACCTGTGGACAGATTCCAAAGTTTAACAGTGCGATCGTCTCCACTGCTAGCGATGAGTTTACTGTCGGGACTGATGGCGACTGAAGACACCAGGTTTTCATGTCCTGGGATGGTGTTGGCTAAAGCAACCTCTCGCAAGATTGGTTTTTGTGGCTGCACTAAAAACGTTTCCCCTGATGCTGAATTATGCTGATGGGGCATCAGTTTTGAGGATAAACTGCTGTAAATGCGGCGATATTGGTAATACCAAGATTCACTAAAGCCAAATAACAGAATCAAAGCCGACACTAAAACACCAGTTCGCACTAACCCGTGTACAAATGATAAACGTGGTTTTTGATGTACTTGGGTGGAGGGGATTTTTCCTGAAGATTGTCCAGCGGCTGGTAAAGCAAGTGGCTGTTTGGGAGTGATATCTTTGAGGACTTCATCGGCTGTTTGGTAGCGATCTTTGAGGTCTTTTTGCAACAGCTTGTCCAGCACAAAATCCAACTCTGGACTGATGGGACGGTGCAGATACTGTCGCCAATTTGTTACCCAGCCATAGCCATGTTCCATCCACAATTGAAACGGCGAAACTCCAGTTAATAGATGAAAACAGGTAGCCCCCAAAGCAAATAAATCACTGGCAGCATAAGCTTTTCCATCCCGAATTTGTTCTAGGGGTGAGTAACCGTGTGAACCAATTGATGTTCCGAAATTTTGGACTTTGGCGGTTAATTGCTTGGAAGAACCAAAATCTATGAGATTTAATCGCCCGTCACTGCGACAACGGATAATATTTTCTGGTTTGATGTCACGGTGAATCACACCGCGATCGTGAATAAATTTCAAAACAGGTAGTATATCCAGCAAAATCGCTTGGATTTCGCCAGGTCTATAGCTTTTGCGTTGCTGTAACTCCTTTAATAAGTTCTGTCCATTGATGAACTGTTGTACCAAATACAAGCAGTTATCTTGTTCAAAGTAAGCCAACAGCGTCGGAATTTGGGGATGTTCTCCTAATTCTTGTAGGCGTTTGGCTTCTTGGGCAAATAATTCTACCGCTTTTTTTTGTGACCAAGTTCCTTGAAACTTTGGTGCTAATTGTTTGATGACACAATGTTCATTTAATTTATCAGTATCTTCTGATAGATAAGTCCTACCAAAACCTCCTTCATCGGAAAGCATTCGGATGACACGGAAGCGATTCCTTAACATGGATACTAGGGGAGTACCACAACTTTGACAGGACTTTTTGCCATCAGAATTATGAGGATTTGGACAGTCTGGATTTAAGCAGCAGATCATGTTCTGATAAGTGCGGCTGCGTGACAAATTTGCTGGTCTACCAGATCCCCCCACTTTCTTGAGGAAGTTGGGGATCTAACCATTTTGTGATTGATATGGTAAATCTGGTAAATGCTAGTAAAAACTGGTACGAGACAGGAGTTAAAAGCAATTTCCTGAACAGTTTTCTCGTTACCTGATTAATTATTCCCTAGATTATAGAATATTCCGCAATAAAATATCTTGATGTAGAGGCTAGAAGCTAAAACAGAGTTAATCTTTCTCTCGTTTGAAAGGGAGTGTAGGGGTTTAAGTGAAAAGGCAACTTTCATTTGTAGGGAGGAAACTTTGATCAAGTCTGCCTTCTGCCTTAATATAGACGTTGAGACTGCTTGCCTTGCTGTTTAGCTTTCCATTCTCGAATAGCGATCGCGGTTCTGGCTATAGGTGGTATATATTCTTGAGCCGTTGCTATTGGTTTTGGGTGTTGACTTCTGATGGGTTGGGTAGTTAAACAGTTAATCAAGTTTGGTATGTCGCGTTCTACCCTCAAAGCTGTCACTACATCACTAGCTTTTTGGAATCTTTCTCTGACAGAGAACTTTAACATTTTATTTAAAATGCGCGTGAAGCTATCACTCACTTTTACATATTTATGCCAACCCACTTCACCAGTCTGGTTCTCATGTTCCATTTCTAAAGGACTTTTGCCAGTCAATAAATAAACGCAAGTCATACCTAGTGCATAAATATCGCTGGCGTATACCGGATGTAGAGACAATTGCTCTGGCGGTGCAAAACCCATTGTGCCTACAAAGTTAGTATTCATGCTGGGATTAAGTGAATCATTTCTCTCATCCAGCAATTTGTCCTTAACTGCACCAAAATCTATTAGTACTATACGCTGATCATCAGCACAGCGCAGCAGGTTGAGGGGCTTAATATCTCGATGAATGACTTGATGTTGCTCAAGATATTGCAAAACTGGCAGTAATTCTTGTAAAAACTGTTTTACTTCTGTTTCTGTCTTTGTGCCATTTTTTCTGACTTCTTGTACTAAGTTCCAACCCCGAATGTATTCTTGCACTAAGTACAATTCCCCATTGCCTTCAAAGTAGTCTAGCAGCATGGGAATTTGAGAGTGGCTACCAAGTTGAGCTAAAGTTTTCGCTTCTTTTGCAAATCGCTTACAAGCATTTTGCCAGCCTTTTGTACTACTGACCTTGGGACAGAGTTGTTTAATCACACACAAGGGATTTCCGGGTAATACCGCATCTTTTGCAATAAAAGTGATACCAAAACCACCCCTACCTAAAATGCGTAATATTTCATAGCGATCGCGAAATAATTGCTTAGAACCACACATTTGAGCCAGCCGATTGCGCTCTAGACCGTACTCACGTAAATTTGTGCTGTTCCCCGAAAAACGATTCATCGCTCAAATGTGGTTATTTTGTCATGTCATTAATATAACCATAATTTTTTGCAGATGGTAGTATCATTACGGCTTCTTTGCAAAATCATGATTTTGAGGACACAATAAATACCAATTTTGTGAACAAAACTTAATGTAATTTTTATGAATTTATCCTGATGCTGTGTCAAATGACTTGAGAATTCAGGAATTTTTTGATTAACTCACGCAAATAGTTCGAGTCTTAAACGGTTCAGTATTTTTACGATTAGATGAGGCATTGGGAATGAGCAGACAAAGTAGAGAAAAGCCAGTGACCAATGACTATTTTCCTAAAAAGGGAACAAAAGCTGTAACAAGCTCTACCAAAATCAAAATCAAAATCCGTTAACTTAAATAGAGCCATAAATGTAATTCAGGCTACATATCCCATGCGACTAGAGCAGTTGCAAGCGTTTTTAGCGATCGCCCAAACTGGTAGCTTCCAAAAAGCAGCCCAAAAATGTGGTGTGACTCAATCGACCATTAGCCGCCAAATTCAGTCTTTGGAGGCTGATTTGGGTTTGGAATTATTTCACCGGACAAATCAAGCCAAATTGACTTTAGGTGGTGAACGTTTATTACCTCGCGCGCGCAAAATTTGTCAAGAGTGGGAAACGGCGACTCAAGAATTAAGAGATTTAATTGCCGGCAAGCAGCCAGAATTATGTATTGCAGCGATTCATTCTGTTTGTGGTTCTTACTTACCACCGATATTACAAAAGTTTTGTCGTGATTATTCTGATGTGCAGTTGCGGGTAACATCTTTGGGTAGCGATCGCGCCCTCAAAGTCCTCAAAGATGGTTTAGTAGATTTAGCGATTGTCATGAATAATCGCTTTCTGACCACAGGTCGAGAGATGGTGGTAGAAGTCCTTTATGATGAACCTATCGAACTTTTGACTGCCGCGAATCATCCCCTTGCTCAATATGAACTTGTACCTTGGGCAGAGATAGTGCGTTATCCCCAAGTAGTATTTAAAGATGGTTATGGGATGCAGCGTCTCATCCAAGAAAAATTTGAACGCCTAGAAGCTAATCTCCAAGCAGCTTTAGAAGTCAATACCCTAGATGCTTTCCGGGGTGTGGTACGCCAAGGTGAATTAATAGCTTTGCTACCCACATCTGCATTAGTGGAAGCACGCCTTGACCCTACCCTTGCTGTTCGCTCTTTAGCAACCAGTGGCTCATTATCGGATAATTCTACCCTCAGTCGCCGGGTAGTCATGGTTACAACTCAAGACCGTCTGCAAATTCCACCAATTAAGCATTTCTGGCAACTAGTGCTAGACAATATCCCACCGCACTTTCAGCGACAGCGATCGGCCTCTTAAAGTTATGATTAGTCAAATGTCCACTGTCAAAGGCCCCCAGTCTCCAACTTGACTGTTGACTATTGACCATCGACTATTGACTTCTATGAGCATTGTATTCAGGGATCTGCTGAAAAAAGTAGGTAGCGGCAACCATACAAGCGAGAGTTTAACTCGTGGGGAAGCTGCCACAGCTACTAAAATGATGTTATTAGGTGAAGCGACACCAGCCCAAATTGGAGCGTTTTTGATTGCCCACCGCATTAAACGTCCCACAGGGGAAGAATTAGCGGGAATGTTAGATGCTTACGAGGAACTGGGGCCGAAACTACAACCCATCAATTCTACACATCCAGTCATAGTACTGGGTCAACCTTATGACGGCAGAACCAGGACAGCACCTATTAGCCCGATAACATCTCTGATACTTGCCACAGCAGGTCAACCAGTCATTATGCACGGTGGCGATCGCCTCCCAACCAAATACGGTTTACCCTTAGTAGATATTTGGCAGGGGTTAGGAGTCGATTGGACTGGCTTATCACTAGCAAATACCCAAGCCGTCTTAGAGAAAACAGGCATCGGCTTTGTTTATACACCACGGCATTTTCCCTTAACCAAAAGTCTTTGGGAATACCGTGAGCAACTAGGTAAACGCCCGCCCTTCGCCACAATGGAATTAATTTGGTGTCCCTATGCTGGCGATGTTCATATCGTGACGGGGTTCGTTCATCCACCGACAGAAGGGATGTTTCAGACGGCTTTGGAACTGCGGGGTGTGACAAAATTTACCTTGGTTAAGGGATTAGAAGGGAGTTGTGATTTACCACGCGATCGCACCGCCATCATCGCCTTATCTCAACCACCTCAAGCCATAGAAAGATTACTACTCTCCCCCCATGATTACGGCTTCACCACTAAAAATGTACCCCTGAACAGTACCGAAGAATTACTAGCCGAGATGCAGGGAGTGTTAGCTGGTAAACCCAGTGAACTACTGCAAACAGCTTTGTGGAATGGAGGATTTTATCTTTGGCGGAGTGGAATTTGTAGTGATATGCAAACAGGTATAGCTACAGCTCAAGACTTATTAACTACTGGTGCAGTCGCTAACAAACTCCAAGAACTTATTCAAGCTGTGGATATGGGGCATTTATCAATAGTTAACAGTCAATAGCTATTGATCATTGAGTTTGGCATAAGTTGACACCTAGAGCCAACGTGCAGTGAGATCGCTTTAGGGGTGTTGATAGATTTTTCTCAATACCTCAATAGAAAAAATAGTCAAACAGTTATGTAATTTGGCATAGGTAAGAAAAGTAATTAAGAAAAATTTGAACACTTAGCTCAAAGTGCTGTACCTATAAGGCTTCCAGCCGCCATTACTGTGCAACTTCCTTGCGCTGTCGTGCTTCGCAGGCTGGGGGCTGGGGGAGAAAATTGCGATCGCAGAAAGTCGTTAGCTCCCTGTCCATTATTGATGCAAAATGTAGGTATGGAAATTAAAAATTTAATTTCACAGACTGAGTACGACATTGATACTGCGGTTTGTCAACAAACAAACCTGTTCTTATTTCATCGACCTGATACTATTTTTAGTGACCACACCGCCGATGAGCAGTTCCATACGCTTAATAACTTAGAACGATTCGGTGGTGAGTTTAAATATAAAGTAATAAAACACAAAGGTCTGATTGAAGATTACGAAATTAAAAATGCGCAGCAGTGGACTCTGGAAAAGCGATTTTATGTTGAGAATGGATATCGCTTTATTTCTGAGCTTACACCTCAAGAAAGTCGTAAACCTCGTGGAGTGTTTACACTGTCCCGTGTAGGGTTGAGTGCATCATTGGATTACGGACTCGTCCATATTGCTTACTCAGCCTGTGGGTACTATTTACTGTTTCACCACAATGGAAGTAACTGGGAGCCAGTTGGAAATCTCATGTCATATTGTGTGTAGGGATGCAGAATGTCGTGATATGAGGGTTAAACGACATCTTCCTAAATGCACCAACGGTAAGGTATTGAGTCACCAATGAGCCAAAAGTGCGATCGCTCTCGTTGGCGGAAAAGGAGATTATCACGACATCGGGGCGGAAGCAAGCCCAAGGGAGTAATCACGAATGCAACTGCTAAGTAACCTGAGTTCGGGATAAGGAAAGGGACAGGTAGTAAGCTGAAAATAGCGTTAAATCCAGCAACCTGTCCTATGTTTAGTTTAGATGCTTTGTTTTGCCATGTAGATGATTTTTGTCAAGCATTTGAAGCGCAATGGT
>DVDT01000114.1 GCA_015296085.1 Trichormus sp. M33_DOE_039 | reverse complement strand
GTCAGTTAAAATACTTGCCACCTTATTCACCTGACCTGAATAACATTGAGCGATGTTGGTCTTGGTTGAAAAGTCGAATTCGTCAACAAATAGTCCTCTTTCACTGTCTTCGGGATGCTATGGAAGACGTTCTTCGTACCGTGTCCTAACCGCCTTGTCCGTTGCTATAAGATTTGACGCACAAAGCAAGGAGTGTCATCCGAAAATCCAAGAAATGATATTTTGATTTAGGTTCTTAAAGTACCTGAATTAAGCTCATAAAGCCCACATATGTGGGCTATTTTTTTATCTGCTTTCTATATGCAACTGACTGATTCTGTAACAGGAAATAAAATAGAACAGCCACAAATCTATTAATACAACCAAATGAAACAATATTATAGCTCGTTAAGAAAAATCACATTAACTGCTTTCTTAGCTATTTATTGCAACTCTTGCAGTGCAAACGTTGATAGAACAACAGAGCAAGCTAAAGCCGTCGCACAGCAACAGAAAGAACCGGAAATTAGCTACGGTGAGCTAATTATAAAAGAACAGTCAGATTATTTGATGATCCCTGTGAATGTTAAGGAGATATACAAAAATGAAGACAGCATTTTAGATGTTTCTCGTTCTTATAATAAAAATAACAATTTGTTGTATAACTTAATATTTTATCGGAAACAAGATGGCGAAACTCATCTACTTCTAGATAAAAAAGCAATTATCAATAATTTCGATTTGATAGAAACAAAACCCTCTGGTAAGCCACCGACAAGAGTTTGGCTATATCAAATTACGGATCAAGATACGAACAAAGATAAAAAACTCGACTCACAAGATGCAGTAATTGGTTATATTTCAGATTTATCTGGTAAAAATCTTCAACAAGTCACACCCAACAATACTAAAATCATCAGTTGGGTTGTTCTTCCCAGTCAAAATGCAGTATTTATTAAAGTTTTCAAAGAGTCTAATGGTGACAATAAATTTACCTCGGCCGATGAGACCAATTTTGTTAGGGTTAGTCTTGAACAACCCAACATAGGAAAGGAAATTATTGGTGACGCAATAGAACAAAAAATTAAATCTTACATTAAGTAATGGACATCCAAAGTGAGCAGCCACAGATACTGTATTAAAATAGTGTGGTAGCTTCGGCAAAATATTGATAGTTATTTACCTGTATCTTTTTCCTGCTCTTCTAACTCTGGTACAGGATCATAACCACCAGGATGGAAGGGATGACAACGCAATATCCGCTTCGTAGCCATCCAGCTACCGCGAAATACTCCAAACCTTTCAATGGATTGAATAGCATACATTGAACAAGTCGGTTGAAAGCGACAAGTGGGGGGAAATAGAGGTGAGATAAATATTCTGTAGCCTTGAATCAGCCAAATGAATAATTGCTTCATATCGTCGCCCAAATCTTATACATTGATAACAAGGGTAAAACGTTTTCTATCTTGTAGCACCTTTGTTCACTCAATTTCCTGATTTCATCTTAACCCCACCGCTATGGCTGCAAATTACCATTGTTGCAGCTTGGGTGTTTCTGATTCTGGCGATCGCTGGATTAGTAAATCGCTTTGCTACTACCGATCCAGAAATCATTCGTAAAATAGTTCATATTGGTGCTGGCCATGTAATTTTAATTGCTTGGTGGCTGAATATTCCCGCTAGCATTGGGATTGGTGCTTCCGTATTAGCCAGTATCGTTACTTTGCTTTCTTACATTTTGCCAATTCTTCCCGGAATCAATAGTGTAGGCAGACAAAGCTTAGGCACCTTTTTCTACGCTGCTAGCGTAGGCATTTTAGTGGCTGGCTTCTGGTCTGTACAACAACCGCAGTATGCAGCGATCGGGATGATGGTCATGTGCTGGGGTGATGGACTTGCAGCCTTAGTTGGTCAACGCTTCGGTCAACACAAGTATAAAGTGTTGGGAACGCAAAAAAGCTGGGAAGGTTCTTTAACTATGGCTGTGATCAGTTTTTTAGTTTGTAGTTTAATTTTATTAGGTGTATTTGGTAATATTTGGCAAACTTGGACAGTATCGTTAGCAGTTGCATTTGTGGCTACTAGTTTAGAAGCTTTTTCATTTTTAGGAATTGATAACTTAACTGTACCTTTAGGTAGTGCAGCTTTAGCATTTATGTTAATGCAGCTATGGTACTAGGTGATTATAACTTGAAACAGCACAGTCACTTTTGAGGTTTGTTGACTGTCTACTTTTGACTCTATTTAAATCTTTATAAATATCTCTAAAGCAAGATAATCTCTATCATTTTCCGGAATTAGCATAACTGAAATTGAAGGAAAATATAGAACAAAGAATTTATTTGTCTGCCTCAACAATCTGCGTAAATCCTGACTTTAGCTAGACTGAAATTCAAAACACTCTACAGTCCGAAACATCAAGTTTCATGTTTTGAATCTTGAACTTTCCGTAATCAAAAGTTTAGGAATTGATGACTTTAGCAGCACAAGAAGGTGGTACAGTATGCAAAACTGGATTCGTAGTACCAGAAGACTTAGCTCAGGAAAATTCCTCACTGGTGTAGTCATCATGATGGCAGCTTTGTTATCTGGGTTGCCACCAACCGTAGCTGACCCCCATACACCCAAAGCTATAGCTGCATTAGCCAATGGCAGCAGTATTGCCACATCTAATATTCAAGAAATCTCCCGAACTCGGCGAATTGTCATCGACTTATCAGCACAACGTCTATTTGCTTGGGAAGGAGATAAACTGGTGTATTCTTTTCGAGTTTCTACAGGGAAACGTTCCACTCCTACACCCACAGGCAAATTTAGGATTAATTCCAAATATCGTATTAACCGAATGCGAGGCCGTGGCTATGATATTCCAGATGTTCCTTATGCCATGTACTTTTACCAAGGTTATGCCATTCATGGGGCTTATTGGCATAATCGCTTTGGTACTCCAGTCAGTCATGGTTGTGTAAATCTACCAGTCAAACAAGCCCGCAGGCTTTACAATTGGGCTACTAGCGGAACTTTGGTAGTAGTGCAGAAGTAAAAATTTCTCTTGTTCAACTATTGACTGTTAACAATTAACAGTCAGTAGTTAATCACCATTTGAAAAGCATAAAAATAGCGATCGCAATCACAAAATAAGCAAAACCTGTTTCTAATTTTTGCGCTTCGATAAATTGAGTTAAGTAAGCACCAACTAGCATTCCCAAAGCTGCGGCTAAGGAAAAAGTCAGCATTAAATTAATATCTATAGGAACGTGACCCCAATATCCGGCAAAGCCTGTAACGGATTTAAAGGCCATAATCACTAAAGAAGTACCAATGGCTTCTTTAATCGGTGTATTACCCAAAATTACCAGAGTCGGGATAATCATAAACCCGCCGCCAATTCCCACTAGTCCAGTTAGAATCCCCACTCCAAAGCCTTCTGTGGGAATTGCCAGCCATCGGGGAATAGTTCCAAATATACTGGGTGAAGAATTTACTTCAGAATTTAGTACTTGTAATTCAAAACCCTCTTGACTCACATTCAACTCTAAATTTGCTAATGATTTATGCTGGTTATTGTGAAGCATAAAGTATGCAGCCACAAACATCACAATTACAAATAGAATATGCTGCAAAGTCGGTGTCACAATAGGAAAAGTGGCTAGACGCGCTCCCATGTAAGCACCTACCATTGCTCCTGGAGAAAACAAAACGGCTGTTTTAAAGTTGACATGGTGCTGTTGCCAGTGGGGAATAATGCCAATTAAACTGACAGCACCAATAGTCACTAAACTCATGGCGATCGCGGACTTAATTGGCACTCCCAGCACATAAACTAAGATGGGTACAGCCAAAATCGATCCACCACCGCCAATTAAGCCCAAGCTAACACCAACACAAACAGCTAAAAAGTGAGCAATTATCATCATTTGGACATGGGGAATTGGGAAGGCATTGCGTTGGGGAGACACTGCGTTGGGCGGGCAATGCCCGACTTGTAGCAAGTGTCGTCATTGGGCATGGGAAAGAGACAAAGTAGAATTGCTCCTATGTCGTCCTTGTTTCCTTTATACCGCTCTCTTCTTCAACTATCCAATCTACCGCTTGCGCTTCAGTAATATCTGGTACTTCTAAACGACTCTTCATTTTATAGAGTACCTTTTCTGGTACGTTAGCGATGCGATGGGCTTCTCTCCGAGAGGCTGACGCTTGAAGACTCGCTACCGCTTCGCTAACGCCTACGGCGCAGCGTTGGCGATCGCGGTTTCTTGTAAGTAATTCCTCCCAAGGTGCTTCTAGATAAACAATACGAATTTTGGCTTGATAATTGGCAAACTGACGAATGAGTGAACCTCGTAACTGGCGGCTAATATTAGTGGCGTTCCAAACAAAAGATTGTCCAGCCCGCAGATATTCTTTAGCTAAGGTTTTGGCTGCATTCACTACCGCACCTTGTTCTTCGTCCGGTGCAATCTTCATTTTCTGTCTGAGTTCATCTAGAGAAATTACTGGCCAGTCAGGGAGATTTGCTTGAATCCAAGTGTCTTTCCCAGCACCTGGTAATCCTGACATCATTACTACTTCCAATCGCGTATCATCATAGGCTGCATAGTCTGGATTACCATCTTCTTTTTGAAAATAAATAAACCGACTATGGGCTGAAGGAAAGGCACGCGCCTGATGAAAGCAGTCAATCTCTTGGGCATATTCCCGAAAAAATGCAATCCGTTCCAATAACTGGGCTTGGTCGTCGCAATATCGCCCCCTGACATCGGCTTCGGCTAGTAAACTCAGCAGATCGCACCGGATGATTTGACTAGTTTTAATCACTGCTTTTTCGGGGTTGGGCTTGTCCCAAAACCACAGGGGTAAGCTACCGTATTTCACCAAAGCCACAACCGCTTCCCGTTCACGAAATGGGACTTGCAAATCCCAAAGAATATCCTGCGCCATCTTTGCACCTTGGAGGACGTGACCTTTTGAGGAGATAGCACCATCAGTTGCTATTTGGGTAGTGGCGGGTTTGGCGACATCATGCAGCAAAGCCGCTGCAAATAATACAGAACGTTCGGTGGCTGGTAATGTTTGCCATTGCGGTAATTTTACCAATGCCTCGCACACTAATTTTGTATGTATAAGTACATCACCCTCAGCGTGATAACCGGGGTTTTGAGGACAATAAGCAAGCGATCGCAACCAATCAAATTCTCTTTCTAATTGCTGCCAATCTATCGTCCAGTTGTTAGGATCTGGGCAATAAGGAAAAGTCCAATTCATATTAATTTCCTCAAGATTTAGTCATATTTACTACTGAATAAATAAATTCACATCAGAACGTAGCAAATTAGGGATAATCGGACGGTTCAGCCAATGACCATCAGATTGTTGAATGGTAGTTAAAAAGCTAGAACGCACGTATTTGTAACGCGCTGTCACCGTATCTCCTGGTTCAACTTTGATGTATAAACCTTCCATCAAAGCACTTTGGTCAGTTTGCTTCAGGGAACGTTCTACATCTAGACTCTGTTGTTGACAAATTTGACGAAAATTGTCTAAATATGCGGGTGTTTGGTAATGAGACTCACCCAATAGCCCCAAAAGTTGCTGATAAGATTGCAGTGTGCCAGTAAACAGAATGGGGACAGAAACCAGTGTTAGCCCTTTGAGTAGCCGTTGGCGGCGTTGGGTACTAAGAAATACTTGTGTTTCTAAATCCAGCACATCGTATTCTAAAAAGTAGTGGGGTAAAGCATCGTAAAAAACTGTGTGCTTCGCATATAGCCATTCACCAAACAGAATAAAACGACTCCCCAAAACTTCCCAAAACGCACCTGCATGTGTGTGCGCCCACTGCTTAAACAGGTTAAAATGCTTTTCTCTAGCACCACCAATTAAATAGTGTCCTCGGCTTTGCAATCTGAGTTGTCCATCAGCCGTAAAACTGATAGCTGCATTTGCACCATCCACTTTTTCTTCAACTACTACATACTGTTTTTTGATAGTTGCAAACGGGATACTATCGAGGTCTTCATCCCCAGGTTGCAGCCGCGAACCCTCAATGTGATGGGTACGCGGATATTTATAGATTTGTTCCATGACTTTTATACCTTGGTAAAAGCAATCAAAATCTTTGCGTAGCGAAATTGTACGAATGAGTTGCAATCATTCGCAATGAATCAGAATTTGATTGAGCCAAGGAATTACATAACCGTAACCTTAAATTGCCTAGTGTTTACATAATACATTTACTCCACAAGCTGAAGCCAGATTTCCAGAATAGAGAAAAATATATTTTTCAAGGAGTCCAAATACTTTGTTGTTTGTTCGGAACAAAATTAGCATTTTGGGTTTTTGATAACATAGTGATATCATTTCAATATAAATCAAATATCACAAGAACTATGGAACAGAAAATCAAAGAATTTCCAGCGTTCAAGGTCAATGGCTTCGTGATGTTGGCAGTGGTAGGAGCGATCGCGCTTTTGGGTAGTTGGTATATTTGGTCTAGAGTGCAAGGGCTAGAAGCTTTATTGGCAAGAGAATTGAAAGTTACTGATTTCATCGGCGCAGATGATGCTGCTGCTGAGTTAGTGGCTTGGTTAGCAGCTACACTTTTGATTGTGATCATTCCGTCGTTATCGGGATTTTTTACCGTTGAGCCTAATCAAGCTGTAGTATTAGTGTTGTTCGGACAGTATATGGGAACAGTTCGGGAATCTGGGTTCTGGTGGTCAAATCCCTTTGCTAGCAAACAAAAGATTTCGCTACGAGTGCGTAACTTCAATAGCAAAATCATCAAAGTCAACGATGCAGAAGGAAGTCCCATTGAAATTGCGGCTGTTGTCGTTTGGCAGGTTTTTGACTCTGCTAAATCCAAGTTTGCGGTCGATGACTATGAAGAATTTGTTGCTATCCAAAGTGAAACTGCTATCCGTGCATTAGCTATTCGATACCCTTATGATAGTACTGATGATACAGAAACACCTTCTCTGCGGGGAATTCCCGATGAAATTGCTCACGCTCTACAAACAGAACTTCAAGCACGGTTAGAAGTAACAGGGGTAGAAGTGATTGAAGCTAGACTCTCTCATCTGGCCTATGCACCAGAAATCGCTCAAATGATGCTCAGAAGACAACAAGCTAAAGCCTTGATTGATGCACGACGGCAGATTGTTGAGGGTGCAGTCGGAATGGTAAATGAAGCGTTAAACCGTCTGAGCCAGGAACAAATGATTAATTTGGATGATGAACGCAAAGCCTCTATGATTAATAATTTATTGGTTGTCTTAACATCTGAACAAACCGCTCAACCCGTTATCAATACCGGCACGCTGTATAACTAGTAAATGGGACAAAAAAAACGATTTTTATTACGTGTAGATGAAAAACTTTATGAGTTATTAGAGAAATGGTCAGCAGATGAATTAAGAAGTGTGAATGCACAGATTGAGTATTTGTTGACTGAAGCTGCAAAGAAAGCTGGACGTTGGCGAGATGATCAGAAAAAATTGCCAGATGAGTAATATTAAAAGCTTGATGTTGCTAAAACCAAGAAATGATTTTTGTTGGGTGGGTATCTTGTCTGTATGAGACTGTGAAGATGACCATCCCACAAGAGTTGATTAACAGACCAAATTAGCTGTGTCAGTCTGTTAAAGCAGAGCTTTAGAGCTAATTGGCAAATAAACTTTAGCTTTGATTCTAAATAAGCTAGAAAACATTTAGTTTGCCAATTTAAATAAAATCAAAGTCTTGTAGGGTGGGCATCTTAGCTGCCCATGTGATGGAACTTAAATTTAGAAAAGCTTACTAATCACGGGCATCATCAATTAAGCAAGATGGAAACTTTTCAGTTTGTGCATTTGGACTATTAACAAGCAAGCTACTAACTGGAGTGTCTAGGGTAATATCGCCTTTCAGGTTAACCCAAAGTTCACCTAGTAAAGAATTGTCACATTTTACTTCTACCTTGTCTCCAGTTTTAGCACCGAAAGAAGATAGAGCTTGATCGATTTCCTTGATAGCGAGTTGGCGACCAATTTTACTAGCAACTAATTTCTGCACTGGAGATTTGTTAAAAGCTTCCAGAAGAACAATTGATTCAGTAAAATATTCCTCTGGCGTACCTTGGTAGCAAGTACCATGCTTAATCCATTCGTGCCGATGCAGGTCGGATAAAGTTCCAGGCATAACTGCTTGTAGTTTTTGCCAAGTCTCAGGAGACAAATCTTTTTCTACAGCTGGTAACTTTGACCAGTCCCTCTTATTTCCATTTTCAATCCTTCTATCACCATCCAAAGCCCTGTCATTTCTACTGACACCGCAGTAAATATTATCTTTAGGTTGAGGCCAGAGACCATGTAAAGCGAAATTATTAGCTTCAGGACGGTCTGGGTTTTTAGCTAGGATTTTGCACTCTGTTTTATCTGGTTTGCCTTCACAGAAAGCTGGTTGCCAGCTGATAGCTAATAAGTAGTCTTCGCCAATGGGAACTGGAATTACGGGAGTGTTATTCCCAGTTGTGTCAGTAGTTGGCTCAGGAACTGTGTCAGAAGGTGAACTAGCCACATTCAGACAACTAGCTGCAACCCAACGCTGAGGAGGGTTAGCTTTAGTAATTTCAACAAGATAGTGAGAGGGAATATCTTTATTTTTCCCAACGACTTGATAAGTTTCTCTCGGCTTTAATCTCACATTACCAGGGTTAGTGTCTTTTTTAATGGAGACTAAAGCTTCACACGCATTTGTGGCTGTGAATTGACCATCAAAGGAGATCAAAGCGAGAGCAGGGTTAGGAAATAGGATGAAGGAAAACACCAATATTATCGCTAATACAAGTGTTGTTTTGAGCGATCGCAACATTAGTAAACTCCGTAAAATTGACTGAAAAAGTTAATTTTCGCTGTCATGTAAAGATACAAGAGCGGATCACAACTTCCGGAGAGTATACTTCTAGATTCTCTTTAGTCCTGATTAGTCAAGTAATATACACTAAAGTTAATTTTTACCAAATTCTCAGCTTAAATTAATTTAAACAGTCACAGAAAGGATTAAATTATCTTTAGATTAAATTTTCAGGATATTTTAACTATGAAATGGCAACATTTAGTAGTTTTGGCACTTATTGCTACTGCAACTGTAGGCTGTACAAAAGAAGTTAATTCTAATCAAGCAGATAATCAAACTCCAACCAATACAAATAGTGCGATCGCTGAAATTGGTAATTTTCAAGCTGGAGAACACCCAACTAAGGGAAAAGCCGCTATCGTAACGGCAGAAGGCCAACAATATTTAGAGTTTGATGAAAACTTCAAAACAGATAATGGCCCAGACTTATTTGTAATTCTCTATCGTACTAATAAACCGCCAATATCTGGCATCAAAGAGCAAGATTATGTGCAGGTTGCTCCTTTAAAAACAGTTAATGGTAAACAACGCTATCTTGTCCCACAAAACATCAAACTAACAGATTATAAATCTGTAGCTATTTGGTGTCGAAAATTCAATGCTACTTTTGGTTATGCTGCCTTATGAAAAATTTTAATTTTTATTTGCTCAATTGATTGAGTTAACTGAACATAAAAATAAATATCACTTTCTAGTATGGCATTAGCAGATTTATTGGGGATTTTACATCCAGCGATCGCGGTTACTTTTGTCTTCCCTGTTATCGGTATTGTCAGTTATTTTGCTTGGCAGACACGTCAACGTAGATTACAAACTTCTGACGGTGGTAAAAGCAAAATTCCTCCAATTGTAGGAAACGAACATAAGCGAATAGGGGAGTGGCTGTGTAGTGCAATTGTAGGTTTATGTTTATTAGGTTTAGCCTATCCTATTGGTAAAAATATTATTAGAAAACAAATTTGGAATCAAAACTTGTTCCAAGTTATTTTTATTTTGCTAATGTTTATTTTGGCTATAGTTTGCTTAGTTTTACTGTTGCAAGCTAGAGAAAAATTATGGCGTGGTGTATTTGCAACATTAACTGGTGCTGCTTTAGTAATTCTTGGCTGTCAGGAGGGTGTGTTTCGTCGCACCAATGAATGGTATTGGTCACATTACTATATAGGTATTACAGCATCACTATTAATAATTTTTTCCGTGGCTATTTTGCAAGATATATATCAAGATAGATCTCATCGCTGGCGGCTAATACATACAATCTTAAATTGTATTGCCTTACTATTATTTATTGGTCAAGGATTTACAGGTTCACGAGATTTATTAGAGATTCCCCTTAGCTGGCAAGAGTCATACATTTATCAGTGTAATTATTCACAAAAGACTTGTCCAACACCCAATACTCAAACCCCTAAGTGACACAAATTCGTAAAATTTATCCAAAAATAGATCCTTATTCGTTACGTTTACGTTTAACAGTTGGTGTTGCTGTAGTTTCTACCTTGGGTTTAGCTAATTTAGCTTTCTGGACAGGATGGAAAATACAGCAACTTTTAATTAATAATCATAAAGAAAATATTGAAATAATTGCTCAACGGTTACCTCGTGATGTGCAGATTTATAGTGAGATGATGCCATCAGCGACAGCATTGCAAAAATCTATTGATAATTTAACGGAAACCAATACATTTTTGTGGGTTAAAAATACCGACAACCAGATTTTGGCAAAATCTAATAATTGGAATCAATTACCGAATGCAACAACCACTGAGTTAATGTCTCTTGGTGAAATGACATTGAAACCGCGCATAGATAAAGTAGGTGAACGTTACTTTGTGTTGTGTGGTGGTGCTGTACCAGTAAAGGGAAAAATCCTAGGTAAGTTATTTGTAGTCCAGGATGTCACCCGTGAACAAAAAATGTTTTTGGTAATGGTGCAGAGTTTGAGTATTGGTAGTGTGATCACGATTGTAGTGATGTCTGTGGCGATCGCAATTTACATCAAGCGTTCTTTGCAACCACTCATGCAACTTAGTCAAATGACATCTGTAATTTCCCTTGCTGATTTAGGACAAGCAAAATTATATCTAGATAAAGCCCCTAGTGAAGTTAAAGAATTAGCGCAAACATTCAATATGATGTTAGCTCGCCTTTCCCAGTCTTGGGAACAAGAGCGTCAATTTGTTAGTAATGTTTCTCACGAATTACGTACACCATTGACAATAGTACATGGTTACTTACAAAGTGTTTTACGTAGACAAACAAATCTCACTGATATGCAGCAAGAAGCCTTAGAAACTGCTGCATCAGAAGCCGAAAGAACAATTAGACTCTTACAAGATTTACTAGATTTAGCTAGAGCTGATAGTGGTTATTTGCAGTTTTGTCTTGAAGAATGCCTGTTAAATGACTTAATTATAGAAGTAGCGGGGATGGCGGAAAAATATAGCGATCGCCAAATTATCATCGAAAATAATATTAATCCCATCACAGTCAAGGCAGACTACAATCGCCTCAAACAAGTACTACTAAATTTAATTGACAATGCTGTTAAATATTCTGAGCCAAATACGCCCATAACATTGAAATTAGAGCAGCAAGAACAAGGAGCAATCATCCAAGTTTCTGATCAAGGCTATGGCATCCCTTTACAGCAACAGTCACGGATTTTTGAAAGATTTTACCGTGCAGATGAAGCCCGTACCAGTTCCATTGGTGGTTCTGGTTTGGGATTATCAATTGTGAAAACCCTTGTAGAAAGTATGGAGGGTAGTGTGACGGTACGTTCTCGTTTGCACGAGGGCAGCACATTTACTATTACGTTACCCAAGCACTAATTAGAATTTTAATAAATACAGATAATACTAATTAAAAATTGAAAATGAAGAAAGTCACGATTTATATAGCTACGATAGTATCTAAGTCTGTTAACCTGCGGAAAATCCAGAGCTTACAATAAACAAAATTAGGAAACAGATAATAAAAAATAGTAACTAATGACATATGACAACTATTTCAATTACAGATGCACTAGTTCCTAACCCAGTACCGAAATCAGCAATTATTCGCTTAAAAAGCATCTTTAAAATCTATGGTAGCGGAGAAACTGAAATTAAAGCTTTAAACGATGTCAACTTGGTGATCAACGAAGGCGACTATTGTTCCATTATGGGACCTTCCGGATCAGGTAAATCCACAGCTATGAATATTATTGGCTGTCTAGATCGCCCCACCGTTGGACATTATTATCTAGATAACGTCGATGTGGCGCAAATGAATGATACAGACTTGGCACATATCCGCAACAAAAAACTGGGGTTTGTCTTCCAGCAATTCCACCTATTGCCCCAACTAAGTGCATTAGAAAATGTGATGTTGCCGATGGTATATGCTGGTGTCAATCCTAGTGAAAGACGCGATCGCGCCACTGAAGCCTTAATCAAAGTAGGCTTAGAAAAGCGACTCAACAACAAACCCACTCAACTTTCAGGTGGACAACAACAAAGGGTAGCGATTGCCCGTGCCATTGTCAACCGTCCCGTCGTCCTCCTCGCCGATGAACCAACCGGCGCACTCGATTCTCGCACCACCCAAGAAGTATTAGATATATTCACCGAACTTAATGATAGTGGCATTACGGTAGTGATGGTGACACACGAACCAGAAGTAGCGCGTCAAACCCGCCGCATTGTCTGGTTTCGCGATGGTCAAGTAGTCCATTCCCACCTGACACCAGAAGATTTCAAGGAGTCACAATTTGCTGAGTGAAATATTGCAATTCAAAAGCTACGACATACTGAAGTATTTTTGTCATTGCCATCGTAGGTAAGTGATTGCAAGGCTTTGATTTTCGTTGCAAGTACATCAGTTCTAATACAGTGATGAAATACGTAGTCCTGACAAACTTCTTTTTTTCACTTTCACCGACCAAAAAAGCCCTTCCTATGGCAATCTGAGAGACAGAGGAATTTCAATCTGATATTTTAGATTTACCTAATAAGGTTATGCAAACTCTGCCGACTCCCGCAACATCCAATAATACAGCCGATCAACCTACCTTTGATACTACAATCAAGCGTCGTAAAACTCGCCCGGTCAAAGTAGGGAATGTCACCGTCGGCGGCGGCTACCCAGTGGTAGTGCAGTCAATGATTAATGAAGATACTCTTGATATTAATGGTTCTGTAGCGGCTATTCGTCGTTTGCACGAAATTGGCTGTGAAATTGTTCGTGTGACAGTACCAAGTATCGCTCACGCCGTAGCGTTGGCAGAAATTAAGCAGAAACTCATCCAAACTTACCAAGATGTTCCCATTGTTGCCGATGTGCATCACAATGGGATGAAAATCGCCTTGGAAGTAGCCAAGCACATAGAAAAAGTACGGATTAATCCAGGTTTGTATGTGTTTGAAAAACCAAACTCCAGTAGAACCGAATATACTCAAGCCGAATTCAATGAAATTGGAGAGAAAATTCGGGAAACCCTAGAACCTCTGGTAGTTTCCCTACGCGATCAAGGTAAAGCCATGCGGATCGGTGTAAATCACGGTTCTTTGGCAGAAAGAATGCTGTTTACCTACGGTGATACCCCTGAAGGTATGGTGGAATCAGCCCTGGAATTTATTCGGATTTGTGAATCTCTCGACTTCCGTAACATAGTCATCTCCATGAAAGCCTCACGAGTTCCCGTGATGGTAGCCGCCTATCGCCTCATGGCTAAACGCATGGATGATTTAGGGATGGACTATCCTCTACATTTAGGTGTAACGGAAGCTGGTGATGGGGAATATGGACGGATTAAATCCACAGCTGGTATTGCCACATTATTAGCAGATGGGATTGGCGATACCATTCGCGTTTCCCTCACAGAAGCACCAGAAAAAGAAATTCCCGTTTGTTACAGCATTCTCCAAGCTTTGGGATTGCGGAAAACAATGGTGGAATATGTAGCTTGTCCTTCCTGCGGACGAACTTTATTTAACTTAGAAGAAGTTTTACACAAAGTCCGGGAAGCTACTAAACATTTAACTGGGTTAGACATCGCCGTTATGGGTTGCATCGTCAACGGCCCTGGCGAAATGGCGGATGCTGATTACGGATACGTAGGTAAAACTCCTGGCTACATTTCTTTGTATCGTGGCCGAGAAGAAATTAAAAAAGTTACGGAAGATCAAGGCGTAGAAGAATTGATCAACTTGATCAAAGCGGATGGTCGGTGGGTAGATCCATAAACTTTTTGTGAACGGCGATCGCCTAGATCGCCGGATTCCAAAGTATTTTGATGAAGTTAGGAATACATCTCGGTCTTTACACTTTACCCTGTGTTAGATTGAGCATACTGACGATAAATTTTTCCCTCTGACGCAGCTGTCATTATGGTGATTACAAAGAGTAGGCTTGTTTTGGGTGCTACGGCAGTAACACTCTCCACGATCGCAGTTACTAGCCTTGGCATCCATTCCCGTGGTCAGGCTTTATTTAAAGCAAGTCCCAAGGAATTGATTGATGAAGTTTGGCAAATAGTTCAGCGTCAATACGTAGACGGAACATTTAATCAGGTCGATTGGCTAGCTGTACGCAAGGAATACTTAAACAAGTCCTACAGTAATCAGGAAGAAGCTTACAAAGCTATCCGGGAAATGCTGAAAAGGCTAGACGATCCTTACACCCGGTTTATGACCCCAGAAGAATTCAAGAATATGCAGGTTGATACCTCTGGGGAACTTACAGGGATCGGGATCACTATCAGTCAGGACGAGAAAACCAAACAGCTAGTTGTCATTGCTCCTATCGAAGATACACCTGCATTTAAAGCCGGAGTTCTTTCTAAGGATGTAATTCTCAAGATCGATGGTAAAAGTACAAAGGGCATGGATACCAACCAAGCGGTATCTCTGATTCGTGGTGAACCTGGTACACAAGTAAATTTAGTGATCGAGCGTAACGGTCAACAAAAAGAATTTAAAATCAAACGAGCAAGAATTGAAATCCATCCAGTGCGTTTCTCCCAACAGCAAACCACGATTGGTAAGGTTGGATACATTAGATTAAATCAATTTAGTGCTAATGCTGCGAAAGAAATGCAGCAGGCCATTAGAAATTTAGAAAAACAACGAGTAGATGGCTATGTTTTAGATTTGCGGGGTAATCCAGGCGGGTTGCTATTCTCTAGTGTAGAAATTGCCCGGATGTGGTTAGATAAAGGCACGATTGTTTCTACCATTGACCGCCAAGGCGAACAAGAACGGGAAGTGGCTAACGGCCGTGCGCTGACGAATAAACCTTTAGTGGTAATAGTTGATAAAGGTTCAGCTAGTGCCAGTGAAATTCTCTCAGGTGCGTTACAAGACAATAAGCGTGCTGTCTTAGTAGGGACTCAAACCTTTGGGAAAGGCTTAGTACAATCAGTCCGTCCTCTAGAAGATGGCTCAGGTTTAGCGGTCACGATCGCCAAGTATCATACCCCCAGTGGCAAAGACATCAATAAACACGGCATTGATCCAGATATCAAAGCAGAGTTAACAGATGCCCAACGTCAAGATTTGTGGCTGCGCGAGCGAGATAAACTCGGTACATTAGCAGACCCACAATTTGCTAAAGCGGTGGAGATATTGGGTAAAGAAATGGCAGGCAGGACTACACCAACGGCCGAAAAGACACGAAATAACCAGTTATAGTTTACTGGGGTTGGCATTTGCCAGCCCTAATTAGTCCAACACGACGGGCGATCGCTTCTTCCCGCGAATTAAAAGGCCCCCACTGTTCAATAATATTGACACCATCGTCCCCAATTTGCTCGCTGGGGACGATTTCGCAATTATTAGTATTACGCTTGACAATATACCAAGTTTGTGAGTTATTCATGTTGTCAAGAGATTGCTAGGATCAGCTTTAAGCACTGTATCATGACCAACCTATGCCCTCACAGTTTTTAGGGATGAACCCCTTCAGGAAAGTGATGCAGCTTGAGCAAATATATTATTAC
Organism: Trichormus sp. M33_DOE_039; assembly: GCA_015296085.1. Taxonomy (GTDB): domain Bacteria; phylum Cyanobacteriota; class Cyanobacteriia; order Cyanobacteriales; family Nostocaceae; genus Trichormus. Next base: position 20,550 of record DVDT01000114.1, on the reverse strand, counting down.
AACAGCAAGGTTTACTGTAAATTCGCGTTCAGGATTTTCAGGAAGGCGATTTGTCAGTGGGAATTTGGTGAGAGAAAGTTGTACATTGCCTTCAAGAGCAACTAACGACTAACGGCCATATTATGAACTTCCGCGAAGAGTTTAAACTGCTGCTACGCGCTCGTTACCCGTTAATTTATATTCCCACCTACGAAGAAGAACGGGTAGAAACAGCAATCCGAGAAGAAGCAACAAATCAAGGGAATCGTCCTGTATACATTTGGGATTTTGTGGATGGCTACCAAGGAAACCCTAATGACGAAGGATTTGGACGGCGTAATCCCCTGCAAGCTTTGGAATTTATCGAAAAATTACCAGCCACAGCCCCAGCTGTATTAATTTTACGGGACTATCATCGGTTTTTAGAGGATGTGGCGATCGCTCGTAAACTCCGCAACTTAGCTCGACTCTTGAAGTCTCAACCCAAAAATATTGTCTTGCTATCGCCGCGCATTGCGATTCCTGATGATTTAACCGAAATTTTAACGGTTGTAGAATTTCCTTTACCCGCCGCCCTCGAAATTAAAACAGAGGTAGAACGCTTAATGCAAGCCACTGGTAATAGCCTATCTAGCAAAGTCTTAGATGATTTGGTGCGTTCTTGCCAAGGGCTTTCAATGGAAAGGATACGCCGAGTTTTAGCCAGGGCGATCGCTACCCACGGCGAATTACAACCAGAAGACGTAGATTTAGTTTTGGAGGAAAAACGCCAAACTATCCGCCAAACTCAAATCCTCGACTTTTACCCCGCCACTGAGCAAATATCTGATATCGGTGGACTAGATAACCTCAAAGATTGGCTATTGCGCCGGGGTGGTTCATTTACAGAAAGGGCGCGTCAATATGGTTTACCCCATCCTAGAGGTCTATTGTTGGTAGGGATTCAGGGAACCGGGAAATCATTAACAGCTAAAGCGATCGCCCATCATTGGCATTTACCACTACTGCGGCTAGATGTAGGACGCTTATTTGCAGGTTTAGTGGGTGAATCAGAATCCCGCACCCGCCAAATGATCCAAGTAGCAGAAGCCCTCGCACCCTGCGTTTTGTGGATTGATGAAATAGATAAAGCCTTTTCCGGGCTGGGTAGTAAAGGTGATGCAGGAACAACTAGCCGCGTCTTTGGTACATTTATTACTTGGCTAGCCGAAAAAACCTCACCTGTATTTGTGGTGGCTACCGCCAATGATATTCAAGCTTTACCACCGGAAATGCTCCGCAAAGGTAGGTTTGATGAAATTTTCTTTGTTGGCTTACCCACCCAAGACGAAAGAAAAGCCATTTTTAACGTACATTTATCCCGACTGCGCCCCCACAATCTGAAAAATTATGACATTAACCGATTAGCTTATGAAACACCAGATTTTTCCGGTGCGGAAATCGAGCAAACTTTAATTGAAGCAATGCACATTGGATTTAGTCAAAACCGAGATTTCACCACCGACGACATTTTAGAAGCCGCCAGTCAAATTATCCCTTTAGCCCGCACAGCCGTAGAACAAATTCAAAAACTGCAAGAATGGGCAGCAGCTGGTAGAGCGCGTTTAGCCTCGAAACAAACTCCTTTAAGCGATACCTTCGGTAAACTACGTTAACGTATCTAAAGCCAGGTGGTTAATTCGCCGTCAATAGTCCATAATTCACAGTGAATCATGAATTAATATGGACTATTGACTAAGTAGAGGACAGGGGACTGGGAATAGGGGATGTAGATACAAATGACTAATGGTTAATGACTAATGACTAATGACTATTAACAAGGATTTAAATATGCTTTCTGGTTTATTAAAGTTTATATTGGGATTTTTATTAGCGATCACCGTTTTAGTAGGTAGTGGTGTAGCTGTCGCCCTCTATTTTATGAATAGAACTTCCATCCCTCCAGCTAGACCTATTTATGCCAATGATAGCCCTGCTATTGCCACCCCAGCATCTAAAAAGACTGAAGCAAAAACTACATCTACCCCTAAAGCCGTAGCTTCTGCTACTCCTACCCCTTCTGCAAATCCCACAGAAACACCTGAAGCATTGCCACCAGGAGCTTATAAAGGGCGTGTGACTTGGGCAGATGGGGTAAGTTTACGAGCTGAAGCTCAACAAGATGCCGAACGTGTTGGCAGTGTAGCGTTTAACGAGCAAGTTATTGTTTTAGAGGCAAATCAAGATAAAAGCTGGGTAAAAATTCGTACTGAAGCTAGTAAACAAGAAGGCTGGCTCAAAATCGGTAATGTTGAAAAGGTGGAACAGTAAAATATTAGTATTTTTTTCGGGTAAAAATAGCAGAGAGATCAGTATTGAAAAATACTGATCTAAATAGATTTGATGGTTAAGCAAAAAATAAATTAGGGCTGGGAGACTATCAAATCATCAAATGGTTTAGCCAAGTCCCATACCATCTGTTTCAGACACTAATAATTTACCTTCACCTTCATACATCCAAACATAACCTTCTCCTCCACCTTTGCCGAAATGTCCTAATTTTCGGTAATCCTCTTGAATCCCATTAGTGAATCCTTTCACTAAATCATAGTCAGCAATCACAGTTTCACCCCTGTGAATTTCAATAATTCTCGCTGGCGCACTTGTACCCGTAACAACTTTAGCTTTTTGACCAGTTAAGGCTTTAATCGCAATTCTCCACCGCCCGTCACTAGAACCAGTCATTTGGCGAAACTTTAATTTTTTAGTCCCTAAAATCACGTTATCAGAACAAAACTGGAATATCCCATCATCAAATTCCCATTGTTCTTGCTCTGATATATCAATTGCTGTGTAATGCAAAAAGTTACCTTTGCCTCTAGGCTCAAGGTACACGTTGCCACTACCTTTATAGACAGGAGCATTATAATCAATCTCCGTCATTAGAGATACCCAAACATCTCTCAAACGATTATCAGTCTTGTAAATACCGGGAATTAATTTACCAACACATCTGTGCAAAGCACCTTTTTGAATAACAACACCAGAATTTTCGAGTCTGATTTCAATTTGCTGAACAAAAGGAATGGTTTTAGTAGGATGATAGAACTTATTGGTTTCTTTATTAATATTATTTTGCAAATACCACAAATCTGTCGGTTCTAGAATCTTGACTTCATATTGCATAATTGTATTCCGATTAAATTAGATGCTTGACTAGGTTCTTTAAAGCTTATTTAATCCAAAAAATTAAAATACTCCTTATCTTGTCAGTTGAAACTATTCCATCCAGCCTATATCTAAAGCAAGATTATAAAATCTAAATATCTGCATTTAAATAAATATATGGAGAGAAAAATAATGTGAAAACAATGTTTAATATTTTCCCCTTGCAACTACTACTTTTAGTATATTTTTGACTAAAATTAAAATACTGAGATAATTATTAACTAATTACTGAATAAAAAAATGCGGTTTAAAGACTGGGCAACTAGGGTAATATTAATTTCTCTGGTATTTGTGGCTTTAAGCGCGACTCTATTAATTGGAGAAGCCAGAAAACTCACAACTGAGACAACATCACAACCGGATGCGATCGCCTGGAATCAGTACCCCCCGGCGCAGCTACAATCTAATAACATCCCCGCCAAACCGTCTCAAAATCCTCTTAAATCTAATCCTAAGCCCCAGCAGACTAAACCCAAATACGAAACTACAGCAGCTTTTGCCCAGTACAAACCCCGATATCTAGTTGCGGCGGTAGATCCTAGCAACTACGGCGCAAGATATAGCAGGGATATTAATGGTTTAGCCGTAAATCATCAAGCAATTATTGTTATTCATGAAACTAGTAATAGTGCCTCCAGCGCGGTAAATTTCTTTCAAACACCTCATGATGATGAAGACATGCAAGCAAGTTACCATACCATCATCGCCTTAGATGGAACTGTAATTTATCTTGTTCCCCCCGAATATCGGGCTTTTGGTGCAGGGAACTCCGTTTTTTTAGGTGCAGATGGCGAAGAAACTGTCCAAACTAGTGCTAATTTTCCGCCATCCGTCAATAATTTTGCTTACCATGTTTCCTTAGAAACACCCCCAGATGGACGTGGGAATAATTTCTTAACAGCGCATAGTGGCTACACCGATGCACAATATCATTCTTTAGCTTGGTTAATTGCTCAAAGTCAAGTGCCAGGCGATCGCATTACCACCCACAAAGCTGTAGACCGTTCTGGACAACGAGCTGACCCCTTAAGTTTTGATTTTGATAAATTTATGAGTTTATTGGATAACTATCGTCAGGTAAGTCCAGTTTATCAAGCAAGCAAGAACATTCGTAATTCGTAATACCCTGCGTTCCAACCAAGGAATTCAAGCATCAATCAGCAAATCCATTTGAGCTTTATGGCGTGCGCTTTCCATCGATACACCATCATCGTATGGTAATTCTAGTTGGGTTGGTGGAACTTGAATATCTGGTGCAGCTAGGATAGTTTCTGACATAGCTTTTCACCTAATGAAGTGCGATCGCGGATAATTTTAAGTTAGTCAAGAAGACAGGCGAAAAGAAATGGAAGGAAAGGGAGTAATCAATACTATCCAATGCCCTATTCCTCAATTGTTTTAGTAAAACTATAAATTTTCTGTGTCTCCAAGCGATCGCCCACTATAGACGGTAACTCCTGGTCTGAAATTGTCTGTCGATCTAGTTGGACTTGTAAGTTACTTAAGGGGTCACTACCAGAAGAAATCAAAAATTCTAGTTTCTGAATATAAGGTAAGGCGGCTAAATTATCTAGAATTTGCAAAATGGCTTGCAGGTAAGGATGACCAGTTTGCTGATACCAATCACAAGTTGCTACTTTTGGTTGATCAAAACCCAGGTGTACCGTTAACGATGGTTTATCAAATAATGCGATCGCTAATGGACGGGCTTCTTCTTGCAACAATAAATCATAACCTCTAGCTAAATGGCGTAATTTCTCTAGACGTTCGTAGCGTGTTACCAATTGTGGGTCATCTTGCCAGTGAATCGCTACTGTTACCAAGTAAGTCTGTAACAGCATATGACCAAGCTTTTTCGCTTTCGTCGCTAAGTAATAAGAATTGTAATCGTTGCTTTCAATTAACAACGGCACGCGATCAACTACTTCCAACCCATAACCTTTAACCCCAGCAATCTTGCGGGGATTGTTGGTAATCAGGCGAATTTTTTTCACCCCCAAATCCATCAGCATTTGCGCTCCCATCCCGTAGTCTCGCAGGTCGGCGGGGAATCCCAAACGCTCGTTTGCTTCTACTGTATCCAGCCCCATATCCTGTAATGAGTAGGCTTTGAGCTTGTTAATTAAGCCAATTCCTCGTCCTTCTTGGCGGAGGTAGACAACTACACCTTGACCAGCTTTTTCAATCATGTTCAGTGCAGCTTGTAGCTGCATCCGACAGTCACACCGCAAAGAACCCAAAGCATCACCTGTGAGACATTCTGAGTGCATCCGCACCATCACTGCCTCATCTTTAAAGTTAGCGGGGTCGCCTTTGACAATGGCAACATGTTCTGTGTTATCTAAGGTGTGGCGATAGGCGTAAATGTCAAACTGACCAAATTGGCTAGGCAGCCTAGTCACCACTTCACGGTATACTAGGCGATCGTGTTTCAGGCGATAACTGATTAAGTCAGCAATGCTGATAATTTTGAGATTGTGGTGCTTTGCATAATCTATTAACTGCTGTAAACGCGCCATTGAGCCGTCAGGGTTTTGAATTTCACAAATCACCCCGGCTGGATATAGTCCTGCTAATCGAGATAAATCCACAGCCGCTTCCGTGTGTCCTGCACGTTTGAGGACACCACCAGCCCTAGCCCGCAATGGGAAAATATGCCCAGGACGGCGTAAATCTGAAGGTTTGGTGGCTGGGTTGAGAGATACCTGAATAGTACGGGCGCGGTCTTCAGCAGAAATTCCAGTAGATACACCTAGATGTGGACTAGCATCAATACTGACTGTAAAAGCCGTTTGGTTAGGATCTGTGATGTTTGTCACCATCAATGGTAAATCGAGTTCATCCAGGCGATCGCCTGTCATAGCCAAACAGATCAAACCTCTGGCTTCCACTGCCATAAAATTGATCATGTCAGGCGTAGCAAATTGCGCTGCACAAATCAAATCGCCTTCATTTTCTCGATTTTCGTCATCTACCACTACAATGGCGCGACCAGCCTTGAGATCTGTCAAGGCAGCATCAATAGAATCAAACATAAAAAGGGAGTAGAGAATAGGGTGTAGGGAGTGGGTGTAGGGGTGTTTTTTTACACTTTGCCGGGAGTTAAAGGCATAAGTGATGCTGGTTGTACAGTCATCACTCATTCCTTGATGAAAGGCCTACACTTATCAAAGTAGAGTTGGAGTGTGAGTGTAAGGTTCTAGCTTGCTTCCTGGGGAGTTAGGGCAGGAAAGAAATTAAAAGTGGAGCTTGAGTTAAGTTGAACACGGCGTTAATTTAGTAATCGTAAATTTTTTTAATAATTTCTTATTGTAGATTGTAGCTCCTTTGTGCAGCAGAGATATAAACTAGCAATGTTTCGTTGTCATGGGGAATATGTTTTGCTTTGGGAAAATTAGGGAGGTTTAGGGGTCTAGCTGTGGTTTAGTTTCTTAATTTTGAAGTTGGAATTTTTAATTGCTTATGTGCTTGTGTTCTGTGGTGTTTTGTCATTTTCGCCTCTGGTAGCTAGTAGTTCATAGATAACGACAGATTAACCAAAAGCGAATGAGGATTTGAGATCATGGGTAATTTTAGACGCGTACCCGTTGGAATTGTTGGCGCGTCAGGCTATGGTGGAGTGCAACTAGTAAGATTACTAATGGAGCATCCAGAAGTAGAACTAGTTTATTTAGGTGAAGATAACAGTACAGGTAAGTCGTTTGCATCTGTTTACCCTCATCTGATTCATGCGGTGAAATTGCCTATTGAGGCAATAGATCCAGAAGTCATTGCCCGACGCTGTGAGGTAATATTTCTTTCACTGCCAAATGGTCTAGCTTGCCAATTGACACCAGTATTGATAGAGAAAGGGTGTAAGGTACTGGATCTCAGTGCAGATTATCGATTCAGGAATTTGGCAACCTATACTAGTTGGTATGGTAATGAGCGGAGTGACCACCCTACAGCAGCTAATGCTGTGTACGGATTACCAGAACTTTATCGCGATCGCATCGCCGATGCCCAGCTAGTTGGCTGTCCTGGTGCTTATCCTACAGCTAGTCTTTTAGCACTCTTGCCTTTATTCAAACAAGGCTTAATCGTCCCTGAGACAGCGATTATTGATGCTAAGTCTGGTGCATCAAGTGCTGGTCGAGAAGCAAAAACTCATCTATTATTAGCAGAAGCCGATAATTCTTTAGCTGCTTATAGTGTCGCTCGTCACCGTCATACGCCAGAAATTGAGCAAATTTGTAGCGAATTGGCAGGCCATGAAGTTACAGTGCAGTTTACACCCCACCTTGTGCCGATGGTGCGGGGAATATTGGCAACGGTATACGCCTCACTCCGAGATCCTGGTCTTGTGGGAGATGATTTAACTACAATTTATACAGCTTTTTATCGCAATTCCCCTTGGGTGAAAATTTGTGAAACTGGAGTTTATCCCCAAACTAAGTGGGCAAGTGGTAGTAATGTTTGTTACATGGGTGTAGAGGTTGACCCGCGAACTGGCCGAGTGATTGTCATGTCAGTCATTGACAACCTAATCAAAGGCCAGGCGGGTCAAGCAATTCAGTGCCTCAACATTATGATGGGCTGGGAAGAAACATTAGGGTTGCCAAAGTTGGGGTTTTATCCGTGATTGGGGATTGGGGATCAGGGATTGGGTACTTAGGAAGAATTCGCTACCCATTCCCCAGTCCCTAATTCCTACTTCGGCCCTAAACCTACAGCCCCAGCATACACAGCGCGATCGCCTAATTCATCTTCAATGCGGAGTAAGCGGTTATATTTAGCTACCCGTTCACTACGACACAGAGAACCTGTTTTGATTTGACCTGCACGGGTGGCGACGGCTAAATCGGCAATTGTGGTATCTTCGGTTTCACCAGAACGATGGCTAATTACTGACCGGAAACCATTACGAGTTGCCAAGTCAATTGTTTCCAAAGTCTCAGTCAAAGAACCGATTTGGTTGAGTTTAATCAAAATTGCGTTCCCGGCTTTTTCTTGGATGCCTTTTTGTAAGCGAGTAGCATTAGTTACAAACAAGTCATCCCCTACTAACTGCACCTTTGAACCAATCTTCTGGGTGAGTAATTGCCAATTTTGCCAATCTTCTTCGTGTAAACCATCTTCGATGGAGACAATCGGATATTGGTCAACCAACTGCGCTAAATAATCAATAAACTCTGTAGGTGCATGAGGCTTACCATCATAGACATACTGCCCATTCTTGTAAAACTCACTAGCAGCTACGTCTAAAGCCAAAGCCACTTGTTCCCCTGGCTTATAACCAGCTTTCTCAATCGCAGCTACCAATAATTCCAACGCGACTTGATTCGATTCTAAGTTAGGTGCAAAACCACCTTCATCACCGACACCAGTCAGTAAACCCTTGTCATGCAAAACTTCGCTGAGGGTAGCAAACACCTCTGCACCCCAGCGCAATGCTTCCCGGAATGAAGATGCACCAATGGGGACAATCATAAACTCTTGAAAGTCTACGTTATTAGCAGCGTGCGCCCCACCATTAATCACATTCATCAAAGGAACAGGAAGCAAATTTGCCAAAGGGCCGCCCAAATAGCGATACAGAGGAATCCCCAAAGATTCAGCCCCAGCTCTTGCTGCTGCCAGGGAGACTGCTAAAATCGCATTTGCTCCTAAGTTAGATTTATTCGCCGAACCGTCCAGCGCAATCATTGTGCGGTCTATCAGTTCTTGATTGAGGGCATCTAAATCTAATAATTTCGGGGCAAATACTTCATTGACGTTTTGTACTGCCTTGAGTACCCCTTTACCACCGTAACGGCTTTTATCCTGATCTCGTAGTTCATGAGCTTCAAAAGTACCAGTAGAAGCACCACTAGGAACTTGTGCCAGCCCTACAGCACCACTTAGCAAATGTACTTCGGCTTCAACAGTTGGTCTACCGCGTGAGTCGAGAATTTCACGGGCTACAATTGCCTCGATCGCAGTATCTAGAATGTTACTCATTAGTTTTTACTCCTTCTTACCGTTGATTGCACACAGTCTAGTAGCTCAACCCCATCGCTAGCATATGCGCCCAGACGAATTATTGGCTGAGATTAAATGAAGATTTCCAGAGATTGGATATTGATGTCGAATAGACGGACTTTGGATTTTGGATTATTTGTTGGTCAATAGTCAATAGTTTTCAAAAGGGAACAAGCAACAAGAAAACAGAACAGTCTTGTTTCTATTCCTGAAATGAAAAGATGCTCAGTGATGAGGAGCAATTAGGGAAGAATAATTTGTAACAATAAAAGTGAGAAATACCGATGAAATATTTATTGAAAGTGATCGCCTTTGTCAGCTTATTAGCAATATTAGGGGGAGGTGCTGAAGCTGTACAATTCCCTACATCAAAGCAACATGCGACTTACACAACTAATATCAGTCAAGCAACAGAACCTTTAAATCTAAATTTACTAGCCAAAACTATGTCTGCTTTTTGGCGGAGCGATCGCTATCAAACATCGTCTCAAACCAAATTCATAGTTGGTAGTCAAGGTAGTGAAACAACAATTTACATCCAGAGTAAAATCATTAGTCAATCGTGGAGAAAGTTTCGGGCAGAAATCGCTTATACAACACCAGGTAAGCCAGCTAAAACTGGGAATTTAGTAGTTTCTGATGGCAAACAAGTTTGGATTTATCGAGCTGATTTGAAACAATACACCGTTATGTCATACCCAGACTTTAAAGATTCAGGAGATTGGGTTTTAGTAGGAATTTCTGCCTTCGCCTCCCTAGAATTTCCAGAAGAAGATAGAAAAATTGTGACGGCTGGTAATTTATCAGAGAAAAACGTTTTGACATACCTTGGCTTGAGTGGGAGTGAGCTTAAAGGCAGTAGACGCATAGTTGACGGTGAAGAATTTTATGTTTATGACTACAAAGAACCCAGCGAAGGATTTGTCCTCAGCACCTTTGTCAATCCCCAAAATGCCACCATCAACCAAGTCCAACTCGCAGGTCAATCGAAAGATTTAGATATTCATCTGACCGAAAAAATCCTGACTAGAACAGCAAATCCCGTCATTACTCGCCATACTTTCCGCTTCTTCCCACCAAAAGGTACAAAAAGAGTCAAAACTCTTTCGATTATTCCATTGTGATTAGACAAAATAGGGAAACAGAGAATTCTCGGTGAAATCCCAATGCTTCATGCCTCATGCCTCATGCCTCATAACCAATCCCTCTGTACAATGTTGGCAGAAATCCACATTTTACAGAGCCAAAACCAAAGGTAATTATGCGTTTACTTCATACAATGTTGCGAGTGGGCAACCTGGAAGAGTCTTTGAAATTTTACTGCGATGTTCTGGGGATGAAGTTACTGCGACAAAAAGATTATCCCAGTGGGGAATTTACTTTAGCGTTTATCGGTTATGGGGACGAAAGCGATAACACAGTCATAGAACTAACCTACAACTGGGGTGTAGACAAATACGAACTAGGGAATGCTTACGGTCACATTGCCATTGGTGTAGATGATATCTACGCTACCTGTGAAGAAATTAAAAATCGTGGCGGTAAAGTAGTCAGAGAACCAGGGCCAATGAAACATGGTTCTACGGTAATTGCCTTTGTAGAAGATCCAAACGGCTACAAAATTGAGTTAATTCAACTCAAAACTCAAAATGAAGCACAAAAACAGGAATCATCAGAACAACTCTTAACTAAGTAATTTGGGGAATTGGGCATTGGGAATTGGGTAAAATCACTTCTGCTCTCCTGCTTTCCCCATTTCTCGTTCCCCATTCCCCATTCCCCATTTTCCTGTCTACCAAACTAAAGATTTTCTCGAATACCATTTGGCAAAGTCACCTCATGATGGTGTTTTCGTTTTAAATTAGGAAATAGGTAAGTGGGTCAAACTATAACTTAGTTGCTATATCCCTGGCTGCCGCAACATAAATACACGGATACACACTGAAAATATTTGAATTACTGATTGAGGAGTAGAAATTGGAAAAAGTGCTGCGTAACAATGCTAACATCGAGCCTCTTCCTTCCTCATCACGGAATTTTTACCTTAAAACTACAAAATCTTAAATTTACACCTCAAGAATCGTAAAGATGCAGCCTACAGATCCTAATAAATTTACTGATAAAGTCTGGGAAGCAATTGTTAAATCTCAGGACATAGTTCGTGCATATCAACAACAGCAACTAGATGTTGAACATTTAATTCTCGCGCTATTAGAAGATCCTACAAGTTTAGCAATGCGGATTTTGGCTCGTGCAGAAGTCGATCCCATCCGCTTACAACAACAACTAGAAGCTTTTACCCAACGTCAACCGAAAGTGGGCAAAAGTGATCAGCTTTACCTCGGTCGTAGTTTAGATACTATGCTTGACCGCGCTGAAGAAATTAGAGCAAAAATGAAAGATGGCTACATCTCAGTAGAACATATCTTATTAGCTCTGACTGATGATGAGCGTGTTGGTAGGCGGGTACTGAAAGGTTTTAACGTAGACAGTATCAAAATAGAAACAAGTATTAAGGCAGTTCGCGGTAGTCAAAAGGTGACAGATCAAAATCCAGAATCTCGCTATGAAGCCCTACAAAAATTTGGTCGGGATTTAACAGAACAAGCGAAGTCTGGGAAGCTAGACCCAGTAATTGGGCGAGATGATGAAATTCGCCGTGTGATTCAGGTCTTATCTCGCCGGAGTAAAAATAACCCAGTATTAATTGGTGAACCTGGGGTGGGTAAGACTGCGATCGCCGAAGCTTTAGCTCAACGCATAATTAATGGTGATGTCCCGGAATCTCTCAAAAACCGTCAACTCATCTCTTTAGATATCGGTAGTTTGATTGCTGGAGCTAAATACCGGGGTGAATTTGAAGACCGCCTCAAAGCTGTTCTCCGGGAAGTTACAGAATCCAACGGTCAAATTGTCTTATTTATCGATGAACTGCATACTGTTGTCGGTACAGGCTCAAATCAACAAGGGGCAATGGATGCAGGGAATTTACTCAAACCCATGTTAGCGCGGGGCGAACTGCGGTGCATTGGGGCGACAACATTAGATGAATACCGCAAGTTTATTGAGAAAGACGCAGCCCTAGAACGCCGTTTTCAGCAGGTATTTGTAGACCAGCCCAGTGTGGAAAATACAATATCTATTCTGCGGGGTCTGAAGGAACGCTATGAAGTCCACCACAATGTGAAAATCTCTGACTCAGCTTTAGTGGCGGCAGCGACTTTATCAGCCCGTTACATTGCTGACCGCTTTTTACCAGATAAAGCCATAGACTTAGTAGATGAAGCCGCAGCCCAATTAAAAATGGAGATTACCTCCAAACCATCAGATTTAGAAACCATTGACCGCCGCCTGATGCAGCTAGAAATGGAAAAGCTTTCTCTAGCAGGAGAAGAAAAAGTTCCCACCCAAACGAGAGAGCGTTTGGAACGTATTGAATCAGAAATTGCCAATTTAACAGAAAAACAGCAGGATTTAACTAACCAATGGCAAGGCGAAAAGCAGCTTTTAGAAGCTATTAGTGCTTTAAAGAAAGAAGAAGAAGCCTTGCGTGTGCAGATTGACCAGGCGGAACGCGCCTATGATTTGAATAAAGCAGCTCAATTGAAGTATGGCAAATTAGAAGGGGTACAGCGCGATCGCGAGTCTAAAGAAGCGAAGCTGTTAGAATTACAAAGCCAAGGTTCTACTCTGCTGCGGGAACAAGTCACCGAAGCCGACATCGCGGAAATCGTCGCCAAATGGACAGGTATCCCAGTCAATCGCCTGCTGGAATCAGAAAGACAAAAATTACTGCAATTAGAAAGCCATCTACATCAGCGCGTCATCGGACAAAAGGAAGCCGTAGAAGCAGTTTCCGCCGCTATCCGTCGCGCCCGTGCTGGGATGAAAGAACCCAACCGCCCCATCGGTTCATTTTTGTTCATGGGGCCGACTGGTGTAGGTAAAACCGAACTTGCTCGTGCCTTAGCCCAGTTTCTCTTTGATTCCGACGAGGCTTTAGTACGCCTCGATATGTCTGAGTATATGGAGAAACATTCAGTTTCACGGTTAGTGGGTGCGCCTCCAGGTTACGTAGGCTACGAAGAAGGCGGCCAACTTTCTGAAGCTATTCGCCGTCATCCCTATTCAGTAATACTTTTGGATGAAGTAGAGAAAGCGCACCCAGATGTATTCAATATTTTATTACAGGTATTGGATGATGGTAGAATTACTGATTCCCAGGGCAGAACAGTAGATTTTCGTAACACTGTGATTGTTATGACCAGTAACATTGGTAGCGAATATATATTAGATGTGTCTGGTGATGATTCTCAGTATGAGACCATGCGGGAAAGAGTTATGGATGCTTTGCGATCGCATTTCCGTCCAGAATTTCTCAACCGCGTTGATGAAAAAATTCTCTTCCACACCCTCAGCCGTTCTGAAATGCAGCACATCATCCGCATTCAACTCAAGCGTGTGGAAAATCTGCTACGAGAACAAAAAATTTCCTTTGAAATTTCCGCAGCCGCTTGTGAGTTCTTAGTCGAACGTGGTTATGACCCAGTTTATGGCGCACGTCCTCTAAAAAGATCCATTCAGCGAGAGATCGAAAATCCCATTGCTACAAAGTTGCTAGAGAACACTTTTATCGCTGGAGACACCATTTACATAGATAAGACTGAAAATGGGTTGACCTTCAGTAATAAATTGCCAATTAAACTGTCATCTCCACAAGTTATGACATAGTCTGTTAGTAGACTATTTAAATTTTCAAAAACCTTGGGGAAGAAAAATAAAGCAACAGATTTTTCCTTCCCTGAAAAGTCATTGATATTAATTGAAAGCATCCTTGCAATAGATTCATTATTTTCCTCAACAGCAAGCCTTCTGTATCCTGCTTGATTTTTCCTGACTTTATTTAAAATTGGTATTCCTGTAAATTCGGATTATAGTACAAATGCACTAAAAACTAGCTTTCAATGATTGTGAATTTTAGTAACAAATAATTTTTTGATAAGCAGGTGGGAATAATAAGACTACTAAAGGTCTTGATATCAATTTTGAGTTGATTATGTCTGTTGACTTTACCGTAGCAATACCTACCTATAACGGTGTCAACCGTTTGCCCAAAGTTTTAGACCGATTACATCATCAAATCTGTTTAAAAGACATAAATTGGGAAATTATTATTATTGATAATAATAGTACAGATGGTACAGCAGAATTTGTCAAAGATTACCAAAATAAGTGGTCTGATCGGTTATCAATACAATATTATTTTGAAGCTGAACAAGGGTTAGCTTTTGCTAGAAATAAAGCGATTCAAGAAGCTAAAAGTGAATTAGTTGGGTTTTTAGATGATGATAATTTACCTGCGGTTAACTGGGTATTCTCAGCATATAAATTTGGCATAGAACATCCGAGAGCAGGTGCATACTCTAGTCAGATTCATGGATTGTTTGAAGTCGAACCATCAGAAAAACTCAAATCAATAATTTTTTACCTTGCTATTAACGAAAGAGGTTCATACCCTATGTTATATGAACCTCATAAGAAAGGATTACCCCCTGGTGCTGGTTTAGTTGTACGTCGTCAAGTCTGGCAAAATCATGTACCCAATCGTCTTTTTCTAGTGGGTAGAGTCGGGTCATCAATGCTAGCAGGTGAAGACGCTGAAGCGATGTCCTATATTTATCAAGCAGGTTGGGAGATTTGGTATAATCCGACGATGGTGATTGAGCATATTATTCCCTACTGGAGAATAGAAAAGAAATACTTAATTTCTTTGATGAGTGGTATTGGTTTAAGTCGTTATCACATAAGAATGTTATTACTTAAAAAGTGGCAGAGGCCTTTTTGTTCTTTGTTGTACTTAATAAATGACGGGTTCAAACTAGTACTATATTATATTTTTTATTATACTAGGTTTGAAAATGACTTAGTTGCTATGTGCGAGTTAGAGAGACTTACTGCTACCTTTATTAGTCCTTTTTATTTAAGTTGGGTTAAATGGCAGAAAACTATGAAATTATACTGATGATTCAATCATGTATTTATTAGTAGGATATGACTTGGCATTTTACGCAAAATTAGCATCATAATTCCATGCCAAAAATATCAGTAATTATTCCAGTATTTAATGGTGAAAACACTATCAAAGATACTATCCAATCAGTTCTGAATCAGACATTCACTGATTTAGAATTAATTATTATCAATGCTAGTTCTACAGATTCAACTTTAGATATCATCTCAATTTTTCAAGACTCACGTATAAAAAAAATTTCCTACCCTAAAGCAAATGTAGCAGTTAATCGCAATCGAGGTTTTCTTCACTCTGAAGGTGAATTTATAACTTTTATAGATGCAGATGATCTTTGGACAATTGATAAATTAGAAGCACAATATAACGCTTTAATAGAAAATCCTCAAGCCGCAGTAGCTTATAGCTGGACAAAGTGTGTAGATGAAACAGGCAAATTTTTACGTAACTGTTCTTATGTTCAGCACACAGGAGATGTTTATGATAAATTTCTGCTAGATGATTTTATTGGTAATGGTTCTAACGTCATGATTCGCAGAGGTGCTTTCTTATCTGTTGGTGGGTTTGATGAAAAGTTGAGTAATGCGCAAGATACAGATATGTGGTTACGTCTAGCAGCAAATTATCATTTTACTGTTGTACCCAAGCCACAAGTTTTATATCGTATTTCTGATAATTCCATGTCATCTGACATTATAGGACTTGAAAAATCGAACTTACAAGTTATTGAACGCGCTTTTGCTGATAAAAAAGCTGAATGTTTACAGCATCTTAAACAACATAGTGTGGCGAATCTATATAAATATCTAAGCTATAAAGTTTTAGAAGCATCCCCAGGGAAACATAATACTTTACAAGCGATCAGGATTCTTACTACAGCTATTAAGACTGATCCATCTCTTATGCTTAAGCCGATCACTTTTAAATCATTTATCAAACTTATGATAATGACTTTCTTACCTCCTAAAGTAGTGGTGATGTTGTTCGCTAAATTTACTAGTATTTTTAATACCAGCACTTTTCTAGGATATGAAAAAACTTCCTAGGTATTTTCTAAAAATTATCTCAATAAAACAATTGCAAAATTTATTAGGCAATGATCTCTTGAATAAATTATTATTCTGAATATGAAGCCAAAGATCTCTGTGATTATTCCTGTCTATAATGGTGAAAAAACTATAGGAGAAACTGTTAAATCTGTTCTAGCTCAAACTTTTTCATTATTAGAAATCATAATTATCAATGATGGTTCAACAGATTCAACCTTAAATATCATTGAAAGTATAGATGATTCACGATTACAGGTGTTTTCTTACCCAAATGCTGGTTTAGCTGCTAGCAGGAATCGAGGTTTATCTCATGCTAACTGTGAATTTATATCTTTTATTGATGCTGACGATATTTGGACACAGAATAAACTAGAAAGTCAACTAAAAAGCCTTCTTTCTTCAGAGGATACATCTGTAGCTTATAGCTGGACTGATTATATTGATGAAAATGGTAAAGTGGTAAAATCAGGTAGACGAGTCACAAATAGTGGGGATGTTTATAGTAAATTACTTATATATAATTTTTTAGAAAACGGGTCTAACCCTTTAATTCGTCGAGAAGCTTTAACCAGTGTGGGCGGTTTTGATGAGTCACTTGCGGCTGCTGAAGATTGGGAAATGTGGTTACGTCTAGCAGCTATTTACAAGTTTGCTGCTGTTTCAGAAGTACAGATATTGTATAGATTATCATGTAGTTCTATGTCTACAAATCTTACAAGGCAGGAATCAGCATCACTAATAGTAATTGAGCGCGCTTTTTCGCATCAAAAGGCTGAATCCTTGCAAAGCTTAAAAAAGCGTAGCATTGCTTACTTATATCGATATTTAACTTTTAAAGCTTTAGAAGCCCATCCGAAAACGCAGAAAAGCTACTTAACTATCCAATTTCTTTGGAAAGCTATTATTAATGATCCATCTCTGATAAAACAGAGAAGACTTTTATTCATAGCACTATTAAAAATTACCTTTCCTCAATTTTCTTACTATTTAAGCAGATTCCAATATAGGCTAAAAAGCTAACTCAACTTAGCTGTATATAAGGTCTAATTTTATTAAAAAATAATAAAATACATTACTGAGTAGGGAAATCCGAATCATTTCTATAGGGCAAACAATCCTAAAAAGTAGAAGCGATCGCCTAAGATATGCCTTTAAAATTCTAATTGGTATAATGCCCTTCCGTATTGTCCATCCTGACCCCCCAATGTAGAGGGTTAGTGTTCATTTGCCAAAAACATAAATTCAGATACTAACATCGAAGAATTACCAATCATGCTAGAACAAGGCACTATCACTATTCATACTGAAAATATTTTCCCGATCATCAAGAAATCGCTTTACTCAGACCATCAAATTTTCTTGCGGGAACTTGTATCTAACGCCGTAGATGCAATTCAAAAGCTGAAAATGGTATCTCGTGCTGGCGAATATGCGGGAGAAGTGGAAGAGCCAGAAATTCAACTTGCAATCGATCAAGACAAAAAAACTCTTTCCATTACCGATAATGGCATTGGCATGACCGCCGAAGAAGTCAAAAAATATATCAATCAGGTGGCGTTCTCCAGTGCCGAAGAGTTTATTCACAAATATCAAGGTAAAGCAGATCAACCGATAATCGGTCATTTTGGTTTAGGTTTCTACTCTTCCTTCATGGTGGCGCAAAAGGTAGAAATTGATACCCTATCCTACAAAGAAGGCGCGCAAGCAGTTCACTGGACTTGTGATGGTTCACCAGAATTCAGCCTAGAGGAATCCTCTCGCACAACTCGCGGTACTACAATCACTCTGAGTCTACTACCAGACGAGGAAGAATATTTAGAACCTGCTCGAATTAAAAATCTTGTCAAGACTTACTGCGACTTCATGCCAGTTCCCATCAAACTAGATGGTGAAGTATTAAACCAGCAAAAAGCACCCTGGCGAGAATCTCCCACTAACCTAACAAAAGAAGATTACCTAGAGTTCTATCGCTATTTGTATCCTTTCCAAGAAGAGCCTTTACTGTGGGTACATTTAAATACCGATTATCCCTTTATCATTAACGGGATTCTGTATTTTCCCAAAATGCGCCCTGATGTAGATGTGACCAAAGGGCAAATTAAATTATTCTGTAACCAAGTTTTTGTTAGCGATAACTGCGACGAAATTATTCCTCAATTTCTCATGCCAATGCGGGGTGTGATCGACAGTACAGATATTCCCCTGAACGTATCTCGCAGTGCATTGCAAGGCGATCGCACAGTCCGCAAAATCGGCGATTATATAGCTAAGAAAGTCGGTGACAGACTCAAAGAACTTTACCGCGAAGACCGTGAACAATACATCAGTGCGTGGAAAGACCTCGGTACTTTTGTAAAATTCGGCGTTCTCAACGACGAGAAATTTAAAAAACAAGTCGAAGAAATCATTATCTTCCGCAGTACTGCTAAATTTGAGCAACCAACTGTAACAACTCCAGTAGTCGAAGTCCAGGCAGAAGAGGGAGATGTTTGGCAAGATGTCAAACCAGCTACCTCTGGTAGTCCATATACTACTCTGAAAGAATACTTAGAACGCAACAAAGAACGTCATGAAAACCGCGTCTTCTACAGTACCGATGAGGCTACCCAAGCCACTTATATAGAACTCCACAAAAACCAAGGCTTGGAAGTTCTGTTTATGGACTCCTTCATTGACACCCACTTTATCAATTTCCTAGAACGGGAATACAACGATGTCAAATTCACACGGGTAGACTCAGATTTAGATAATACCCTCTTTGACCAAGACAAAGCCGGCGAAATAGTTGACCCCACCACTAATAAAACCAAGAGTGAAGTTATCAAAGAGTTATTTCAAACATCTCTCAATAAACCCAAAGTCAACATTCGCACCGAAGCCTTAAAGTCTGATGATCCCCAAGGAACACCACCAGCAATGGTGCTGTTACCAGAAATTCTGCGCCGTCTGCGGGACATGAACGCCATGATGCAGCAGCAGAATGCAGAGTTTCCCGAAGATCACATTTTACTAGTAAACACTGCCCACCCCCTCATCCAAAATCTAGCTAATCTGAATCAAGGTAGTATTATTCAAGGTGATGGACAGTCAACAACAAATCCACTAGTGAATCTCATCTGTCAACATGTTTATGATCTAGCACTGATGTCTCAAAAAGGATTTGATGCTGAAGGAATGAAATCTTTTGTTGAGAGATCAAATGAAGTGCTGACTAAACTGACAGAACAAGCCAGCAAGTAATTATCAGGACGTAGTAAGCACTTAAGCACCTCATGCTTTGAGGTGCTTACTAGCAAACTCTATACGTTTTTATCTGCTTTTTGTAAGAATTATCAAACATTCCAGCAACTCTTACCCCAATATTCGCGCTTGAGCTTCTAAAATAGAAAGGTTGTACTTCAATTCTCTATCTGGAGATAAGTTAATATGTCCCGCCGTTGTGAACTGACCGGTAAAAAAGCAAACAACGCCTTTGCAATTTCTCACTCTCACCGTCGCACCAAACGCCTTCAGCAAGCCAATCTACAAAGCAAGCGCGTTTGGTGGCCTGGTGGTAATCGTTGGGTAAAACTAAAACTGTCTACTAAAGCCATCAAAACCCTAGAGAAGAGAGGGATAGAAGCAATGGCAAAAGAAGCTGGAATTAACCTAAATCATTACTAATACCGGGTTTACAAAATTGTGAGGTTCATATCCCTCACAAAGTTCTCTTTTATTAATAACTTGGTAGTTAAATACTTCAAAAAGCAGTTTCAATCATCAAAAGAGTTGACATTGTTAAACAAAGGTATTCACTGCCAAAATTAATTATCGGTCATTTACCTGAAAATCAAAATAATCACGCTGACACCTCTCCATTCTGGGGAGGTTTTAATTTTAAAGATACTTTATATAAATTAGTGTCGAACTGATATGTTTTTTGAGCAGATGGGTAATATAAGTTTAATCTATTCACTATATCTTTACAAAACTATCAACCTATGAAATAGACTTTTGTCAATTTAATGTAAATTTACGGTGTGTTGACTTGAATTTTTACCAAATAAATAAATTCAAGAAATCAGTATTTTCCGAATAAGATAGACAACTTATCTAATGATATAACTTGAACACATCGTCATATTTTGTGTTGCTACTGGGTTTAGTGTCAATACGGTTCAGTTAAGGCGCAAAGTTGTGTAAATTAAGGGTTGTAATCAAGACTGAAAGTAAACTGTAGTGCATCTCAAAGATTTTTCCCTGTTGTCTCCAATGATACAAAGCGATGATTTGCTAAAAGCAATAGAG